>JALZVW010000168.1 GCA_023301745.1 Arenicella sp. | reverse complement strand
TCTTTTATTGAGCGCTTTCCTTTGCAGGGAGCGTCTTTGTATAACACTGTTTTTGATCGCAATAGCGATATTGTTCAGACCCAAAAGGCACGCTTTGCTGTCGCCAATTTAGAGAAGATTCTAACCGCTACATTTGAAGTGTCAGCGACGTCGGGTTTTGATCGCATGTCATTGCGTGACTTGTCACGCCAGACAGGCATGAGCATGGGGTCGATCTATTCCTGTATTTCCAAGAAAGAAGATATCGCCTTAATGATTGCCGACATTGTTCGATTATCCAGTGAGTTGACTCGCCAACATGCGATGCAATCCGACTCGTGGTGGTCGAAAATCGAACAAAGTATCCGCTTTCACCTATACGCAAGCACTTTGCTGCAGCCATGGTATTTCTTCTTGTATTTCGAAACTCGTTGTCTTCCCGAAGCTCAGCAGCGAGAGTCAAAGCAAATTGAGTTAGACGGTATTAAAAGCTTCGAAGCGCAGATACAGGCAGGTGTCGACGCTGGAGACTTTCATACTGATGACCCTCGTATGGTCGCAAATACGATTGTTGTCTTATTGGAGGACTGGTATTTAAAACCGTGGAAGACACTGAGCCCTTGGAAGACCACTATTTCAATTGAGCAACAAGACAAACAAATAAATAGCTACAGCCAGTCAATAATCGAGCTGGTAAGAAAACTGTTAGCAGACTCGTAAGCGATTAAGCACGCGCGCTGCTAGCCACTGATAAATTTTTTGAAAATTCTAAAGAGTATTTACCATGAACTATAAAGTCCCATTAAAAGATATGAAATTTGTGTCCGACGAAGTGTTGGATATGCCTGGTCATTACGCGAAGTTTACCAAAGGCAAACTTGCAGAGCCTGAGCTTCTAGAAGCTATTTACCAAGAAGCCGCTAAGTTTTGTGAAAACGAACTTGAGCCCTTGAATGCTAGCGGTGATGAAGAAGGGTGTCATTTTAATGATGGTGAAGTTACTACGCCTAAAGGTTTTAAAGAAGCCTACACGAGCTTTGTAGAAAATGGATGGCCGGCATTATGTGGGCCTGCCGAATTTGGCGGTCAGGGTATGCCTGAATCGGTAGGTTTGGTCATGATGGAAATGATGATTGCGTCAAATCACTCATGGAGTATGTACCCTGGTTTGAGCCAAGGTGCTGTCAAGACGGTCTACACGCATGCAAATGATGAGCTAAAAGCGCGTTTTATGCCACCAATGGTTGCGGGTAACTGGACGGGTACAATGTGTCTAACCGAGCCTCACTGTGGCTCCGATTTAGGCTTGTTGAAAACCTATGCAGAGGTGGACCAAGAGTCAAGTGAAGAGGGTGCGTACAAACTCTCTGGAAGCAAGATATTTATCTCTTCAGGTGAACATGACATGGGCGACAACATCGTTCACATTGTCTTGGCTCGCCTGCCAGATGCCCCAATTGGTATCAAAGGGATTTCCTTATTCGTGGTGCCTAAATTCAACGTTAATCAAGACGGTTCTCTTGGTGAGCGGAACACCGTTTCGTGTGGCTCTATCGAAGAAAAAATGGGCATTCATGGAAATTCAACATGTGTAATGAATTTTGATGGCGCCAAAGGTTACTTAATCAGCGAGCCTCACAAAGGCATGCGCGCTATGTTTACCTTCATCAATGAGTCTCGTTTAGGCGTAGCAATGCATGGCCAAGCTCACTCGGAAGTATCATTTCAAAAAGCACTTAGCTACGCTAAGGATCGCGTGCAGTTTCGCGTAAAGCCACGTGTCATGCCTGAGAAAAACGCTGACCCGATTATTTGTCACCCAGATGTACGTCGTATGCTGTTAACGCAAAAAGCGTTCGCCGAAGGTGGCCGTATGTTAAATATGTTTTGTGGCCAGATGGTAGACATTGAGCAGTCACCAGATTTCTCCAAAGAAGAGCACGAAGATGCCGAAGCAATGCTTGCAGTACTGACACCAATTGCTAAGGGGTTTCTATCTGAAACGTCAATGGAAACAACGAACTATGGTATTCAAGTGCTCGGTGGTCACGGCTTTATTAAGGAGTGGGGCATGGAACAAGAAGTGCGTGATGCTCGCATTTCGCAGCTCTACGAAGGTACTACCGGCATACAAGGTTTGGACTTGCTTGGCCGTAAAATATTGGGTACTCGCGGTAAAGTACTCAAGCCAATGATGGCTAAGGTAGAGACGTTCATTAAAGAGAACAAGCGAAATAAATTTGCTAAGCAGCTTAAAGCCTATGTGGGCACCTGGGAATCTTTAACTCGATCAGTCGGTTTTTCGGCAATGCGTGACACCGATGAAGTGAATGCCGCCGCTGTCGATTATTTGATGTTCGCCGGCTATGTCACTGTCGCTTATTTCTGGGCGGAAGCCGCGGTTGCGTCTGAAAAGGCATTAAGTAACGGTGCGTCAGAACCTGAATTCTATAAAACCAAAATTGCGACGGCCGATTTTTATTTCCAGCGCATTATGCCTCGCACGCTAGCGCATGAAGCCGCAATCAAAAATGGCATGGAGAGCATGATGGCGATTGACGCTGAGCACTTTGCGTTTCTCTAAGTTCAAAATTTCAGCATAAATCAAACCCGTACTCGATGACATAAATTGGGTACGGGTTTTTTTGTCAACATGGCGTTCGGTGGAAAACTCCTGTCTCAAGAATCACTAATATTAAATTTTTGAATTGTCACTCAGAGAAATTCTTGCTCATGCTAATCTTATCGAGCGAGGTTATTGTGGCCTCGGTATAATTGATTTTAGAGGCATTAGTTCTAAGAAATTCATCAAGAGTTAGTCGCTACTATTTTTTATGTTGTAAGGATTCCTATTAAAGTCCGGTCATACTGGTACTCTCGGTTAAAATAAAATTCCATCAATAACGGGTTGTTCATGAACAGACAAATCATTCATACTTTTTCACGTAAAATACTTCTTTGCTGTATCGCTTTTATTGGATTCCTCAATGTCGGTAATTCTCATGCCGCGTTTCCATTTGATTTAGACTCCGGTGTGGTGTTTACAGAAATTAATGTTCCAGGGCTTGCTTCGTTTATGGCGAGCATGGAAGAAACCGCTACATTAGAAGCTGGAATATCTGGAGGAACGGTGATTTTACGTTCTGATAGAACGAATATTTGGCCCCGCTCTAGTGGTCAGAATGGCGCTGGTGATTTGTCGTGCTGTAATGCCAATGCATGGGCTTTCATTCAGGTCGACGGTGTTTGGCACGGCGCCACATGGGAGTTTTTAAGAGTGGGGTCCACCACTCGAGATTTATCCGCTCTTAGAGGCCCTGGTCATTTGAGATTCGCCCCGTTGGGTAACTATGTCGCTCGAACGGGTGATGTGGTTGGTTTTATGGTTGCAGGCATTACCCGGAATCGATTGTCATTTAATAATATTCGCGAGCGAAGCAATATCGTATTTGTTCGTATCGGCGGCGGAGTCGTAGATCCGTCAGAACTTGGTTTCTTTCCTGAAGGTGAGGAACCTGTTGATGCTAGTAATAACCTAAGTCCAGGTGTGCTTAACTTGTTATTAGATAATTAGATAAAATCAGTAATTAAGGTTTAAGAGGGCGTTTACCATTGGTACGCGCCCTTTTACGTTTAGTTGTATTAAAGAGATAATTAAGAGGTTTAGTTGATGTGTGATCTAGAAACAGAAAATGATATTGATGAATTTGTTAACAGTGGCGGTAAGCTGAATAGGAGGCAATTTGGCAAAATGTCCGCTGTTTCTGCATTTGTTGCGGCCCTGCCCAGTGTTGTGAATGCGGCTGACGTTAAAGAGTCAGAGGTAAGTATTAAGACGCCCGACGGTGAGTGCGATGCTTATTTCGTCCGCCCGTCTTCTGGTGTTCATCCTGCGGTGCTGATTTGGCCTGATATCTTAGGTTTGAGGCCGGCGTTTCGTACCATGGGAAAACGTTTAGCTGAATCAGGGTATTCGGTATTGGTTGTTAACCCATTTTATCGAAGCGCCAAGGCGCCGGTGATTAATGAAGGTGCTAGTTTTAGAGACCCTGAAACCAGAGAGATTGTATTGCCGATGTATCGAGAGCTTTCGGCGGAGACACATTTTAGTGACGCCAAAGCGTTCGTTAGCTTCTTGGATCAACAAGATGATGTCGATAGCGATCGTAAAATCGGCACGGCAGGCTACTGTATGGGCGGGCCAATCATTATGAGAACGGCCGCCGCAGTGCCAGATAGAATTGGCGCGGCCGCATCATTTCATGGCGGTGGTTTAGCCACTGACAAGGACGATAGTCCTCATTTACTCATTCCGCAAACAACTGCGCATATATTGCATGCGATTGCCGAAAATGACGATGAGAAGAGTCCCGAAGTAAAATCGATATTGGCTAAAGCTTATGCTGATGCAGGCATACCAGCTGAAATTGAGGTTTACGATGGTACCTTGCACGGATGGTGTCCGCCGGACTCGGCTGTCTATAATGAAGTTCACGCCGAGCGCGCTTGGGCTAGACTGTTGGCACTTTATAAAAGGGCGCTAGTTTAAATCATTGTCCCGTTTAAGCGCTTCTGTGATCTTAAGCGCTTCTGTGATCAGAGTGCACTGCCTTGCTGTGTCCTATTCAGCGGAGAACGCTATTGTTATTTGCCGTGCAGATATACACGGCAAATAAGCTTAGTCTGGTGGTAATGTTGGCGATAGACTCGACACAAACAGCGGGCACAAAAAAGGCGCGACCTAATGCTAAAGTGGTCACGCCGTTCGAGAACGGTTGCTAATCTATCTACAGCGTTAGCTTTCTACAAAGGCACGTTCGATAACGTATTCTGCGACATCACCTCGAATCGTTTCTTTGAAGCCTTTTTCGTCGAGAATAACGCAGAAGTCTTTCAACATTGATGGGCTGCCGCATAGCATGAACCGGTCGTCTTCAACATTGATTGGCGGTAAGCCTAGAGACTCGGCCATTTTCCCAGAGGTTAATGCATCGGTTAAACGCCCTTGAGTGTGAAAGTCTTCACGTGTAACGGTAGGGTAGTACAATAATTTACCTTGAACCATTTCTCCAAAAAACTCATTTTCAGGTAATTCCTTAATCACGTCTTGGTAAGCTAGTTCAGACACTTCGCGTACTCCGTGAGTCAAAATTACTTTGTCGAAGCGCTCATATACTTCAGGGTCCTTGATTACGCTCATGAAGGGCGCTAGACCAGTACCCGTCGCCAGCAAGTATAAATGCTTGGCCGGCTTTAGCGCTTCAACCAATAACGTACCGGTTGGCTTTTTACTCATTAGTAATTTATCGCCAGGTTTGATTTTTTGTAGGTGCTGCGTAAGCGGGCCATCTTGTACTTTAATGCTGAAGAACTCCATATGTTCTTCGTAGTTAGCGCTGGCGATGCTATAGGCACGCATCAATGGTTTTCCATTTATTTCCATGCCGATCATAATAAATTGACCGTTTTCGAAGCGAAAACCAGGGTCACGAGTGGTAGTGAAACTGAATAGTGTGTCATTCCAGTGGTGAACTGTTAAGACTTCTTCTTCGCGGATATTTGCTGCCATGATATGTCTCTATTATCTACCGTTATACTTGCGCTAACGGCCTTACTAATAAGCTTGCTAAATCAAGCGCAAAGATTATAGGCGTCGTGCCTATTTGTAAACAAAAGCCGTTGAAGTATTTAGAATAATTATCACTATTCAGCGGTCTTTTTGTTATAAGTGAAAGTATTATAAATGTAAGCCTCTTCTAATTTAAGACAGTGCTGAGAATTCAACTATTTTCTATATCAATTGTGATCAAACTCTTCTCATCGGTTGTTTGTCTGCGGGCTTTTAAGTAGCATCTAATTTATGAGAGAAAGGTCAAAAAAATTTAGCCATTTGAATGCCGCCGGTGAAGCCAATATGGTGGACGTTTCGGAGAAACCCAACACTAAGCGAGTAGCCGTGGCCCAGGCTCGTGTGAGTCTGAGTGCGGACGTACTTAACCGGGTTCGTGAGCAGAGTATTGCTAAGGGCGATCTTCTAGCAACGGCCCGTATAGCGGGGATACAGGCGGCAAAAAAATGCTCCGATTTGATCCCATTGTGTCATCCATTGCCACTTAGCAAGGTCACCATTGATATCGAAGAGTACATGAATGGCGAAAAGCAGGGTATAGAAATCACAGCGAGCTGCACGACAACAGGAAAGACCGGTGTTGAAATGGAAGCTCTTACGGCCGCCTCTATCGCTGGATTAACGATTTACGATATGTGCAAAGCGCTTGATAAAGGCATAGTGATTGAATCAATTATGTTGCTGGAAAAACAAGGCGGTAAATCGGGAGATTGGGTGCGCAATGATTAAAGTTTTATTTTTTGCTCATCTACGCGACGTGGCGGGTGTCAATCAAGTTCAATTACCTGTTGGCGAGATGGTCCGGGTACGTGACCTATTAGATGGGTTGGGACCGTATGTGCCTGATAGTCTGATAGAGGTCTTACGTGATGAAAGCGCAATGGTTTCGGTTAATCATAAATATGCTGGCTGGGATGCATTGCTTCCCGACGATGCAGAGGTCGGTATTTTGCCGCCCGTCTCGGGCGGTTAATTAAGCTTAAAGATGAATGACGTAATCATATGTGAGGCAAACTTTGATGTTGGCGAGGAATACGCCAAGATCTGCGAGCAAGCACCTAGTGCCGGAGCGATTGTTTTTTTCGTCGGTTTGGTTCGAGACTTATATGACACTCAAGGTTGCGCAGAGACGGTGGAGTTTTTAGAGCTTGAGCATTACCCTGGCATGACCGAGTCGTTGTGCCAAGAAATTATTGATCAAGCGGCGCTTCGCTTTCCGTTTGATTTGGCGAGAATCATTCACCGCGTTGGTATCATTCATGCCAGCGAGCAAATTGTGATGGTCGCGGTAGCAAGCCGCCACCGTGATAACGCCTTTCAAGCGGCCCAATTTATAATGGACTACCTTAAGACCCGAGCCACTTTTTGGAAAAAAGAAGTAGGCACTAGGGGCGAGCAGTGGCTCGGCAAAAAAAATAAAGACGTATCGGCTGTTGAGCGCTGGCAGCAACACGATTCAGCCCACAATAGCGCTGAGTCTAAAACCTCCCTGACAGTGAATGAGAAATAAAATGATTTCCAATAAAGGATTTATTCCGATGAACGTAGCCGTGTTAACGGTATCGGATACTCGCACGCTTGAAAATGACACATCGGGTCAATATATCGCTGATCAAGTTGTGGCGGTGGGGCATAAATTGGTCGCACGTGAAATTGTAATTGATGACATCTATTTGCTACGGGCTCAAGTGTCTCAATGGATAGCGAATAGGGGCGTAAATGCCATCATAAGTACCGGTGGAACAGGTTTTACTGGTAGAGACAGTACTCCTGAAGCGCTAGCGCCGTTATTTGATAAACAGATTGACGGTTTCGGAGAGCTGTTTAGGCATTTATCGCTGGGTGATATAGGTACTTCAACCGTTCAATCTCGGGCTCTTGGAGGAATCGCCAATAAAACCGTGATTTTTTGCCTGCCAGGTTCCACAGGAGCGTGTCGCACTGGTTGGGAGGGTATTTTAAGCGAGCAACTTGATAGTCGCCATCGGCCATGTAATTTCGTGTCGCACACGAACGCTGGCAAATGATTACGCTTGCTCAAGCTCGGCATAAGATTCAGCAGCAAACGACCGAACTAGAATCTGAGGTGCTGCCAATTCAATCTGCATTAGGTCGTGTGGCTAGTGCCGATGTTATTTCGGCGCTAGCGATTCCGCCAGCAGATAATAGCGCAATGGATGGCTTTGCTATTCGGTCGTCTGACCTGGGTGATCAACAAAGCAAGTTGCCGATTTCTCAGCGCATACCGGCTGGTATACACCCAAGCGCTTTAGAAGCGGGTTCGGCGGCCCGAATATTCACCGGTGGCGTAATGCCTTGTGGCGCTGACGCTGTTGTTATTCAAGAGCATTGCGATCATGATGAATCGTTTGTGACGATTTTAAAACCAGTCGTTAGCGGCGCTAACGTGCGGCCCAAAGGTCAAGATATCAGCCAAGGTGCGAAGGTGATTGGTGTTGGTCAAAAGCTGAATGCTATTGATATTAGTTTGCTAGCATCGATTGGCCAGGCTACGGTGCCTGTTTATAAACAGCTCACCGTAGCGTTGTTTTCCACTGGTGACGAATTAGTTGAGCCTGGTCAACCTTTAAAAGCAGGTCAAATATACAACTCTAATCGTCCATTGCTTGTGGCTTTGTGTGAGCAGCTAGGGGTCTTAATTTATGACTGTGGAATTGTAGAAGATACTCTGAGTGCGACAAAGGAGGCACTCATCGACGCCTCAAAAAATGCGGATGTTGTTATTTCTAGTGGCGGAGTCTCTGTAGGTGACGAAGACCATGTAAAGCCTGCGGTTGAAGCGCTGGGCGAGCTTTCGATGTGGAAAGTACAAATGAAGCCAGGAAAGCCTGTCGCATTTGGACGTATTGCCGGAGTGCCGTTTTTAGGGCTGCCGGGTAACCCAGTTTCGTCCTATACCGTTTTTCAGCTGCTCGGTGTTCCATTGCTTGCTAGTCTACAAGGTCAAGAGCGCGACGAACCAACTTCTTACCCTGTCAGAGCCGCGTTTGCTAAATCGTTCAGCTCTCGTGAGGAGTACATTAGAGTCAAGGTTCAAGCCGATGCAAATGGCGATTTACACGCAGAGCGTTTCCCTAATTTGAGTAGTGGCGTGCTGTCGTCGTTGTCCTGGGCTGACGGGCTTGTGAGGCAAGACATTGACAGCGCGATCGAGATTGGACAGAAGCTCGCCTTTTTCCCTTTAACTGAGGCCATGTTATGACCCCGATGAACCCAACTGAGGAGTTTGGACACGATAGCGATTATGTTTTAACCGACTCGTTTGATCGACAAGTACGCTACCTGCGCTTGTCAGTGACCGATCGCTGTAACCTTCGGTGCACCTATTGCATGGCTGAAAACATGACCTTCTTGCCAAAGTCTAAGGTGCTGAGCCTCGAAGAAATGACATTGGTCGGCAAAGCATTTGTCGAGCTGGGGGTTGAGAAAATTCGTTTAACAGGCGGCGAGCCACTGGTTCGCAATGGCATTGTGGAGTTGGCGCAGCAGCTAGGAAAGCTCGATGGCCTCCGAGAGCTAGTGATGACCTCAAACGGTGTCTTATTAGACAAATTTGCACAACCATTGCGCGATGCTGGCATGTCACGAATTAATATTAGTATCGATAGCCTAAAAGAAGATCGATTCAAAGCGCTGACTCGTTTCGGCAACCTAGGCGATGTAATGAGGGGAATTGATGCGGCGTGCAATGCCGGCTTTGATAAAATAAAGTTAAACGCGGTGGTGCTAAAAGGTACCAATGATGATGAAGTCGTTGATTTAGTGCAGTTCGCGGTTGATAAAGGCTTAGATATTTCTTTTATTGAAGAAATGCCGCTGGGTGAAATTGATGGCCATATCCGCAGTGAAACCGCGATCGAGAGCCGCTCTATTCGTGAGCAGATAGAAGATCGCTTTGGTCTAGAGGCGTCAGACAATCATGATAGAGCTGGCGGGCCATCAAAGTATATGAGGATTGCTAACAGTAGCTCAAGAGTCGGTTTTATTTCGCCGATGAGTGATAATTTTTGTGCAAGTTGTAACCGAGTTAGAGTTACAGCCGAAGGCTTGTTGCTATTGTGCTTAGGTAATGAGCACTCTTTAGATTTACGTGAAATTATTCGTAATCAACCGGCCTCGTTAAAGCAAGCTATCGTCGACTCAATGCAGCGCAAACCTGAGCGTCATTACTTTGATCCTAAAGACATCACCATAACTCGTCATATGAGTGCTACCGGCGGCTAATATGATTCCAATTGTAAATCATAAGTATAAGTATATTTTGCTGTACTCAGCTAAGTCTGGTTGTACTTCTCTTCGTTCGTTATATTTGTCGATTCACCGTGACGAGATGAGCGATGCCCAGTTATCCATGCTTGATGGATATCATAATTTAAATCAGGTGCAGCCTTGGGATGTGCAAGTTGACTATTCTGATTATTATGTTTACAGCATCACCCGCAATCCTTACGGTCGTGTTGTCAGTGCGTTTTTAGATCAATATTGTTACGCACGTAATCCAGGGGTAGAGCAAATGCTCAGTAAACACCCACCTAACCCCAGACCTGATAACTTCGTTGAATTTTTGGAGTATTTAGTGACGGTGCCCGATGCCGAGCGAGACACTCATTTTCAAACGCAAAGCTACTTTCCGTACGTCGACATGGTGGTGACTTCGCCTATGAGCCGACGATATAAGTTGTTAGGCCAGAAACCGGATCATGCCTTTGGCATTAATTTAGTCGGCGACATCGCTCAGTTTAATCAGCATACCGAGAAAGCATTTAAGAAAATATTTAAAGGGCATCGTGCCAAGTTAAAATCTGCGTTAGTTCAGCTTAAGCAAATGCGGCGCAAAAACTCCTCGTTTTACGGCCAAGAGTCTTTCCCAGCGGCGGCAAACCTGACACTCGAGCAATTGAATGAAATGGTGTTTGCCCCTAAGCCTCAGTACTTTTATAAAGACCCACGTACTGTTGAGCTGGTTAATGAAATTTACGCTGACGATTTTCGTCTATTTGGATATACACCCAACCAAATACCTCAGAAATCCGTCTCTAAAGAAGTACAACTTATTCCTGAAGACTTCGATTGGAAAATGTACTTACGTTTAAATCCGGATCTGCCGCACGCAGGAATTCATAGCGAGCGAGCAGTGGTTCGTCATTATTTGGAAAGTGGGCGCTTTGAGACAACGCCCAGAGCCTATCGTATTGAGGCCCCTGAAGGCTTTGAGTGGCAACGTTACCTAGCTTTAAATACCGATTTAGAAACCCAAGGTATTGTTAGTGAAGCGGCCGCGATAGAGCATTATATTAGTTATGGTATTCGTCAAGAAAGACCTATATGTTGAAACTCTTTAAAGCCAGGTTGAAACTCTTTAAATTCAGGTTGAAACTCTTTAAGTTCAGGTTGAAACTCTCTAAACCCAGTTTGAAACTCTTTAAATCCATATTGGTGGGAAGCTAGTTGCGCGCCTCGAAGGAAACAATACGTTACACCGGCATCGACAACCTTCGTGGTTGGTTGATTGTGCTGGTAATGTTGGGCCATCTTGTCTTAGGGTCGGTGCACGACAATGCTATTCGTTACAGTATTTACGCATTTCATATGCCCGTATTTATCGGCTTAACCGGTTACTTAATAAATGCTGAGTCGCTAAGAAAGTCGTCGTTTATAGAAACAATGACGCGCTATTGGTGGCGGGCTTTGTTTCCTTTTGCCTTTGCCTTTGCTCTGTTCTCTGGTGTGTTGCTCTTTCATGCTTTTGACGAAGGGCGAGTCACGGTATCGTTGTTGTTGTCATATATCCACACGCCGTATTACCATTTATGGTTCATTCCAACGCTAGTATTGTGGGTGCTTGTCTTCAGTGCCGCATTAAAACTGCGCGCACCTCTAGTTGTTACGATGCTATTTTTTCTATTTGCTGCATTGTTATGGGCAAGCCTCTCAAAGTCAGAACAATGGGCGTTTATTGCGCCACTGATGAGTAAAAAAGTGATTTATTTCTTTGGCTTCTTTCTTTTTGGTGCGTGGCTTAGAACGTCGAGTAGTAAACAGTTTAGGTCGATACTCAAAGATTTCAAAGTGCTTCCGGTGACACTGATTCTGGCGTGTGCAACGTTATATTTATTAGAAATAGGAATCGATAAATCGCTATTTAGAGCATCGATATGGCTTGTTTTAAACATCACTTTAATCGCATTTTTAATAGACGTAGCGATCTCCAATGCTAAGTCCAAACCGACGCTTGTTACTGATATCGGGCGTAACTCTCTGCCTATTTATCTTTGGCATGTTGTCCCGCTTTTTGTATTAAAGGGCTTTGATGTTCATCAAACTCAGCCAATGGTCTACTATCTTGTCGCCTCGATCAGTATGGTGCTGATCGTATTTGCGATTTTAAGCCTTGAAGGTAAGCGTAAATGGCTTGATCGAGCTTTTTTTGGCGTGGTTTAAGTATTTACCTGATTCATAATCGTAAGGCGTATACAATCTACCTTGCATTTAGATGAGCGCTGTCATCGTTTGTCAATTGATTGTTGTCGAGGCGCCATTACAAAATTAAACCGCACAGTGGTATATCAATTAGCCGGAGAGCTTATGTCTATCTATGAATTCAGCGCGACCAACATCAAAGGTCAAGACGTCAATTTGTCTGACTACGAGGGTAAGGTCCTGCTCATTGTTAACACCGCGAGTAAATGTGGATTCACGCCTCAATTTGAGGGCTTAGAAAGTCTACACAAAGACCTCGAAGAGCAAGGTTTGGTGATTTTAGGCTTTCCGTGCAATCAGTTTGGCCGCCAAGACCCTGACGCCGACGGGCAAATTGAGGAATTCTGCCAATTGAATTACGGTGTGTCATTTCCAATGTTTTCTAAGATTGATGTTAATGGCAGTGGAATGCACCCGCTGTATGACTATATAAAGAACCAAGCGCGTGGGCTGTTGGGCTCCAAAGCGATCAAATGGAACTTCACTAAGTTTCTTATTAATCGTCAAGGCCTTGTTATTAAGCGTTATGCGCCAAATGACACCCCAGAAAGTATTAAATCTGACATTCAAGAGCTTCTATAAAACATGAATAGTATTATTGATATCGCCGCCATTCTGATTAGTATATCGGCTCTATTTGCCTATATTAATCATCGCTTCATCGGGCTGCCGACGACGATCGGAGTGATGATCATCGCGATGCTAGTGTCGCTTCTGACATATGTGCTTAGCCTATTAGGTCTAGGTGATTTTCACGGCCAGGCTACCGAGTTACTTGAAGGTATCGATTTTAATAGGACTCTGCTGCACGGCATGTTGAGTTTTTTATTATTTGCGGGAGCAATGCATGTAAACCTCGCTGACCTTCGAAAGCAGAAATGGGTGATACTCAGTTTGGCGACTGTTGGAGTTTGTCTATCTACATTTTTGGTTGGCACCGCAACCTATTACCTTTTAGCTCTTTTGAGTTGCCATCTTCCTTACATTTACTGTTTGTTATTTGGCGCCCTGATTTCGCCTACTGACCCGATTGCGGTGATGGCAACGGTAAAGCGTCTCGGAGTGAGTAAAGAGTTGGAAACCACGATTGCAGGGGAGTCATTATTCAATGATGGTGTTGGCGTAGTGGTGTTTATGGTGCTGCTCATGTTACTGCAAAGCCCCGACCAAATAGATGCTGGACACGTCGCACTGTTATTTGCCGAAGAAGCGATTGGCGGTATTGTGTTTGGCATGGTGCTTGGCGGCTTAGGCTATTATTTGCTGAACACAATCGATAATTATAAAGTTGAAGTGTTGATTACCTTAGCGCTGGTGATGGGCGGCTATGGCTTAGCCATGTACCTGCATACATCGGGGCCTATAGCCGTTGTTGTTGCTGGCCTGATAACCGGCAGTGTACTCCGTGAACGCGTCATGTCAGACCGTACACGGCAAAGTGTTGATGATTTTTGGGAATTGATTGACGAGATATTGAATGTGATTCTATTTGCCTTAATTGGTTTGGAAATGTTAATTATCCCGTTTGAAACCGAATGGTTTACCGCGGCTCTATTACTTATTATTGTGGTTGTACTGGTTCGTGTTGTTAGTGTTGGTATTCCTATTCGATTGATTGGGCTAAAAAAGCCGGTTGCGCCTCATCTAGTAAAAATTCTTACCTGGGGTGGCTTACGCGGTGGTATTTCTGTTGCTCTTGCTCTGAGCTTGCCTGATGGCGAATTTCGCGATCTAGTGCTCTTTATTACTTATATTATCGTGGTATTTTCGATTGTGGTTCAAGGGCTAACTATTGGCCCATTTATTCGAAAACTAACGAGGTGATTGCGCCCTAACCGCGCCTTTAATGGCGCGATTAGTTAAAGGTCCATTTTGGTGAGCATTGTAGGCCTTGGCGTTTGCTCTTCAAGGAGTTGCGTCGGCGGGCTTGGTCAACGCGTAATTTTTCGCTCTAATTGCAAAAGAAAGTGCTTGGCCCATTTCGTCATCTAAGCAAAATACCGAATGCCAGCAACAGGTTTCCTCGGTTGCCTGGGGTAATAATAGAACATCACCGGGTTCTAATTGAGTGCCGTGGCCGCGAGCAATTAAAAATTGAACGAACGCTTCAGTTTCGTTAATTAGGTGAATTAAGCCGGCATTGGCGAATGAGCCAAGTTGTTCTGATAGGTATGCACGATCGCCAATGAGTTCGCTCATTTCTAGCCTCATTTCCAGCGTGAGTGAGTCTGGCCAAGAATGCGTTTTCGAGAAAAGAATGATTTCTTCGATTAGTGCTTGCTTCGAGAGCGCTAGCCAGAAAGTCTGACCCGTTAGCTGAGCAAACACCACTCCATCGTGCCCGCGCTCTAGATCATGGTGGAGGTATGCGCCTCCATTTGGGCTATTGAAGTAAATAATCCGTTCAACGAAGCTAATGCCATCGCTATGGAGTATGCTCTTGAGTGTTTCTTCTAACGCTTGGTTGTCAGTAATGACTCTCGATTCGGGAAACACGGCATCTGTCAGTTCGGCTGCAAGCTTTTGACGGCCGGGGTCGGCGGCGACATCCTCTAGTGAATCGATGCCAAATGAAAAACGAAAACGCAGTGACGCGTCGTCTTCGTGAAAGGACAACCATGATGCTTTTAACCACAAGTCTTCAGCGATTATGTGGTCCCCGTCCATGGCGTCAAACATCACTGTTTCAATTTCTTGCGGGTCGCCTTCGTTAAACGCACTGCCTAAAGACTGGAACTTTGGCTCTAGGCGTTCGGCATAGGGCGTGTTTGCTAATACTGAATCACAGTCAGTCTGTTTTAGTAGGGCGCTAACTAACTCTTCTGTTTGCTTTATATGTGCCGCATGGTCGGTGAGCAAATTAATAGAATTAGATTTTAGCAAGACGGGCATACCAAGGTGCCAGCGGCTAATGTCGTGTGAATCGGTTTGGCGTATTGGCGCGCTCCCTAAGCAGAACCCGCGTCGTTTCAATTGCTGCATTGTGTTATTTGGTCGCTTTTTCTGATGATTTTACACTGCTTTGCACTCGTAAGCTAAAAGTAGGGGTATGCTAGAGGCCTAATTTAAGTGTGAGGCGTAACTGGGTAAACCGATTCGGCTAACCAGGCGGGGTATAAGAGCGGAATATAAAATAGTTTTATGTTCTGTTCTGAGTTTGGGATAAAAATAGGGCGCTTATAGCGCCCTATTTTTTTGCCCTAATGTAGGTGCTACATGTTCGAGTAACTTGGGCCGCCGCCACCTTCTGGCGAGATCCAAACAATATTTTGAGTCGGGTCCTTAATGTCACAGGTTTTACAATGTATGCAGTTCTGGCCATTAATTTGCAACGCAGGCTTACCTTCATCTTCACCTACAATTTCGTATACGCCGGCAGGGCAGTAACGAGTTTCGGGCGCATTGTATAGCTTATAGTTAATATCAATTGGCACCGCTTTGTCTTTCAACGTTAGGTGACAGAAGATATCTTCTTCATGGTAGGTGTTGGATAAAAATACTGATGACGGCTTGTCAAAACTCAATTCGCCATCGGGTTTTGGGTAACTGATTTCCTCGAATTCTGACGCTGGCTTCATGTAAGTATGATCCGCTTTGTCGTCGTGTAAAGTTGGTAGCTTGCCACGAAAAATAACTTGGTCTAACCAAGAATGTATTCCGCCTAACCAAGCACCGAATTTATGAATAGCGGGTCCGAAAGACCGTGTTTTCTGCAATTCAGCGCCGGCCCACGATGTGCGAAATGCTTCATCATATTGATCAAGCGTTTGACCGGCTTCGCCGCCACTTGATAAGTGTTCGAATAAGGTCTCAGCGGCAACCATTCCGGACTTCATTGCTGTATGAGTGCCTTTGATTCTCGCTGCGTTGAACGTGCCAGCGTTACAGCCAATCAATAGGCCGCCCGGTACCGTCATTTTCACTAACGAATTCCAACCGCCTTTGGCAATCGCTCGAGCACCATAGCCTAAGCGTTTTGCGCCTTTGAGCATTGTCGCGAACTCGGGGTGATGCTTCATTCGTTGAAACTCATCGAACGGGCTTAGGTGAGGGTTGCTGTAGTCTAGATATACAATCAGGCCCAGTGTGACTAGGTTGCCGTCAAGGTGGTAGCTGAATGCCCCACCGCTAGTGCCTTTTGATAGCGGCCAGCCTGAACCGTGGACAACTTTTCCTTCTTCATGCTGCGATGGGTCAACTTCCCATAGCTCTTTAAAGCCGATCGCATAGTGTTGCGGATCTACTTCTCTATCAAGTTCAAATTTTTCAATTAACTCTTTTCCTAATTGGCCGCGGCAGCCTTCAGCAAAAACAGTGTACTTTGCGTGTAGCTCCATACCGGGTTCGAAACTGGGTTTATGATTTCCTTCGAGATCTACACCATTGTTCGGTGTTGCTACACCTTTAACGCTGCCATCGTCATTATATAAAAGCTCGGCACCTGAGAAACCTGGGTATATTTCTACACCGAGCGCTTCGGCTTGTTCGCCTAACCAACGAACCAGGTTTGATAAACTAACAATATAGTTGCCGTCATTGTGCATAGACGGTGGGATCATCAATCCTGGAAATTTGATTGAACCTTTTTGATTAAACATGTGCAGCTCATCACGTTTAACTGAGGTTTTAATCGGGGCATTGAGCTCTTTCCAATTAGGCAGTAATTCGTTAAGTGCTTTCGGGTCAATAATTGCGCCAGACAAAATATGAGCGCCAACTTCAGCACTTTTCTCTAGCAAGCAAACGCTTAGATTTTCATCAAGTTGTTTTAGTTTGATGGCGGTTGCCATACCAGCAGGACCACCGCCAACAATGACTACGTCATACTCCATGCTTTCGCGTTGAATAGTTTCGCTCATAATATTTCTCCAGTAACGGACTGCTAATGTTGTTTAAATGTAAGTGGTTTAAATTAAATTGTTTATTAGTTTAACGACAAGCGGCGCTCGATTCTATCGCGGGCACGTACAATGTGTCGTTTCATCGTGACTTCAGCTAATACTGGGTCACGTTGTTCAATGGCGTAAACGATTTGTCGATGTTCTACCAACGAATTAGTTGAGCTGGTATTAGCAAATTCATTCTGATAGCGAAACATCTTTATTAAGTTATAGAGCTCATGAATTAGCGCGCGTTCTATTACCTTATTTTTACTGCCGCGAACCACCATTTCATGAAAGCGGTAATCGCTTTCGGCGGGCACAAAGGCGCCAGAATTTTCACGCATTTGCTTGCTTTGAGCGTCTATTTCACGGTGTAACTGGTCTATTTCTTGTGACGTCATTTTGGTCGCAGCCAAGGAAACGGCTTTACTTTCTAACGCTTCGCGGGTGTCGTATATTTGCAAGATAAGCTCGCGACTCAAGGTCACTACTCGTGCGCCTTGCTGAGGTATATGCATAATAAGGTTCATACCTTCTAGGCATCGAATAGCTTCTCTTAATGGCCCCCGGCTGACGTCGAGTTCTTTCGCCATCTTTGTTTCGCTAAGCTTTGTGCCTTGGGGGATCTCGCCTGTGATAATCGCGTCACGCAGGGTCGTCGTCAATTCACCACTTAGCGTGCTGCTGCTGTTTGTGACACTTGAAAGGGTGGTGAATTCACTCATTGGAGGAAAATAGAGTTATTTAATATAAATGTCAACATTTACGTATTAATCTAATGATTTTTCATTATTAGCGTCTAATGCTTCATAAAAATGTCAACATTTATTGAATTTCCTTTTTGTTTGCCCTAAACTGCTATGCACTTGGTGTAATGGTCAGTTACTAGGCACCTTTTTACTGGTGTTTACTGCACTGAAACGATTAATTTTAGCCCTCAGCTTGTGGCTTGTATCTAAGCCCTTAGCTTGTGGCTTGTATCTAAGAATCAGTGTCACGTGGTCTGCCACGGTATCGATTTTTATAAGTAATAAATATACCCCGCTATTGTGGCGGGGATTTCATTTTAACGGCTTTTTGGAGTATGTAATGAAAGTTCTAGTTCCTGTAAAACGCGTTATTGATGCTTACGTAAGCATTCGCGTTAAGAGCGACGGCTCTGGTGTTGACACCGATAACGTAAAAATGAGTTTGAATCCATTTTGCGAAATAGCGTTGGAAGAAGCGATTCGCCTAAAAGAAGCGGGCGTAGCGACTGAAGTTGTTTTAGTGAGTGTGGGCGCGGCTGATATTGAAACTGTGATGCGCTCTGGCTTGGCTATGGGTGCAGACAGAGCCATTCGTGTTGACGCTGATAATGATATTGAGCCATTGGCAATCGCTAAAATTTTGAAGCATGTTGTCGAAACTGAAGACGCTGGCCTTGTGATTACCGGTAAGCAGTCGATCGATGGCGACAATAACCAAACTGGTCAAATGTTGTCGGCACTGCTTGGCTGGTCGCAAGCGACGTTTGCCTCTGAAGTCGTTATCGAAGGCAGTAGTGCCAAGGTGACCCGTGAAGTTGACGGTGGTTTAGAGACTATTGCGATACCCATGCCGGCCGTGGTGACCACTGATTTACGTTTGAACGAACCTCGTTACCCAACCTTGCCTAACATCATGAAAGCAAAGAAGAAGCCACTAGACGTGGTTGCGCTTAGTGACACCGGTGTTGACGCAACGAAACGTCAAACGATCATAAATGTTAGCCCGCCTGAATCTCGATCAGCCGGTGTTATTGTTGGGTCTGTCGCCGAGTTGGTCGACAAACTTAGAAACGAAGCCAAAGTTATTTAGTGGGTGAATAAATTATGACTACATTAGTAATTGCAAATCATGACAATGCAGAGCTTCACGCATCTACATTAAATACCGTAACTGCAGCGACCCAAGTGGGTGGCGATGTACATATACTCGTTGCTGGTAGCGGCGCAGCTGCCGTCGCGACGCAAGCGGCTCAAGTTGACGGCGTGGCTAAAGTGTTGCATGCCGATGCTGATCAATATAAAGACGGGGTGTCAATTGAAGTGGCAAACCTCGTTGTTAGTCTAGCGGGTGATTATTCTCATATCATGGCGGGCTCAACAACGTCAGGTAAAGATATGCTTCCGCGTGTTGCCGCGTTGATCGATTCTTCGCAAATCTCAGACATAATGGCGGTTGATTCGGCCGATACCTTTAAGCGCCCAATCTATGCTGGCAATGCTATTGCTACCGTTCAGAGTTCTGATGCGACTAAAGTTTTGACTGTTCGTCCTACAGGGTTTGATGCCGCCGGTGTTGGTGGTTCGGCTGAGTTAGCGATAATTGAAGGCCCGGCCGCTGATGGCACAACCTCAGTGGTTGGTCGTGAATTGACCGTTTCGGAACGTCCAGACCTTGGTGCAGCCGACGTTGTTGTTTCCGGCGGGCGCGGTGTTGGTAGTGCCGAGAATTTCAAAATCATAGAAGGCTTGGCTGACAAGCTAGGTGCGGCGGTTGGTGCGTCTCGTGCGGCGGTTGATGCTGGCTATATGCCAAATGATTATCAAGTAGGTCAAACCGGCAAAGTAGTGGCGCCAAACCTCTACGTTGCCGTTGGAATTTCTGGTGCAATCCAGCATTTAGCTGGAATGAAAGACTCAAAAGTAATTGTCGCAATTAACAAAGATGAGGAAGCTCCAATCTTTCAAGTGGCGGACTATGGTTTGGTCGCTGATTTGTTTGAAGCGGTACCTGAACTCGTTGAAGCGCTGTAAGTTAAGTTACTTTGCTTGTGATACAGAGGCCTCAAACGTAAGTTTGAGGCCTTTTTTGTGCTCCGAGCTTTCCGGAGTAAGATACCTTGATTGAGCGACGCTATTTCTATATCCAGCAGCCTTGAGCTTTAGTGCTTGGCGTAACTAAAACAAATTCTCTTAAATGGGCTTTTTTATACCCGTAGAGTTTGTTGTTTTGTGATGATAATGGCTTCAAAAATTCGCTATAATCAAGGACCACGAAAATCGGTTTGAAACCCTACGTTCTGTAGGTCGGATAACAAACATAAACACGTCTTAAAAAGTCTAAAGAGAGGCAGTTATGGGTCGAAAGATCAGCCAGCAGCACCTGAGTAGTTGGAACAGTCGCCAAGCGATTGCCGAGGAAATGATTCCATTATTGGGATCTCTGTACCGCGGCCCAAGCGTGGTGCTTCGAGTTTTTGGTCAAAAGATCATGAACGCTTCAACGATTGAAATCATCAAAGCGCATTTACACGGCCAGCTTATCGTTGGTAAAGCGTTGGACATGGACCAAAGCTACGCCATGTTGCAATTGATAGAGAAGATGAATTTACGGCCTTGTCGCTTGGATTTAGGTAAACTTTGCCACGAGTACTTGGCTCAAGACTCAGGCGAGGACATGCAAGGTTTCTTAGTTCGACGTTTGTCGCAATTACTTGGTGATCGGCAGCCTGAAGATGATGAATCACACGATGTTGTATTGTATGGTTTTGGTCGAATAGGCCGTTTGCTTGCACGGCTGCTAATTGAACGCACGGGCACAGGCGCTAAACTTCGCTTGCGTGGTGTTGTAGTTCGGTCTAAGGGCGATGTCGAAATTGATTTAGAGAAGCGTGCCGAACTTCTTCGTCGGGACTCCGTCCATGGTGAGTTCTATGGTTCGATCAAAGTCGATGTGGAGAACCAAGCGATCATCGCAAATGGAAATTTCATTCAGTTTATCTATGCGGGTAATCCATCTGAAATTGACTATACCGAGTACGGTATCAAAGATGCACTGGTGGTCGATAATACCGGCATCTGGAAAGATGAAGCCGGTCTTGGGCAGCATACATCTTGCCCCGGCGTTTCAAAAGCGCTACTAACGGCGCCAGCCAAAGGTGAGATCAAAAACATTGTTTATGGCATTAATGATGACTTAATTGAAGCGGCGGATACGATTTTATGTGCGGCGTCTTGCACCACCAACGCGATTGTCCCTCCACTGAAAGTGATTAATGATAAGTACGGCATTGTCAGCGGTCATGTAGAGACTATTCATTCGTATACCAATGATCAGAATTTGATCGACAATTATCACAGTGCTGAGCGCCGCGGCCGCAGTGCACCTTTGAATATGGTTATTACCTCAACCGGGGCGGCTAAAGCGGTCGCTAAGGTGTTGCCTGAGTTATCTGGAGTGCTAACGGGTAACGCGATTAGAGTACCAACGCCAAATGTGTCTATGGCGGTAATGAACCTTAATTTGAAACAGGAAGTGACCGCCGAGGATATTAACGAAACTTTTCGCCAGATTTCTTATCATTCCCCGCTTCAAGAGCAGATCGGTTTTACTTATTCAACCGAAGTAGTGTCATCCGACCTTGTTGGTTCGACACACGCCGGCGTAGTCGACGGTGGTGCGACGATCGCTGACGGTTCAAGAGTCGTGTTATACGTTTGGTACGATAATGAAGCCGGCTATAGCAATCAAGTAGTGCGTGTAATGCAAAAGGTTGTTGGCTTGTCTTTGGAGTGTTTAGCGGGATAAGTTTTCGATAGTAATCGTATTGAAAAGCCCTCGGTACAAGCGAGGGTTTTTCAATTGTAGTTAAAGTATTAGTAGACATTTTCAGTCTAGAGCCATTAAAACTAATGATATCAATGCCCGTTACAAAAACCGTAAAGATTCGCGGCCTGAACACCCACATCCAAGAGTGGGGAGATTCCTCTAAGCCATTGTTAATGCTCTTACATGGCTGGATGGATTGCGGTGCGACCTACAAGTATGTTTCCCAATATCTAGTCAACGATTATTTTTTAGTTGCCCCAGATTGGAGAGGTTTTGGTGGCACCGACCATGCTCAAAGCTATTGGTTTCCAGATTACTTTGCTGATCTAGAAAAGATTCTCGATCTTTATGCTCCTAAGCAAGCGGTGAATCTAGTTGGGCATAGCATGGGGGGCAATATTGCCCTGATGTACGCCGGCATTCACCCCGCTCGCGTAAGTAAAGTATTGAGCCTTGAAGCGTTGGGCATGGCTCCCACTAAAAGCGGTGAAGCGCCGGAGAAATATCGACGTTGGATGCGCGAAATTACCAGTGATGCGCCGACAAAAATCTACCCAAGTTTTGATGCTCTTTGTGCCTCAGTGCACAAAGGGAACCCAAGGCTAGCCCCTGACATTATTATTGAGCTTGCCACTATGTGGGGAGAAGGGGTTGGCGATCAAGGCGCATGCCGCTTAAAGCATGACCATGCTCACCGTTACGCCAATCCAGTTCGCTATAACTTTGATGATGTGCTGGAAGTATGGAAAGAAGTCTCTGCCAAGGTTGGTTTGGTGATGGCTCGAGACTCAAGTTTTTTTCAGCGATTCTCCGAGTTTGGGCGTATTGAGGAGGCTAAACGTGTGCTGCGCATTGCTGATACTGATTACTTTGAAGTCGAGCAGTGCGGCCATATGCTGCACATCGAGCAGCCCCAAGTGACCGCTAATTGTATTTTAGAATTTTTTAAATAAGGCAACCTAGTGAGAGGCTTTTGAATAAAGCCTCTGAGTGCTTAGCCGTGCTTAGAGGTTTCTAAGAATTTCTATTTCTTGTTCAACGTCTTCAATTCTAGCGCCGAGCCTCGCTCTTTCGTACTCGGTTTTTGTGAGCGAGAAGGCACGTTTATATTGTTGAATGGCGAACTGATAATTGCCGCTGAGGTAGTGATACTCCCCTCGCGCATGGTATGAGCGTAAGCTGTCGCCAGTTTCTCCATAGGCGCGTGCCAACAATATGTGAAAGTAGGGCTCGTTCTTATTATCTGATATTGCTTTATGCAAGATAGGTATCGCGTCTTTATTGTTCTTGGTTAGCACCAGAGCATTGGCGTAATAAATATCTACTAAATGATTGCCTAGCTGGCGTTGCTGATTGTAAAGCTCTTTTAGTTCAGCTAAGCCAATTTCAATATTGCCAGCATTCAGTTCATTGTCGGCTTTTATCAGGCGAACACTCACATTGTCAGGGTAGTCTTTTTCAAGCTCAGTCAGAACCTCTCTGGCTTTATCAAACTCGCCATTTTCGGCCAGCGCTAAGCCATAGCCATAACGGTTAGGTAGGCTCTTTTTACCTAATTTCAATTTTTCAAAATAGAGGTCGCGAACCTGAGACTTGTCTTCAGCGTAGCCGGCCGTTGCTTTGGCTTGCATCAACAAGAACTCATCTTGATCTTGTACTGGCGCCTTTGGATATGCTCGAACTCGTTCGGAAGATTCAGAAACACGGTTAATGGTCAGCGGGTGAGAACGAATGAATTCAGGCGCATGTGATTCATTTATGCGGCTCTCTGACAATAAACGTTTAAAGAACACAGGCATGGCCTGAGGGTCAAACCCGGCGCGACTAAGAAGTCGAATGCCTAAAGAGTCTGCTTCGGTTTCGTAGGCTCGGCTAAAGGTAAGCTGTCGGTCAATAATGCTGGCCTGTGAGACACTAAATGCGGCTTGAGCGGCTTCGGCGCTGCCAGACAGCGCCGCTGCTAGTAGTGCACCGATTGCTAACCATGAATCGTATTGTGAATTTTCAAATTTACGCGAAATATGCGCTTGAGTTACGTGTGATATCTCATGCGCGATTACCGACGCAAGCTCACTTTCACTTTCAGATTTTGTTAAAATTGCCGTGTGCATCGCAATGTGGCCACCCGGCACGGCGAAGGCGTTAATGACATTGTTGTCTATTAAATAAAAATGATAGTCTTTTCCGGCATCATCGCTTACATCTAAAAGACGATTTCCTAAGCGGTTAATGTAACCCACTAACTCAGGGTCTGAGACATAGGGTAAGCGAAAGCGAGATTGGCGGATAAATGACTTTCCTAATTGCTCGGCTTCATAGTCTGATAAAAAATTGGCGGCGTTTGAACCTAAATCAGGCAATTGATCGAAATGATCATTTTGACCCCAGCTATTACCGCTGGCGAGCGTTACTGACGCTGCAAGAATCAGAAGTTTAGCCGTGTTTGTCAGGCGGCTATGGAGATTACTACTTGGCTTCGATAGTTTATGCATTCGTGTCGTTTTTTAAGTCAATGTCGCGTTTAATTAATCGCTATTTGGTACTATATAGACCTCAGGTAACGCGACTTAATTACTTATTAGTCTACACCATGCCTGCGAAGAGCCAAATTAAAGTCATGAAAGATAACGAATTAACTACAATAGCCGAGGTCGCAGCGTCTGAATGCAGGCCTTTGGAGATCAGTCAAAGTATCGACACCTGCGGAACCCGCTGCCCAATTCCACTGTTAAGGGCCAAGCAAGCGTTGAAGCTGTTGAACGTAGGCGAGCATTTGGAAGTGTTGGCGAGTGATCCGAGCGCTAAGCCTGATTTCGATTCGATGTTGCGCCACCTGCCACATGAGTTGGTGAGTTACATGACTCAGAGTAGTCCAAAAAGAATTGATACATTTATTATTCGAAAAGGTGAGTAATGCATTGCTACGTATACAAAGGCGAGAAAAAAGACGACCACTATCTCTATCTTGGTCAACAATTTGATCAAGATGCGCTGCCAGATAATTTTCCGGCGGCGATACTTGGGCTCATGGGAGAGTTAAGTTTCGTGGTCGAATTTGAATTAGATGCGAAGCGTAAATTGCCGCAGGCTGACGCTGAACATGTGTTAGCGGACATGAAAGCACATGGCTATTATCTACAGATGCCCAAAAAAGATATGGATGCTCTTGAAGATGCTTTCTTCAACTAGCGCGGGCATGTGAAAAGCGTTATCTGAATTTGCTATGAAAATTAATTTATTAGTTACTGGCGCCTTGTACTCTAGTCAATCTGGCTATAGCGCTCTGTCGTTTTGCCGCGCGGCTGTGGCGGCTGGGCATACTATTAGTCAAGTATTTTTCTACCAAGACGGTGTCACACAGGCGAGTCGCTTATCTCGGCCATTAGACGATGAATTTGAAGCCGTAGCGCAATGGAGTGATTTTGCTAATGAATGTTCGGTGCCGCTGATTATCTGCGTATCGGCAGGTGAGCGCCGTGGGCTGATGGCTAACGAGCAGGCCTTAGACTATGAGCTTGGCCATGGTAGCTCACATAGTAGTTTTAGCGTTGCTGGGTTAGGGGTGCTGCATGATGCTAGCTTAGTAGCCGATCGCACGGTGACGTTCAAATGATCAGTAATGACAGCGCAAAATCGGTGCTCTACGTTATTAGCAGTGGCCCATATTCAAATGCAAGGGGCCAAGAAGCCCTCGATGCCATCTTGATTGGCGCTAGTTTCGATTTAGATGTGTCGGTGTTGTTTATTCATGATGGCGTGTTTCAATTAAAGCGAGGGCAGAATGTGCGGTTGAGCCGCTTAAAGCAATTTACTAAAACCTATAAAGCGTTTGAAGATTTTGGCGTTGAGAAAGTTTATATCCATGATTTGAGCCTAAATTCTCGAGGTTTAACTGATGCTGAGCTTATCTGTGCAGTAACAGTACTGGATCAACAAGGCGTTCGAAAGTTAATCGCTGACCAAACTAAGGTATTTACGTTTTGAGCTCTTTATTTGTCCTTAATCGCTCATGGCACGATACCGTTTGGCTTTTCGAGCAAATGGCATTTGCAAGCGAAGGTGATGCTATTCTACTGATTGAAGACGCTGTACTGGCGCTACATTCGCCGATCAGCTTAGGGTCGTTGTTAGCCAAGTGTTGTTCCATGAATATCACAGTTTACGCATTGAAAAGCGACTGTGACTTGCGTGGAATCGAAAACAAATATTCAACTATTTCGATGATTGACTATGCTGGATATGTGCAGCTGGTTATTGCTCATGATAAGCAGGTGGCCTGGTGATGAGCCCTTATTTTATAGACTTCAAAGACCAGCAATATCCGACTGACGTGCAGGGCTTTTTAAAGCAGCGCTTGAGTTGGAGTCAAGAGTTGGGTCAGAAAATGGCACTTATGGACGGCGTAATATTAACGCCAGAACATTGGGAAATTATTCACTATTTTCGTGAGTATTACGAAGATTACAATATTCCACCACCGATGCGAATGGTCATTAGGGTATTCAAAAAAGCATTCGGTGACCAGAATGCTAACAGCCGCTACCTACTTCAGTTGTTTCCCGAGGGAGTCACTAAGGCTGCTAGTAAGTTTGGCGGCTTACCTAAACCCAAGAATTGTAAATAAGCCGCCTATCGCTTGAAGCTAATGACAGTGGTAAAGCCAGACTCTTCGTAGCCTGTATTGCTTCTTAGTCTGCATTGATTCTTAGTCTGTACTGATACGGATCTTATTTTCCAGGCAGCTCGAGCGGTTAGGGTGCTGATAGCGCGGCCGTTATAATACCTTTTGCGCTAAATAAAGCCCCCAAGGGCAAACAAAACCGTTAAAATCCGCTCATGAAATTTGTAGATGAAGCAGAGATTACCGTTCAAGCCGGTAATGGTGGTCATGGCGCCTTAAGTTTTCGCCGTGAAAAATACATTCCAAGAGGCGGCCCCGATGGCGGCAATGGCGGGCGTGGCGGTTCAGTGCACTTGGTTGCAACTGACGGTCTTAATACGCTGGCCGATTTTCGATTTGTACGTCACTACCAAGCCAAAGGCGGTCAAACTGGTGGTGGCAAGGTAAAGACGGGTCAAGGTGGCGACAATATTATCGTAAAGGTGCCAATTGGAACCTTGGTTTACGATGCTCAAACTGAAGAGTTTATTGCTGATATGACCGAAGAGGGGCAAGAAATTATTGTCGCTCTTGGTGGTGATGGGGGCTTAGGAAACACGGTTTTTAAATCGAGTACCAATCAAGCCCCTCGAAAGATCACAAAAGGCAAGCCCGGAGACGCACGCGCCCTTCGCTTGGAGTTGAAAGTATTGGCTGATGTGGGTCTTCTTGGGCTGCCGAATGCCGGCAAATCGACCTTTTTACGTTCTGTGTCTCAAGCGACTCCGAAAGTAGCAAACTATCCTTTTACCACACTGCACCCAGAGTTGGGCGTGGTTAGTTTAGGTCTTGGAAGCAGTTTTGTGATTGCTGATATTCCAGGCTTGATCGAGGGCGCGTCTCAAGGCGCCGGTCTAGGTATTCAATTTTTACGCCACTTAGCGCGTACCAAACTATTGTTACACATCGTGGATATAGCCCCCTACGGTGACGAAGACGCTAACCTTGCAAATGATGTGACGACGATTGCAGGCGAACTATCGCAATATAGTGAAGAAGCCGGTGCCGATTTGGACCAGCTTGATCGGTGGTTAGTGATTAATAAAACAGATGTCGTAATGGAAGATGATCGTGAGCGTATTGTGGCTGACCTTCTTAAAGAGCTCGATTGGCAAGGCCCGGTTTACACGATTAGTGCGATCGGGCGCCAAGGTACACAAGAGCTGTGTAATGACATTATGAATTACATTGAAGCTGAAATTAGGTCAGGGCAGGAAGAAGTGTTTGTGTCTATTCCGACTCCGAGCGTGCCTTACGACCCGTCGGCTTAAGTGATTCTGTCATGAATGATCGTTCGACCATCAAAGATAAAAAACGCTGGGTTGTCAAAGTCGGCAGTGCATTGTTAACCAATGATGGCGAAGGCTTACACCGAGAGACGATTGTGCAGTTGGCTGAACAAGTAGCTTTCTTGCGAGATCAAGGTATTGAAGTTATTTTGGTCTCATCAGGATCTGTCGCTGCGGGTGTCAGTCAACTAGGGATGACGTCACGCCCAAGTCGTGTAGACGAACTACAAGCGGCCGCGGCCGTCGGGCAAGCGTCGTTAGTACGGCATTACGAACAAGCTTTTCAACCGTTTAAAATTCATACCGCGCAAGTGTTGTTGACTCACTCCGATATTGCTAATCGAGAGCGTTATTTGAATGCTCGAAGCACCTTATTGCGTTTACTAGAGCTGGATGTGCTTACCGTTGTTAACGAGAACGATACAGTGGCGACTGATGAAATTTGTTTTGGCGATAACGATAGCTTGGGTTCTCTGGTTGCTAATTTGGTCGGCGCTGAACTATTAGTGATTCTCACTGATCAGAATGGGCTTTATACCGCCGACCCCCGACTAAACCCTGATGCCAAATTGCTACACCAAGTTCGTTCAAATGACGAGAGCCTAATGGCCATGGCGACTGGGGGCACTAGTTTAGGTCGCGGAGGCATGGTTACTAAACTGTCGGCTGCTCAGATAGCAAGTCGTTCAGGTGCATCAACTATCATCGCCAATGGCCGCGAGAGTCATATTCTTGAGCGTTTATACCGAGGCGAGTTATTAGGCACCTTGCTTACCTCTAATGAGCGTGTGGCATCTAAAAAACAATGGATGGCTGGCCAGATGAAAATTGTCGGCAAGGTGGTGATCGACGATGGCGCGGTTAGAGTCTTGCAACAATCCGGTAAGAGTTTACTTCCAGTGGGCGTAATCAGCGTTGAAGGCGATTTTAAGCGGGGTGAATTGATCAGTTGTATAGATCAACAGGGTAGTGAAATCGGCCGAGGTCTTAGCAATTATAGTGCCGAGGACGCCAAACTGATATATGGGAAAGCGAGCGACAGAATTCGAGAACTATTGCCATTCGCTCCGGACGATGAGTTGATTCATCGAGATAATCTGGTCTTACTCTAGTTCACAAGCAGGGCAGACTGAAAGCCTGCAATCGCCAATCTTTGAAACGTCACGCCTATTTAAAACAAGGCCTTGTGGTCTACGCAGAAAATCAAATGTGACCAAACAAAACCAGCGTTTGATCACAAAAAAAAGGACCCCATGAGGCCCTTTCTTACATAAAGAAAATGTTGAAACTGCTTATGCAGCCATTTCCTTCACACGTTTATTCAAACGGCTTTTCAATCGAGCAGCACGGTTTTTGTGGTGCAGGCCTTTGATAGTCGCTTTGTCGATCATAGAAGCAGAAGCTTTAAATGCTTCTTGAGCTTGAGCTTGATCACCAGCTTCAATCGCAGCATCAAGTTTCTTGATGGCTGTACGCACGGTTGAGCGTTGCGACTGGTTACGCAATCGACGAACTGTATTTTGCTTTGCGCGCTTGCGCGCTTGTGGGGAATTTGCCACTTTTAATTACCTCGTAAAATCGAAGGGGGAATATGCAGATTTAGCTGAAAATTGTCAAGTCTAAATAACACTTTATTATCACTCAATACTCACTGTTTGCTCACTTTCAACAGAAGCTTGCAGGTATACTCGCCAAAAGCGCCTTTTTATAACAGAAATGTCTAAAAAACTACTTAAATCCACTGCCATAGTAAGTGCCATGACACTGATTTCTCGAATCAGCGGTTTGGTGCGCGATGTAGTGATGGCCAGTGTGCTCGGTTCGAGCGGTGTGGCCGACGCATTTCTTGTTGCGTTTAAAATACCTAACTTTTTAAGACGTATTTTTGGTGAAGGCGCCTTTGCCTCGGCATTTGTACCGGTGTTTAGCGAATTAACTGAGAAAAATACCCATGAAGCCAAGCAGTTTGTTAATGCAACCGCCGGGATCTTAGCACTTGCGACGTTTGTGTTAACCGTGCTCGGCATGGTGTTTGCTCCTTTTATTGTCGCATTGTATGCCCCAGGCTATAACGATGACCCAGTGCAAATGGCCTACACGGTGGATGCGTTGAGGTTTATGTTTCCCTACCTCTTTTGTATTTCCTTAGTGGCGATGTCGGGCGGAATTCTTAATACCTTGAATCGCTTTGCGGTGCCCGCGGTGACACCTGTTTTATTGAATATATGCTTGATATTAGCCATGTGGCTTTTGGTGCCATTCTTTGATAGTGCGGCTCGCGCTTTGGCGATTGGTGTATTGATCGCCGGCGTTATTCAATTGCTGTTTCAATTGCCGAGCCTGCACCGAGAAGGGTATTTGCCTAAACCCAGTTTGAATTTCTCAAACCCTGGTGTCAGTCGTGTATTTCGCTTGATGTTGCCGGCGATGTTTAGCGTGTCAGTCGCTCAGATCAACACCTTTGTGAATACCGTTTTTCTTTCGGGCTTGATGACCGGCAGTGTGAGTTGGCTGTATTACTCCGATCGTTTAATGGAGTTTCCGGTAGGGGTGTTTGGCATTGCGTTAGCCTCAGTAGTACTGCCGAGCCTGTCTAAAGAGAACGTTTCAGGCACTGGCGAGAGCTTTTCAGCGATGATGGATTGGGCTTTACGATGGGTGGTTTTAATTTCAGTGCCCGCGACCTTTGCACTTTATTTATTAGCCACGCCCCTGCTGTCGACAATTTTTCAACGCAATGCGTTTAACGCAAACGACGTGATTATGTCGACCTTGGCATTAGAAGCGTTTGCGGTTGGAGTTTGCGGCTTTATCTTCGTGAAAGTGTTGGCGCCCGGCTTCTTTGCTAAACAAGATACAAAAACACCGATGAGGATCGCGGTAATAGCGATTGCTGTGAATATTGTTTTAAGCGTTATCTTAGTCAGAAGTATGCAGCACACCGGCTTGGCGTTGGCGGTGTCTATTGCGGCGTGGGTTAACGCTACACTACTCTATATAATGCTCATAGTGCGAGGTATCTATAAACCACAAGCCGGTTGGCTTTGGTTTTTAGGTCGAGTCGCTATCGCTGTATTTACCATGTCATTGGTGCTCGTGTCTCTAAATAAACCAGCCGAGATATGGCACGCATGGCCGCTAGCTAGCAAAGTAGGGCACTTAATGGTTTTGGTCGGTGCGGGCGTGATAAGCTATTTCAGTGTTTTGTTGGTCTTGGGTATTCGGCCTAAGCAACTCTTGCTTGGACCGCGAGCTAAATAATTATGTTTGCTGAGATTGGCATAAAAGATAAGCTGTTTAATATTCAAGAGGCTAAAGAGCTCTTGACCTTGGTGCGAGTGGTTACCAAAAGTCAGCGTGATGAGCTGATGCCGATCCAAGAAAAACTTAATAAAATGCTCGCGAACGACCCGCGGCGTAAAGTGTTCGAGGCCGATTATGAGGTCGTGGTATCGAATTGGCGAAACAAGGTCGAGCTGTTAGGCGCACGTGTATCTGGTCTATGGACGGTGGAGTTTGATGTTGGCGGTGGTAGTTTATGTTGGCGCTACCCAGAATTAAGCTTGAACTACTTCCGTGCCGATGGTGCGCAGTTTTCAGAACGTGTAAAATTACAAGATTACATCAGTGAAACCGACCCTGATTGGGCGCGCTAAAATATTCTAATGACTTTTATTCGTGGACTTAAACAGCTTGGCCAAGATAACAAACCTTGTGTTGCCTCAATAGGTAACTACGACGGTGTGCATCTGGGGCACCAATATGTTATTTCCACACTGCTTAAGCACAGTGAGCGCTTAGGCGTACCATCTACTGTGATCACTTTTGAGCCATTAGCTAAAGAGTATTTTCGGCCTAATTCAGTGCAAAGGCTGACCACGATAGAGCAGCGCGCAGACTTGTTACTGGCGCTTGGTGTCGATCAAGTGGTTTGTATTGATTTTGACGCTGACTTTGCCGGCTATTCGCCACGGGCGTTTATTGACGATATATTGATTCAGGGCTTAGGCATTAAACACCTCTGTGTCGGTGACGACTTTAGGTTTGGTAAAAATCGAGAGGGCGACTTTGCGTTGCTTAGCGAAGTGGGTAGTGACAGTGGTTTTGTCGTTACCGCGCATGATACTTTTGAGATGAATGGCCTGCGCGTAAGCAGCGGGCGAATTCGAGAAGCATTAGCGCAAAGCGATTTTAGTCTAGCTGAGTCATTGCTAGGCCGGCCTTATACTATTCAAGGGGCTGTCTCTAAAGGGCAGCAATTGGGCAGAACAATTAATTATCCCACCGCGAACATCGTATTGCCGAAAATGCTAATGCCAATTAATGGGGTATTCGCGGTTAATGCCAAGCTGCAAAATGGTGAGAGAGTTGCTGGGGTGGCTAATGTCGGCAATCGACCAACGGTTGACGGCAAAGAGAATCGTTTAGAGGTTCATTTATTTGATTTCGATCGAGATATTTATCATCAAGCGCTTAGTGTTAGCTTCGTTGAAAAAATTCGAGACGAGCAAAAATTTGATTCGTTTGATGAGTTGAAAGCGCAAATTCAAATAGATGCAGCACGTGCCAGGGTGATTTTGTCTGACATTTGAGGGCTTTAGCTGGAGAATTTGAGATTTTCTGCTAAAAATCAGTGTTTTGAGTGCACTTCTGATTGGTCCGAACACGGTTCTAACATAAAATAGATGGCTAGCCTTTGGGTTCTCAGTGTTGAGATTCCACATAAAAGAAACACTTTAATTAGACATAACGCAGTTAGATAGTTGTAAAATAATGAGCAAAGATAAGCCCGGCAGCCAGTATAAAAGCACCATCAATTTACCTCAAACTGCGTTCCCGATGAAGGCTGGTTTGCCTAATCGCGAACCTCAGATTCTGAAAAAATGGGAAGGTCTTGATGCCTACCACAGTTTGCAACATCAGCGCGCTGACGCCCCCGTTTTTGTGCTGCACGATGGCCCTCCCTATGCAAATGGCAATATTCATACTGGCCATGCGATGCAAAAAATTCTTAAAGATATTATTGTTAAGTCTAAGAATTTAGCTGGTTATCGCGCGCCTTATATTCCTGGTTGGGATTGCCACGGCTTACCAATTGAAATTCAGGTTGAGAAGAAGCACGGCAAAGCTGGGCAGAAAATTGATAAGAAGACCTTTCGTCAAAAGTGTCGCGAGTATGCCGGGCGTCAGGTTGAAGGTCAGAAAAAAGATTTTATTCGTTTAGGCGTCCAAGGTGATTGGGAGAATCCTTATCTGACGATGGACTTCCAAACTGAAGCCGACACGGTTCGCAGTTTGGCTAAAATTGTTGAGTCAGGTCATTTGTACCATGGTTTGATGCCTGTTTACTGGTGCCCCGCATGTGCCTCGGCGCTGGCTGAGGCCGAAGTTGAATACCAAGATAAGATGTCTCCCGCAATCGATGTGAAGTTCTTGATTGTTGATCATGCTGATTTTGCTAAGCGTGTTGGCATTGATGCGTCGGTGTTAGCTAATCCAAGTGTGGTTATCTGGACCACCACCCCTTGGACATTACCAGCCAACGAGGCCGTGTCGCTTCACCCTGAGCTGAACTACGTATTAGTGCAAGCGGGCGCCGAGCAATTGGTGTTGGTTGAAGAGCTAATGGAAAGCGCTTTGGCTCGTTATGAACTAAGTGACGACCACCAAGTTCTGGCTCGCTTCACCGGTGAGGCGGTTGAGCTGTTGAGTTTGCAGCATCCATTTTATGATAAAAAAGTACCGGTTATTTTAGGTGATCATGTCACTACTGATGCCGGTACTGGCGCGGTGCATACGGCTCCCGCTCACGGCCCTGAAGATTTTGCCATAGGCAAACGTTACAATATTCCGGTTAATAACCCTGTTGGCTCGAATGGTACTTTTCTTGAATCTACCGAATTGTTTGCGGGTGAGTTTGTATTTAAAGCCAACCCGCATGTGGTCGAGGTATTGCAAGAGCGCGGCACCTTATTGAAGCACGTAGAGTATGAACACAGTTACCCGCATTGCTGGCGCCACAAAACGCCAATGATCTACCGCGCGACCGCGCAGTGGTTCATTGGCATGGAGCACCTCAAAGGTGATCAGGGCCTTCGATATCGTTCACTTAAAGCGATTGACGAGGTAAATTGGGAGCCAATCTGGGGCAAAGCACGCATTCAAACCATGGTTGAAAATAGACCAGATTGGTGTGTGTCACGCCAACGTAATTGGGGCGTGCCAATTGCTATCTACCTGAACAAAGAAACCGGCAAGATGCATCCCGACACTCCTGCACTAATGGAGCAGGTGGCACTTCGTATTGAAGAGCAAGGCTTGCAAGCCTGGTATGACTTAGACGATGCCGAGCTGCTAGGTGACGATCTTGATGATTATGACAAAGTACACGATACCTTAGACGTTTGGTTTGACTCAGGCGTCACCCACAATAGCGTTGTGAAACGGCGTGAAGAATTAAACTTCCCCGCTGATTTGTATCTTGAAGGGTCAGACCAGCATCGCGGTTGGTTTCAATCGAGCTTGATTTCAAGCGTGGCGATGAATGACGGTAAGCCGCCGTATAAAGCGGTGCTGACACATGGCTTTGTGGTCGATAAAGATGGCCGTAAGATGTCTAAATCACTAGGCAATGTGATAGCGCCACAAGAAGTTTTTAATAGCTTAGGCGCCGATGTGTTGCGCCTTTGGGTTTCATCAACTGACTATAAGTCAGAGATGAGCCTGTCTGATGAAATATTACAGCGTACCAGTGAGTCGTATCGACGTATTCGAAACACAGCGCGCTATTTGCTTGGTAATTTAAGCGGCTTTGAGCCGAGTCAAGGTTTAGCCTATGAAGACATGCTTAGCCTTGACCAATGGGCGGTACGTTTAAGTGCTCAAATGCAGGCTCAAATCGAAGCCGCTTATGAGAGTTATCAATTCCACCAAATCTACCAACGTCTGCATCATTTTTGTGTGGTTGATATGGGGGGCTTTTATCTCGATATCATTAAAGATCGCCTATACACATTAGACCCGTCGTCGAAAGCTCGCTTGTCGGCACAGACGGCGATGCAGCATATTTTGGAGAGTTTGGTTCGTTCAATTGCTCCTATTTTGAGTTTTACCGCTGAAGAAATTTGGGGCCACATGGCCGGCGAACGCGAAGAAAGCGTGTTATTTGCAAGGAGCTATTCAGCGTTTGCGGATATTCCAAAAAATGCAGCCGCAGACAATGAATGGGCCTCTATCATCGACGTTCGTAATGAGGTCGCGAAGCAGATTGAAGCATTGCGTACCGCCGGAAGCATTGGTTCTGCGCTAGATGCCCATGTTGCTTTATATGCGAGTAATGAAACGTATTCAACGCTAGCGAAACTCGGCGATGAACTGCGCTTTGTGCTAATTACGTCTGAAGCCACACTGACTGCTTTCGACGATGCGCCGGAGTCGGCAGTTCAAAGCGAACTCGAGGGCCTAAAGGTATCAGTAGTCGCTTTAGACGAACAGAAGTGTGTACGTTGCTGGCATCGACGCCCTGACGTGGGTGAGGTTAGTGCTCACCCTGAACTCTGCGTTCGTTGTGTCTCTAATATTGATGGCGATGGTGAATCTAGAGACTTCGCTTAATTTCATTACTTGAACTTGTGCGAGGGAACATTATTTTATGAATAAGCACACAAACTGGTTATGGTTGTCGCTGATTATTATCATTGCTGATCAGGTGACTAAATATTGGGCTGAGCATGTCTTAGGTTGGAGTGGCTTAATTCCCATTTTGCCGGTATTTGACCTTTCATTGGTTCACAACACCGGTGCCGCTTTTGGGTTTCTTGGCTCAATGGGCGGTTGGCAGCATGTTTTTTTTGTTACGCTGGCGTTGCTTATTAGCATTATACTAGCCATAGCAATAGCGCGTTTGCAGTCATTTGAACGTCATTTGGCTGTGGCATACTCCCTAGTGATCGCAGGCGCGATTGGCAATGCGATAGACCGTGTGGTCTACCAGTACGTTGTAGATTTTATTCATTGGTTCTATCAGGACTATCATTTTCCTCATTTTAACATCGCCGACATTTCAATTTTTATCGGCGCTGCGTTGCTCTTCGCTGAAGCGTTCGGCTGGCCATTTTTAAATAGAAAAAAAGTATGAAAATTTTACTCGCTAACCCCCGTGGCTTCTGTGCTGGTGTAGACCGAGCCATTGATATAGTCGAACGCGCTCTAGAGCTATTTGGTGCCCCTATCTATGTTCGTCATGAGGTAGTGCACAACCGATTTGTGGTCGATGACCTTAAAAATAAGGGGGCTGTATTTGTCGAAGAATTACACGAGGTGCCTGACGGCTCCACGGTGATTTTTAGCGCACACGGCGTCTCACAAGCGGTTCAAGACGAAGCCGCTGGGCGAGACTTAAAAGTGTTTGATGCGACGTGCCCCTTAGTGACTAAAGTCCATATGGAAGTTAAGCGTTACCGTGACAAGGGCGTTGAAGTTATATTGATCGGCCACCAAGGCCACCCAGAGGTTGAAGGCACAATGGGGCAGGCCGACTCAGGCATGCACTTAATCGAAGAGCACTCAGATGTCGAGGGTTTACAGGTTACTAACGAGAATAATCTCGCTTATGTGACACAAACAACCTTATCTGTCGATGACACAAAAATCGTAATCGACGCGCTAAAAAAACGATTTCCAAAAATTAAAGGCCCACGTAAAGACGACATTTGCTATGCCACTCAGAATCGCCAAGATGCGGTGCGGTCACTCTCTCGAGACTCTGACGTGGTGATTGTGGTTGGTTCTACCAATAGTTCAAACTC
>JALZVW010000167.1 GCA_023301745.1 Arenicella sp. | reverse complement strand
ATTAGCCACAATTTGGGCAGTACCGCTGTTAGCTTGATTTACCGCCGCGTTTTGAGACGGAGATAATCCATCATTATAATTTGGTCGTTCAACATAGCCCGGAGCACTGGCACCAGGGCCTTGCGACAAGTCACGTTGTTGAAATTGCGCCTCAGACTGCTTCTGTAAACGCTTAAGCTGAAACTGTTGCCGCTCAACCATATCGCGTAACTCGGCTATCTCTTGCCTCATTGTTTGAACTTGAAGCAATAGCTGAGTCGAATTGTTCCCTTGTTGAGCAAGGGCATAATTAAAAATCGGGGCAGCACTCAAAAGCGCAACCCCGACAGTCATTACATACGTTTTGATTCGTCGCATAATTAACCTTTATCCGTTTTGAGAGCTATGCCATAAAGCCGGCGCTAGCTCTCGCAACGATCACCTCACATGCAGTGAGGTAAACACTCTATTAATACTTAATTTCTACGCGGCGGTTTGACTGCCATGCAGATTCAGTATGGGCGCTGTCAACTGGACGCTCTTCACCATATGAAATTGTTTCGATACTGCTGCTGGCACCCGCTGCGTTCAACAATTGAGCAACAGTTTGCGCACGACGCTCACCTAGAGCAAGATTGTAGTCACGAGTACCACGTTCATCAGCATGACCTTCTAGGTTGACGCGAGCGCCGCCATTTTGGCCAAGATGTTGAGCATGTCGCGTAGCAATGATTTTCGAGCGCTCATCAATCGCTGAACTATTGTATTGAAAATACAAAATTTTGTAGTTCAACGGGTCACCGTTAATACCGAAACGATTCGCCAATTCAGACAAACTGTAATCAGTACCAAAAGCAGGCAGCGAGCTTTGGTCAACCGTTTCGGTTGTTTGAACAGAAGGCACTGATTCAACGTCAGCAACTTTTGGCTTTTTTGATGCACATGCAGTTAACACCAAACCCATCAAGACGGTCATGATAAGACCTAATTTACGATTCATATTTCGCTCCAAGAATAATTGTTATTTGTTTTTGCCGTTATAGTTATTATCTAAGTGGTGACCACGCCGGCTCACGAACATCGCCACTTACAAGACTCAACCGAGTTCTCACTCGGCCATCAGACGAAGCCACCATCAAGGCTGCTTCATACTGCTGTTCAGTTTTATACAATACCATGTCTCCATTCGGAGAAAAACTAGGACTTTCGTCAAACTTGGAATTGCTCAACATCGTTATTCTACTGCTTTCTCCGTCCATTATGGCAATTTTTCCGCCATCGTGAACCATAACAATTTGACCACCACTAAAATCATACGACGCATTAGCGCTTTCATTGCCTTCAAACGTCATTCGCGAGATAGATTGATCAGCGATATTATAGCTGTATATCTGCGGTTTGCCCGTACGGCTTGATGTAAACAAAAAACTATCACCTCTTGGCGACCAAGATGGTTCTGTGTCGATACCGTAATGTGCGCTAATTCGGGTGTGCTCACGCGTCAGCAGGTCATAAATATAGACATCGGGGCTACCATGGCGCGACGTAGAGTAGGCAATCTTAGACCCATCTGGTGACCATGCTGGTGCCGAATTAACACCTTTAAACTCAGCAATGGTCTCATTTTCAAGCGTTGCTAGGTTTATCGTCTTGACCACTGGGCCTTTGCCATTAAACCCCACAAATGCCAAATTTTGGCTATCTGGCGACCAGTCTGGCGACAGTAGTGGCTTCCATGATGCATAGACCTCACGTGCACCATAACCGTCCCAATCGGCGACCATCAAGCGATAACGGTAACGTTGGTACTCAACTTCGCTGCGCGAAACATAGGCCATACGTGATTGAAACGCGCCAGCGCGCCCGGTAAAAGCTTCATAGACGTTATCACTGATAACGTGCGCCGCGGTTCTCAGATCGCTTTTAGAAAGACCGCTAATACGCTTACCAGAACCAATTTGCTGTTGCCGAATAACGTCATAGATTCGAAATTGAACTTCGTACTCATCTGAGCCGATAGTCCAAATTTCACCAATCACTAGAATTTCGGCGTTAATAAAACGCCAATCTTTGTAACGCACCTCTTCATCTTTAGAGGGCTGACTTAAAAAATCTTTGGTCGGAATAGACTCAAACTTACCAGAAGCATCAAGATCAAACGACACGACCTCATGAATTTGGTGCTCGACATCACTGCCGTCAAGTACCTTGAATGGAACAATCGCGATTGGCTTACCACGTACAACACCACCATCAATTGTGCCTCTAAGCTTCTCTTGCTCTTGCGCTGAGACAGATTGTATTGCGATTAAAAAAAACAATACAACGCTTGATAGGCGGTTAAACAACGCTACTTTTCTCATCATGTTTATCTTCTGGCACTCGGGTGTTTAACTTCTAATTCAATGTTTTGCAGGCGACTAACCGCATTAGCGTCTTGAGCTTGGTCTGGCATTTCAAACGGGCTGGCAGCATAAATCGCGCTTTCAACTGATTGGTCGTATTGAACCAGTCCGCTCGATTCTATCGTGCGTACCGATATGACTTCCCCAGATGGAGACAGTTTAATATCTACGACACTTTTACGCCATGTTTCAAAAGCAGGGTCGACCGTACGCTTTTGTTCAATTTTGCTCTTTATTCCAGAAAAAAACTTGCTCACAACCGTGGTTGTGCGCTCTTTCGCCCGGCGATCGGCCTCTTGGCGCTGGCGATCGGCCTCTTCTTCAGCCAATAATTTATTAATTCGTTGCCGCTCTCGAATATCTTCTTCCTCTTGCTCGAGCTGCTTCTTCAAATCAGCCACTCGTTTTTTCTCAGCCGTTTCTTTCTTCTTAGCCGCGGCGGCGTCTTTTTTACGCTGCTCTTCTTCTTTCTTTTTCTTAAGCGCGATTGCTTTACGCTGCTGCTCGGCTTTTTCCTTCTCTAATTTTTGCTGAGCTTTTAGATCGGCTATTTTCTTCTTTTCTTGATCCGTTTGCTGCTTGATCTTATCTAACTCGTCTTGCTCGCGCTTTTTCTTTTCGCGCTTCTTACGTTCACGCTCGCGGTCTGCTTTTTTGAGTTTTTCTTGTTGATCTTTAATCTGTGACTCATCGATTAAACTGGCTTTAACGGTATCTATCTTTTCAGCATCAAAAGCATCCACCTTTTCAACTGGCTCGTTACTGGTAAAATTGAATAACATGGCACCAATCAGCAACAAGTGCGCGACACCTGCGGCGATATAGGCCATGGTTCGGTTTTTTGCGCCGGCTTTTCGTCTATCACTCATTTATATTATCTTTCTTTGGCGCTTTTAGTTAGAGCTAGGAATCGGTTCAGTAATTAAACTGACCGTTTCAACACCCGCGTTTTTCAATACCACCATGGCATTAAGTACGTCATCGTAGAGTGCTTGTTTATCGCCCCTGACTAAAAAATCGGTCTGCGGCTTTTCTCGATAAAGCGCGGCCGCATAGGTCAACACTTCTTGTTCATTTTTGGCTAAGTCATCAACATACATTTGACCCTCTGCATCCACCGTTAAGATAAACGGTTCGGGCGACTCAGGGTTAAATTCGACCGGGTTAGCGGTCGTTTGCGGTAAATCAATTTTCACGCCTTCGGTCAACAGAGGCGCTGTCACCATAAAGATAATCAGCAACACCAGCATCACGTCAATGTAGGGCACTACATTGATCTCAGCGATTGGCTTGCGTTTTCGATCGCGATATTTACTCATATCTCAGCTCCTGATAACTCCGTGAAGAGTGAATCAACGTTCCTCGATCTTTAATTGGCGGTTCACAATACTGACAAACTCTTCCATGAAGATTTCGTACTGGCCCACCAATTTCTCAACATGATGTGAAAACCGATTATAAGCGATCACCGCTGGAATAGCCGCGAACAAGCCCATTGCCGTGGCAATTAGCGCTTCAGCGATACCCGGTGCGACACTGGCAATAGTTGCCTGTTGCGTAGAAGACCCAAGAGAAATAAACGAGTTCATAATGCCCCAAACAGTGCCAAAAAGGCCGACGTAGGGCGAGGTTGAGCCAACGGTTGCGAGAAACGGTATTTGAGACTCAAGGTGATCAATTTCGCGACCCAATTCAACACGCATAGCGCGCTGAACCGCGTCAAGAAGGTCATTATTATTAGCGTAACCACGCTCAGTTAAACGCTGATATTCACGATAACCTGCGACAAAAATCTCACTCATGCCAGATGATTTTTTGGTTTCGGCGCCCCATTTATTGTACAGCGACTGCATACTGCCGCCAGACCAAAATTCACGCTCAAATTCAGCCGTTAACTTGCGTTCTGTGTGTAAGCTTTTGGTTTTAGAAAAAATAGTTGACCAGGAAAACAAAGAGGCCAAAAGGAGTAATAACATTACAAACTGAACAGTCAGGCTCGCTTCGGCTACCAACGAGATAATCGACATATTATCGCCCGCGTGTGCCGCCGCCGCTTGGCCTGCACTATTCGCCGCATCGACAGCCGAATTTAGCGGCTCTGTTTGAATCGTTTGGGGCGCTGCTTGCGCCACCACGCCTTGATTTACGATTGCCATTATTCTATTTACCCATTCGCCGACAATATCGACATTATGTTGTAGACGCTAAACTTACCGCCGCCCAATTTAAAAATACTCGTTACTAGCTCAAACATGCTAATCACTAACCATTTCACCCTGAACCAATCATGCGATCACAGAGCATCGACCTAATATCGATTAAACCTGGCCCGCCAAGGCCTTACGCAGAGTTTCTGGCATGGCGCTTAATTTAAACGAACTGTGGTGCAAAGTCGCTAGTTTTATCGTCGCTTGGCAGATTAGTTGCCCTTGATTATAAATTTTCTGCTCTAAGAGCAACTTAACCTTACCCACTTGCAATGGTTTTACCGTTACGTTCAGTTCATCAAACAGGCGTGCAGGCAAATCGTATTTGAGATTCGCCTCGCGCACAACAAAGATGATGCCGGCGCTTTCTTGCAGTTCGGCGATATTAAAACCTAGTGAATCTAACCAATCACAACGGCAGCGCTCCATGAAATTCAGATAATTTGAATGATAGACAACGCCACCAGCATCGGTGTCTTCGTAGTAAACGCGAACCGCCTTCTCAAACATTGCGACTTAAGACTCATCGCCAAAAAGCTTTGTTTGGGGATTAATTGAGTTGGGGTCAACCGGCGCTTGCAGGCCAAAGTATGCCCAACTTCGCTTAGTAACAACGCGCCCTCGCGGCGTTCGCATCATAAAACCTTGTTGAATAAGGTACGGCTCGATAACGTCTTCGATGGTGCCTCGTTCTTCACCAATAGCCGCCGCTAGGCTATCGATGCCCACCGGCCCGCCATCAAATTTTTCCATGATCGATTTAAGTAATTGTCGATCCATCCAGTCTAAGCCGTGTGGGTCTACTTCCATCATGTCGAGGGCTTTCATGGCCATATCTTCGGTGAGGGTGCCATTGCCTTTTACTTCGGCGTAGTCTCTGACTCTGCGAAGCAATCTATTCGCAATACGCGGTGTTCCGCGTGCTCGTTTGGCTACCGTTTTTACGCCCTCGTCTTCGGTTGGCACGCCTAAAATATCCGACGAACGCTGAACAATTTTAGTCAAATCAGCCGTATTATAATACTCAAGCCTTTGCACTATGCCAAAGCGATCACGCAGCGGCGAGGTTAACAAGCCTGCCCGCGTGGTTGCGCCAATCAAGGTAAACGGCGGCAATGATAGCTTTACTGTTCTAGCAGCAGGGCCTTCGCCGATGACTATATCGAGTTCGAAGTCTTCAAGCGCCGGATACAATATTTCTTCGACCACTGGGCTGAGTCGATGAATTTCATCAATAAACAAAACATCGTACGGCTCGAGGTTAGTCAACACTGCGGCAAGATCACCAGCGCGCTCAAGCACGGGGCCCGACGTCTGGCGCATCTTCGTATTCAACTCACGTGCGATAATATTCGACAATGTGGTTTTACCTAAACCGGGAGGGCCAAAAAGTAATACATGGTCTAGCGATTCATTGCGCGAACGAGCCGCCTGAATAAAAATCGATAGCTGCTCTTTCAATTTCGGCTGACCAACAAAATCAGCCAAGTATTCCGGGCGCAAGGCTCTATCGACAACATCTTCGTCGCCTATCTGAAGGTCGGGATCTATCAGCTTGTCATCCATCATATTTTCAGCACGTATCTCGACTTAGGCGTGAGTGACAGGCTAATACGCAGTCATTAACGGCCTTCATCACAGCACATTTCCAGAAAGCGTTCGTAATGCTCGGCGAATTAGGTCTTCACTCGATAAGTCTTGGTCTAAACTTTTAACCACTCGGCTTGCGTCCGCCGGGCGATAACCCAACGATACCAGCGCCTCAATTGCGTCATTGCGCGCACTATTGGCACCGCCACCTTGGGCGCGATCTTCAAGCGCGACGTCGCCAAATTCTTTTTCTAGGCGATCTTTCATCTCGACTACCAAGCGCTGAGCGGTCTTTTTGCCAATGCCGGGCACTTTACAGAGCAGATTGAAATCTTCATCCGCCATGCATTGCAAAAGCTCTTGCGCCGATAAAGTTGAAAGCACCGCAAGCGCAACCTTAGGGCCAACACCGTTCACTTTGACTAAGCTACGAAATAGCTCTCGCTGCTGGCGGCTGGAAAAGCCAAATAATAATTGAGCATCTTCTCGCACAACCATATGGACAAATAAGGTTGCCACTTCACCTTCGGCCGGCAAATCGTAGAAGGTGGTCATCGGAGCTTCAAGCTCATAGCCAATACCATTGACATTTAACAGCAGTGACGGTGCCTGCTTTTCAAGTAACTCGCCTTTTAACCAAGCAATCATAAACGCTTAAGCCTCGCGTACAGTGGTATTTAGTTGTTGATGATGAGCGTGGCACACGGCCGCCGCTAAGGCATCAGACGCATCTTCTTCAGGGGCAACTCTTAAACTCAACAATATTCTCATCATGTGCTGAACCTGAGCTTTATCGGCGCGGCCTCGGCCAACCACCGTTTTCTTGATTTCAGTGGCGCTGTATTCGACTACCGGCAACTCATTGTTAACCGCCGCCAACACCGCGGCGCCACGAGCATGCCCTAGCACTAAAGCCGATTGAGGGTTCTTGGCCAAGAACACTTTTTCAATTGACACAACATCCGGTCGTGTTTGCGCAATAATCGTTTGTAAGCGTGCATAAATAGCCTGCAAACGCAGTGGCAATTCGCCCTTAGGTAACTTTAGCGATTCAGAGTAAACATGCTTTAGCGTCGAACCTTGCGCCTGAATAACGCCAACACCGGTAATACGAGACCCAGGGTCTATACCAAGAATTGTAATAAGTGGTGCCGTGGTTCTAGCTTGTCTCAAGGAGTTGATCTCTTAGTCTCGGTGTATACAGCCTGGGTCTATCGGCTTACTCGTATACCGACTCAGGGAAGTCAGCATTGGTATAGACATCAACAACATCATCGAGGTCTTCTAATGCATCGACTAAACGCAACACCTTCAAGCCATCATCATGACTTAGTTCTATCTCGTTTTCCGCACGTTTGGTCACTTCTGACGACTCAACCGCCATGTCAGCCGACTCCAGAGCGGTCATCACTGGCAAGTAGCAATTTGCCGGGCAGTTGATCTCAACCGTGCCGTCATCATGCGTCATAATATCTTCAGCACCCGCATCTAAGACAACTTCCATCACGGCTTCTTCGTCAGCACCTTCGGCCATGATGATCACGCCGAGCGCATTAAACATGTACGACACCGAGCCAGAGGTGCCCAAGTTGCCGTTATATTTACTGAACGCATGCCGCACTTCGGCGACTGTACGGTTCTTATTATCGGAGCTACATTCAACCAGAATGGCAATGCCACACGGGGCATAGCCTTCATAATCCATGTCTTCGTAGCTAACGCCTTCGAGATCGCCGGTGCCACGCTTAATGGCACGCTCGACGGTATCCCGAGTCATGTTTACGCCTAATGCTTTATCGACCGCGATACGTAGTGCCGCATTGGAATCTACGTCACCGCCGCCCTCACGTGCCGCTACAGTGAGTTCTCGAATGTGCTTAGTAAAAAGCTTGCCTCGTTTAGCATCTTGAGCCGCTTTGCGGTGTTTGATGTTCGCCCACTTACTATGTCCTGCCATGATATTACCGTTCTGGTGTTGCTTAAACAGCTTATTCTAACATTGGCGTTGCAGACTTCGTAGGCTTATTTATTATCAAGGAGCTCATTGTTTTACCAATCGGGCATCTCTGAATGTTCGGCACCCAAATAAGGTTAAGCGTTTAAATAGCCACCAGCCTCTAGGCCGTATTTAGACCGATAACTTACAGCGAGAAAACGCCATGCTAGTCTTCGATTTTCTCTTTTCGTAACATTTTGATCCAAGTGCCTGGCTCGGCTTCGCCTTTTGGGTAGTAGCCATTGATCACTCTCAGCTCAATTTCAGCGTTTTCAATTTCAGGTTCTAAATCCTTGGCTAAGCTAGCAAAGGTATCACCGGGCTTTAGCCGCTCATAACTAATTTTAGTTACGTGTGATGCGGTTTTGTCTTTCGGCGTCATTCTTCTGAAGCTGCGAATCATGCCAACAAACTCAGCGTCCTGTGCGGCTGTGATCTTATTGTTCTTTGCGATGCCTTGAAAGTGAAAGGTATTACGGGCCACTTTTGCGAGCGCTACGCGTTGGCCAGGAATCGCTCCCAAGGTTCCCAAATCTCTTTGCGAGTCTTTTTGTAGAGGCTCAGGATTCACTAATTTAGGGTATTTAGCCTCAAGCGCATCTTTGCTGCTTTGCTTTTTATCGACGGTTTTTTCAATGTCAATTTTAAATTGCGCGGTTTTAGCCGCATCTTTAAGGATTATTTTGGAACCCTTGATTTCGCGAGTCCAGGTCTTTGGATGTAAAAACGTGATGCCCAGTGTTTCGTTTGAATAACGCCGATAGCCTTGTGGCGCTCGGCGGGTGTAATTTGGCCCGTGAATCATGCCACTGATAGCGTTTCGGTATTCCTCGCGACCAATAAAGGCTTCGCCTGGAGGGAACACGCCCGCGTCTTCGATCGCATCTCTGAGGCGAATATCTGAACGCGGGTGTGTGGTTAGCAGGCCGTGATGAGGTAAAGAACGATCGGCCGTAGAGGCCGCGTAAATATTATTATCTCTCAATTGCGCTAAGGCATTCACCAGTTGGCCTGGTTCGTATTTAGCACCAAAAAGGTAACGTGCGGCGAATGAATCCGCTTCCAACTCATTCTCACGCCGGTACTCCGACAAGCTGACGGTGCTTTGAGTTTGAATCGCGTTGCCAACACCACTATTGCCAACAGCAATAGAGGCTAACGTGGCTAAAAATGAATTACGTCGATTACGCGATTGGAGTCGGCTTGAATGACGAGCGACGTTATGGCCAATTTCATGCGCCATCACGCCAGCCAATTCGGCTTCGGAGTTAAGTAAACTCAGTAGGCCACGTTCAACGTAAACAAATGGGGTGCCGGTAACAAAGGCGTTTACCGCACCACTATCACGCAAAATAAATTGATACGGAAGGTGAGCATGCTCACTTTGGGCTAGAATTTTATTGCCAACCATCGTGACATAAGCCTGCAATGCGTCGTCGTCATAGGGTGGGGCCTCACTTAATAGCGCTATATGACGCTTTAAGGCCTTACCTTTGAGACCGGTCGACTCTTTCCACTGTTTAAGTGTATCGGCCTTGCTCGTTGACGCCTTAGTTTTCGGGGTGGCTGGCGCTTTGCTTTCAACCACGGGCTCTTCAGCCTCAGCACTTTTAACATCACCGTCAGAAAGTTGGGCGACGGAAACTGATGTAACAAACAAGCTCGATAGAGACAAAATTAAGCACTTACGCCAAATTGCTTGATAACAGAAAGATGGTGATTTCATAGCGAGTTCCTCAACAATACATAGACTTCTTAGGGGCTGGTTTTCAAGGCATTCGGATCTTTAGCAAAGAACCTTACGAGCTGTTTCCCCATGCCTTGGCAAGCATCCCCTTCGACCTGTGCCAGTAACGGAATTGGTATAACAAAAGCGGGCATATACGAAGTGCCAACGGCTTCAGTGCTGACACGCCCGACTTCAGAGAATGTGTCTAGGTCCCAGATGGTGGTTTCATAATCACTGGTGTCTTCCCATGTACCAAAGCCGAAACAACCACCACCGCCAGGGCCAATAGAACAGGTCATACTGCCTGATGCGTTAGTGCGCTCAGTCGAACCTTCAACCCAAACGAAATAGCGAATATTCAGTTCTTTGATTTTTTCAGCGACTTGCGGTTGGTCGAGAACCCGGCGCAATTTTTTAGGGTGCAATGGCGCCGTTCGAGCTTCAAACCACGGGTAGAACGCATCGACGAATTCGGCCTCAGGAATGATGCGAACGTCACCCGTGCCTCGCGCTAAGCGGCCGCCGATACAAGAAACTAATGACGCCTCAGTTTGAATTTCAGCCGTCTGATGACGGCCAAGAACGACCATAGCGTCACCTTTTTTAAAGGCTACCGTATCTTTAAGCCGAACTTGGTCAACATTAATGGTAGTGCAGGCCGATAAGGCAACAAGCAGCACACTCACTGACAACAATTTTAAGTTACGTTTCATTATTAGCCTCGGTTGCAGTTTCGGTTTCGGTTTCGCCTGACGGGCCTTTAGGCTCACTAACATTATCTTTCGGCTCTTCTTCAACACTCGATTTCTTAGCCGACTTCTCGATGCCCGCTTCGGGCTCGGCACCATTCGCCGCTAACTCGGCTGCTTCATCAGCCTCAGGTTCTTCGAGTTCCGGTATTGGTGCAGGCACCCCTCCGTCTAACAACGTTTTAACAACTCTTTGCCTAGGAAATCGAGTCGATAATTGTGCGCCCACGTCACGCAAGGCGATATTGGTCGCTGCATTAAATGCCGACGACGCTGAGGTTAGCAAACCGGTGGGTGTTTTTCCGTAGCCCTTGATGGTCCAGTCAGCGACGCTTGCATTATCAGCGTCACGCAATTTCAGTCGATACTTAATCCAAATTTCGTACTGTTTTAGCTTTGTTTCGGACGGCGCCGTATATTGAAAATCTAAGATTTGGGGCTCTATGCTCAATACTCTTGATGGGTCATCAACGTCAACTAAGTTAGTTAACGCACCAAATACTCTGTCGAACATAGTCGTTTGAGCCACCGCGAAATCGATGCTTTTTAAACTTCCGCGCTTTTTCTCATTTTCAAGATAGACGTAGTTTTTAAAGGTATCGGTGTACACAAGACCGGCATTAAGCGGCAATCGTTTAACCAATGGGTTAGGTATGTCAGGTTTGACCACAACGGAGCTAGCACAACCGCCGAGCAATACCATCGCAAGCAGCATTAATATTCGCATATGACGACTATGCTCTGGGCTTAAATCAACCTTATCTAACATTGTTTAGTCCTATAAAAGTTCCATTATTTTGCTCAGCCAATTCGCGCATCAACGTTGCAAAACGCATATGCGAACTATTAATTCCAGGGTCGCTACCAAGTAAATGAACGGGAAAGCCAACACTGTGTATACGTACTAAGGTATCACCTTGGCGGCTACGCTTGTTTAATTCTTCAACAATTTTCAGAACACGGCGCACCGAACGCCCTTGAAAATCATCCCCTAAGACGTACAAACTAATCTTCTTATTTTTATCATAATGCTGCCGAATAGCACTTGTTATACCACCAACCGGGCTCGAGGTACTAAAGGCGGACCACGTTGAGAGCTTTTGGACAATCTGTCGACGGCGGGATGGTGAGTCAGGCATGAATTTTCCACGAAACTGTGGAAACATATAGATACCCTCATTGTTCATCACCTGGATACCCTTCACCGTTGGATAAATCGCCAAGGTATTTCGAACTTCGGCGAGCACTCGGCCCCATGCGCCGCCGGTCATACTGCCGGAACTATCAATCACAAATATAATGTATTCTGAGTCAACCGGTACGCCCGCAATGAATTCATTATTACTCTTGCGGCCTTTCAATAAACGCTTCAATTCAGCACTGAGTGTTTGCAGGGCAATTTGTAAATCTTCGGCCGAAGTGGTGTCTTCAGCACCAGCGTCATCAGCGCTGGGTTTGCGTGAATTGAGAACATCAAATTCACTGCGCAGTATGGCAACCCGGCGTTGATCAACGCCTAACTGCTCTTGCTTTGCATTCAGATCTGTTTCTAAGTAGTTTACTTGGCCACGTATTTCAAACAAACGTTCTTGTAAGGCACGCACTTGCCCTTTGTCTTGAATCAGTGATTCTTCGAGCACCACCGGCGGGCTCGGCTTGACGATCACCAATAGCAAAACGATGGCGCCGAACCCACAGCAAATAATATCTAAAAACGAGAGACTTGCGTCTTCTGCGCCCCGACGATTTTTTCGACGACTCATGGCCAATCCCTCGCTGGTGTGACATAGGCGCCACGAGTGAGTACGGCCAGTCTCCAAAAAGAGCCCGCCGCATAGGGGTCACCTTCTAGCGGCAATAAGAATGTATTTACCGGGATGCCAGGCGCAATTTTTCTAATCGCAGAACGAAAAGTGCGCAGTCGTTGAACGCCCGTAATACTGCCTGAATTTGGCGCACCTTCACCCTGGGTTGGCAAACCGTCAGTGATCAAAAATATATTATCAGGTCTCGGCGTCATCTTCATAGCGGCTTCGAACACGGTATGAAAATTGGTGCCTTTCTCGGGGATAATTTTGCGTACACCTTCAACCGCCGCCGCCACCGAAATACGATCGCCAACTTCATACCATTGGTTCATCGAATCGCCGAAAACCTGGGAAGCCTCTTCGTTAAAACTCAACACTTGGAAGTCGCTTGATAAAGGAAGATTAGCCACAACCCACTGCGCAATTGCGGTAGTGCGTTGCCACTTAGGGGATTGCAGTTTCAGGGCATCACTCATATTACGACGACGTAGAATATTAACAATGGTCTCGTCCAACATACTCGACGACGAATCAATCAATATCAATACGTTCTCGCCGCCAAGCTTAATGCCAGTCAGGTACTGCCGTTCTCCATCACCGGTAAATTCATACGCTTTGTTACCCGCCGGCACTGTCGACTCTAAGGCTATCTTTTGCTTTTCTAAGCGGGCTAACTTTGCTTTTAAGCCAGGCACATCTACCGGCGAATCCGGTTGAATTTCTTCAAGCAAGCTTTTCAATTTCTGAATGTCTTCTTCAATTTTTCGGGCCAAGCCTTTTGCAATGACGGTTTCATCACTAATATCACTGATGGTATTGCGAATACGAACTAAGCTTTTCTCACCAATTAAAATTTCTTCTTCTAATAAATTAATTTCAGATAAGTTCTGGGGGTCGTCGTTGGGCACGGGCGAATCAACAACATGCTTTAGTAGCAGAAAGATCAATACCGCTGCACCCAAGCCACAGGACATAATGTCCAAAAAAGATAAACTAAAGGTTGAAGTGCTGCGTATTTTTTTGCGCGCCATATCAGTTTACCGAAACAAGCAATTAAAGAACTTGTATGACAGCAACAACACCATCAGCTAAGTGGGAGCCAAGACGATCATTGACCTTTAAGTGAGTACGCCCTTCGTCGTTCATAATAAATAATTTTCCAGCGTTTAATAATAATTGAACATTACCCTCTGAGCTTTGCATTAAGCTCAACATGCCGTTATCAGTTGACAATTCAGCATGGTCGATGAGCATCGCTTTTCCAGCGTGTAAAACATGGGTCGGGGCATCTGCACGGCTACTCGTTGCCAGCTTAAGATCACCCTTAGAAGGCATCGCCGGCGCGGTTTTTTCAATAGTATTTTTTGAGGCAGCAGTTTCAGTTGCGCTAGAACTGAGGCCCGAAATTGGCAAATCGGTGCGATAAATAATATTGCCTGAGCCTGCCGCTTGAGCTAACTGATTTGCCGAGCCAGCGGGCACCTCGGTTAAGTGTGTGAAACCGGCCTCACTCAAGGCGTCTAATCCGGCCGAGTCGAAGGCGGCATTGAGGTCTACATAACTGCCATCGGCCAGCTTACTCACATCGAGCAATCGATCTGAAAATGGCCTTAGTACGCTCTGCCATTCTTTGCTGTCTAGTGTTGTATTGTGCAGGCGGCTTTGGTGTTGCAAGCCGACACTGGCCTTACCACTGTCAGATAATTGCATAGCAATGGCCGGGAGCTGGTCGAATAATTGCTGTTCAGTCACCGCATCGTGCAAGGGGTCAAACCGATCATTTTGAATGAAATTATTCTGCAAGCCCTTCAATAAGGCTTCTTGCATTAGATGAATGCCAACATCACTCAATATTTCAACCTCACCGAGTTTAACTAAGCGATCATTTATCTCAATTCGCGAACACACTGTTTGATGCAATTGCACATCGAAGTGCCAATATGATCCATCTTTATGAACCTGATTCTGCAAAGCAACAACGGCTTTATTGACTAAGCCTTTGATCTCTAATTGACAAGCTTTAGCAATACCTAAAAGCAACTGTAGGTTCGATTCTCGATAATGCGAAGGAACAACCAAGATCAATTCATTGAGACTCTTTTGTTGTTTGAGTTGACTTAAATGCTGCCAAACCAAATCGGCCGCATGCCTCATTCCAGCACCATTAGACGGGATAGCGCTTTGCTCGCACTGCTGCCAATAACGATTATTAATTTCTTGAGGAGACAAACGACAATGACCGACTGGCGCCTCAGAATCGTCTAAGTCAAAACGCACATCAACACCTTTTAGCCAAGCATAGCCTTGGCTAAATGAAATGCCACTCGCCGATTCAACCGCTAAGTTATTGTCATTAATATGAAGAACATCAACCATAATTATTACTCATTCAGCTCTGCAAATGACGGATTAAGTTATCGTCGCAATAGTCTTGAGCTTCGCGCACCATGCGCTCTTGCATCAAGGTGATTTGGTGCATCAAAAACATTATTACGATACTAATTAGCAAAGCGATAAATGTGGAGTTAAATGCCACGCCCAAACTAGCGGTAACCGCGGAGATATTACCCGCGACGGCCTCATGAGCATTGCCCAGAGCGTCACCAATACCGCGTACCGTGCCGATAAAGCCGATCGACGGAATCGCCCAGGTGATATACCTGACCATTGATAATTCCGAATCCATGCGGTCAGCCTCGGTATCGCAGAGGTCACGAACCACATTTGACACATCCGCAACCGACGCCGTCGAACCATAACGATTCAAGGCGCCGCGCAATGCCCGCGGTAACAAAAAGGCCCGCTCAGGTTCTGGCAAGGCTTCTAAGGGCCGTGCCAATTTTCGAGCGTCCTCGGGGAGTACTCGCCGACCTTCTTCAATACTGACTAAAGGCTGGCTCAGCATTCGTCGTTGTGCGGCAACGCCTTGGGCTTTGAGCCCCATGATCGCCATAACCCAGAGCATTAAAATAAAGCATGACTCTTGTTCATAGTCTTTCAATACAACCCAGGCTGAACGCTCTATGGTTGCTATTTCACCGGTCGTTTCTTGCGCCGCAATAGATTGTCGCTCACGCTCTAAAACGGCGTCCGCATTCGGTCTAACCAAACCGACATAGATAGTGTGCACCACGACGAATGACAATACCAATGCGACTATTTGATAGAAAAATTCAGATTTTTGAAACTTCATATTTTGACATTATCTTGATGGTTTTAATTGGATTGTCTTACTCTTAGTGTCAGTGGCCTTTGAACTAGATATCAATCGGAAATGGCACTGGAGAATCTTCAGAAATTTCTTCTGTAGGTTTAAAGACCTCTTTGGGCGGCTTAGGCTTGCTGGCTTCTTCTTTCTTACGCTGCTGTTCGGCCTGTTTTAAGGCTTCTTTTTCGGCCTTTTCTTTTAACTCTTGGGCATCTTCGAGCTCTTTTGTTACGTCTGAATCGGTCTCAGAGCCTACTTGAGCATGGCTCGCAATTGAGCCACCTAGTGCTAGGCCGGCTAAGGCGATCACGATCGATATTGCTCGGTGTTTAATCAGCATATTATTTCTTCTTATTCAAACCCGCATAGCGGGCCACACGAAAGCCAATATCGTGCTTACCTTTAGCGGCAAATTCGCGATAGGCTAAACGTAATTGTGGTAAATAGCCTTTGGCCCAACTGCCGCCACGTACCACATGAAACTCGCCTTGGTCTGGCCCTAGCGGGTCGCGTCGAGCATCAGCGCTTAGTTCGCTGCTACCTTTAGAACTATACCAATCGTTTACCCATTCTGACACATTGCCGCCCATATCAAATAAACCTCGATGGTTCGCCGGAAATCGCCCTACCGGAGACGGGCCTTTATAGCCATCGTCATACCCCTCAACAGTAAACGCTAGAATGTCGGCCGCTTTTTGATCGGCAAAATTACCAACTCTCTTATTGCCTGGGATTGTCTTACTTTTCCCCCAAGGGTAGGTCAATACGCCGTCGTCGGTATTACGAGCAAGCCATGCCCATTCAACTTCGGTTAACAAACGATAGCCATTGGCGTCTTTATTATCACCAGACACATAACCCTTAGTAACTTGATAAAATGGATCTAGACCTTCTTGACCGCTTAGCCAATTACAGTAACGCGCCGCTTGTTGCCAGCTGACGTTGGAAACGGGTGCCTTTTGCGCATCTAAGCTCTTCTCTTTGTAGTTGCCAGAGTTGTGAATCGACTTAAACGCTCGAAACTGTTTGTTGGTGGTTTCATGCAAGGCAACATAGAACGGTTTAGTTAAAGTTGCTTTGTAAACGGTCTCGTTTGCGCGGCGCCCATCTTCTCGTCGGGACGAGCCCAAACTAACATCGCCAAGTTGGCGAAACAGTTTCATCTGATGGCCATCGCGTGTTGAATAACTTGCCGGAACTTGGGCCCAGTAATGCTGTTCTTCAGTCAGTAAATTCACACTGACTATCTGTTTACTCAACCGTGTCGGAATGATGTCGTTGGTTTGGGTCACGTAACCAGGCTTGCGCACACTAATGCTGTGCGGCAAAGTATTCAAGCTTAGCGTTTGACTGCCTTGACCTCGTCGCTGGCCGTCAACATAAACAACCGCATCGCTAGGCGACACGCTAACCTGAACTGGAATGATGTCGGTTTTAAGAACAATATCTCGAACAAGTTCTTGCTCTGGCGCCACCGATTCGGTCAACTCAGAGAGCTGAAAGCCCGCTTTATATACTTGTATGCGCTGCTTGATATCTGGCGAAACGTTAAGCTTTAACGGCGTAGTTCCTCGGTATTCATTATTAATAATCACCGCCGCACCGCTTGGCTTAGACGCCACCTGCACAATGCCATCTGCGGGAATTAGCGCCACCTCAGGAACCACTAAGTTTTGGCCGGCTACGACGCCCACCTCCTGGTTAAATGGTTTAAATTTATCGAGCTTAATTAAGAGATTGCGAGTGCCTTCTTCAATTTTAGCAACCAAGGGAGTTTTGCCTACGACAACACCATCAACGCTGACATTAGCGCCCGGCGGCAATGAACTCAAAGAGTACTCCGACCAAGCCGCCTGCAGGTCGAAATCAAGACTTTGAGTTTCACCTTTACCACGGACCAAAATACTTTGAGATGCCGAGCGGTACAGTGGCGCGTCAACAGTAATTTGGCGTTTACCAGCCGGAATATTATCAATCACATTTGCGAGATCGCCACTGCCTTGGGGTAATGTGCCGACTAACTCCCCATCGACAAACACCTCGGCCGAACTTTGGGCGGCCAAATTGATCGCCAATTTACCTGGCAAACGAACTAGCTCAAGTTCGAATTGCTGGTGGCGTTGTGAATCAACCTCTATGACCTGCTCTATGCTAGTAAATCCATCGGCTTGCACACTGACCGCGTGCGACCCAGGAAAAATCAATACGCGATTTCCCAGCGGCAACTTGAACTTTGTGCCAATAGCGATGTCTGCAGACTGACTTAAATATCGATCAGAATCGTTCAAGTCTCGCGTAATCGCGCTCACTTCAATACTTTTAGAGAACGAGATGAAAACAATGAACAACAAACAAAACAATGCCAACGCAAACAATACAAAGTGAACAGGGCTAAGGCGAAAACCTTGCTGGGCGATTTCGCCGCTTGGTATGTCAAACTCAACGGCGTCGATCCGCGTGTTGTCTAATTTTTCTATTTTATTCATGCGGGTTTAATTAGTCACCACAGGTGAGCCACTGACAGGCGTTTCACAGACAATTGAAATGGTCTGCACAGCATCGCTATTCGCTCTCAACTCAATTTCACGGCGCTCGTCTTTATAGCCAAGTCGAGTTGCGCTAATAACATAGCGGCCCGGTTTTAAGGCTAGATTCTTTAGCGAGAACTTACCCAGGCGCAGTTTCTTAGAACCTGCTTTTGTCAAATTCACGTCAGTCAAACCATCTGATGCAAGACTCACTTTAATGGTGCTATCTACTTGTTTTAGAGACGCCTCGATTTGGGAAATTTGCTTCGCCAACACAAGGCCTCTATTCTTGATGCGCTGAGCATCGGCTAATACTTTTTCAGCATTGTCACGTTGAGACCCTCGCGCTAGAGCAAGCGGGTCGGCCAACACGGCGGTGATAGACCCCTCTAACTGCTTACGTGCTTGCGCTCGAATTTTCCCAAGCTTGGCCGATACTTGATTCGGGTCGCGTTGTAACACTGCTTGATAGTTGCTCAGTGCACTAGCCCACTGCTCGTCAGCCTCAAGGCTTTTCGCGCTCGCTAACAGCGAGGTTAGCGAGGATCGCTTATCAGAAGCCAAAGACTGGCGATAGGCGGCACTCGCGGTTTGGTCATTCGGTTTAATCTTTAACGCAGACGCAAAACCTTGTTTGGCATTGCCATAGCGTCGAGTAAAAAGCGCGGAGAAGCCTTTCGACATAGCGTCTCTAAACTGCTTATCTGCACGCAGTTCAGCCACTCTTTTAGCGCCGACTATCGCATCTTCAGTACGAGCATCGAGAACGAGAACTTGTGCATATTTTTGCGCTGCTAAGCTGAGAAATTCAATGTCGTCTGATACTTCAAAATCTTGCTCGTCAAGCTCAGCCTCGCGCACTATGCTGAGCACTTGATCTAGGGTTGTGGCCCTGTCAATACCGCTTAACGCTGGTATATCATTTCGATCCAAGGCCAGCGCTGCTTGAAATTTTTCTCGGGCCAAATCGGTTTTACCGTCATCAATCGCCGCATTACCTTGTGCTACTAGGCCTTTTAATACGTCGGGTATCAAAGCATCTAGGCCTTGCATTTCAGTCAATGCAGCCTGGTAACTCGCAATTGCGTTTTGAAAATCTTTAACCTTATAGAGTTCGTCGCCTGCTGCTGCTTTTTCAAGCGCCGAGTCGTAGCCTTGTGCACCCCACTGCGCTACGTTTTTAGCCTCGAGCGCTTTTTTTGAAGCAAGCAGCTGAGCGAGAATGTCTTGCGAATCAGCACGAGCTTGTTTGTTTCGACTTTCATCCCAAGGCGCAGCGGCACTTTCAGGCTCGGCTCTCGAGCTTGTCTGACTGCTTACTTGCCCTTGGGCCGAAACAACTGTGTTATTAACTTTCTCGGTATCAGGTGATGGTGTCAACAAGATAAACATGCCAGCGGCAACAACTAGCAGGCCGAATACGCACAGCATCAAGTTGAACTGTGAATACCACCAAGGTGCGTCATCGCGGGTTAACAAGACTCGCCGCCCAGACCTAAAATCATTGGGGTCTGGTTGAGCTTGTGTGTCTTGACGGCTAATGTCTGGAGCATCGAAGGCCAACGCCTCGATGCCTTTGTCAGTAGATTTCGTTAGGTCAACCATGTCCGCTATAAACCCTGCTCGAGCACTTCTTCTGTACTGCCTTTACGAACATCAGTTTCTTGGTCTTGTCTATCTTGACCTTGAGTATCTTGCTGATCAGCCGTCGGGATGATCTGAGGGCTTGAGCCACTGACATCACCTTCTTCTAAAGCAAACATCTGACCAAGAATTCGTCGCCATTCTTGATATTGATCGTCAACCGTTCCAGATAAGGTAACGCTGCGGTCTTGTAAATCGACGATGCTCGGCTCAAGCTCTGACTCGAGCGACGCCCCTAATTCACGTAAAATAGAGCTATGGCCTAATGCTTCTTCGGTTTTCAAGAAGCTGTTAGCGAAAATCTGAGAGCCGGCAAAAATACCGATTTGTCCAGCGCCTCGAGAGGCCCTATTGTCGCTGGTCGCCGCCGCCGCGATGCCACCAACAATGGCGACTACACCAGCGATTTTTTGCCTACGAGCTTGTTCTTTTAACTGGCGTGAGTAGAGCACTTCTTTATAACTCAATTTACGCCATTCTTGATATGGCGCCTCCATTTTGCGATTGAATGCGCGATAGTAATCTTGCACCACATCTAGAAATAGATCGTTACGCGAGCGAATGCGCTCAACCCGCTGCATCATCGGATCATTGTCGGCCGGAATGCGGGCCAAACTGACCTGCCCTTGTTCATCAGTACGTATAAAATCGCCGAATGCATCTGGTACAAAATCACGCGCGAACAATACCTTAGACACACTACGAATATTCAATAGCTCTTGGCCCGACAACTGTGATCTAAAATCAAACATGTCGTTAGCAATTTCGTTAAAGGTTGCCTGAAAAGGGTCGCCTGGCAAATTCACTTCAGGGTTATAGGCATAGGCACTTGCGCGTTGGTCATACTCTTTGCTAAACCAAACACGACCAGTGCTGTCTCTAGCGGTAACGAGCAGACGAACCACTTCGCCATTTGACTCTATTAGTGCACCCGTCACATAGACATCTAAACCTAGATTATCTCGAGGTAAAGCTCGTACCAAACCCCACGCATTACTGGTATTAAGAGTCTCTTTTAGCTGGCCGGTAAACCAAACCGCTTCACTTTGGCGAACGTTCGAATAGTCAGCGTATTTTGAATCTAAATCGACAACCCCAGGGTCAAATAAAATAATGCCAACATCAAGAAGGTGGCTTTCTTGAATTAATTGCTCTTGAGACTCATCGAGTCGCTCTATCGGCACTTGCTTGGTTTCATGGTATTCATAGTTTGTGCAAGCACTTAAACCGACGATAGCAACCAGCATAAGCAACCATTGAACGCATGATCTCGGGCGCAGAGTTAACATCGAACCACGTTCAGTGACGGCTAAGAAATTTTCCACAAGTGCTCCCTATCGACGCTTATAGCTATAATACTCATCCCAAAGCTTCTTTTTTAGCTCGGGGTCGGTTTCGCTTTCGGCGGCTTCGCGAATTTGGCGAGCGACGATATCGTCATTTTTTCGCAAGTCTTCAAGATCTGGCCTTTCGTCTTTCTTTTCTCCAGATTCGGCTTGCTGTTCTTCACCTTCGCCTTTGCGTTTATTAGTTTGCTCACTCGACTGGCCGCCGGCACCCTTGGAATCAGAGTCACTAGATGATTCGCTTCTGCTGCTGCTACTGTTCTGTGCCGACTCTCTTTGATCAACAGCCTACATACCTGGTACATACCTATATTATGTAAGAATAATATACCAGGTACATTTATACTCGTATTGTATTCTATATGGATCATTTCATTGTTAAAATAGTACTCGTACTCTATTTACTATATATGTATTCGCTTTATATCAACTTTCCTTGTCACTTGCTGCAGGCAGGTGGCTTCTGGGCTCTTCGTTTTGGTTCTTGAAACGATGAAAGTTTTGGACCTGTGCGGTACTTCAGCTTGATTGCGATTGGATACAAATGTGAAATTCCGTTTGTACTCACAACGGCCAGGGACTCAAAAATAGCCCAAAGATGGACCTCAGGCGCAGGCCGAACAGTAGCTCGTCGAATCATACGGGTCCTGAAAAATTATTACAATTAGGATCGCAGCCAGGCAGGCTGGCCGTGTGGGCCGCGCCCGAGACAGGGAGTAGTACATCGGGGCGTGAGGCAGTTGGGCCAGGCTCTGTGGCTCTTGCCCGGTGCGATAAGCTGCTGCTGAGAGCGCGCGACTGGGCAACTAGCTAGGTATGACGCCAATACCTGGAACAAAATTCTCCCAGGTAAACGGACGGAGGGAGGCAGTTTTGTGGTCACGAACGTGCTTGGTGTTAGGTGTACACCATCCGTCAAAGGGGTTGGTGCAACAGGTATGACAGCCGGCAGATGTGTACGGCTGCTGCTGTATGCTGTTGCTGCTGCTGCTACTGCTGCCTATTCTGGTAAGGTTGAAACAAAATACAGTAGAGGGAGCTGAAAAAAATGTCCGAGGGTGGCTGGCTATTTAATTACGAAACAAAAAGTAAATAAAAACAAAATTTGTACAATCTTGTGGGGTTTTCCATGTCACCCACTGGGCTCGGCGAGGCAGAAAGCAATCCCTTGTTAAATAGAGTCAGCCCAGCGACGTTAAATGCCCCCAGCACCGCCACGGAGCTCGGTCGGGATCCAGATATGCGTCGTCATGTACCCACGGCCCCCTTGCTCCCCGTCGCCGAAAGTGCGAGAAAGAACCCTCTGCCGCCGGAGAGCAGCATGCCAAGAAATATAATTCGAAGTATATGTGTTTTCCCCATAGACATACTATTAACAGTAGTA
>JALZVW010000166.1 GCA_023301745.1 Arenicella sp. | reverse complement strand
TGATTTAGCTTTTGATTTAGACGCGGTTACTTTTTTGCTGGCCGCTTTCTTAGCGGTTGCGGTTTTCTTAACGGCCTTCTTAGTCGTTTTTTTAGTGGCTTTCTTAGCCGCAGGCTTTGCTGCGGTTTTACTCGCGACTTTGGTAGTGGCCTTTTTAGTCACTTTTTTGGCGACCTTCTTGCTCACTTTTTTAGCAGCGACTTTTTCGTCAACTTTCTTGGCCGCGGGTTTTTTAACCACTTTTTTAGCAGCCGCTTTTTTGACTACTTTTTTGGCGCTAGGTTTAGTCGCTGCGTTGCTAGCAACGGGTTTCGCCTCAACCTTAGCGTCAATTTTTTGTTCAACACTTTTAGGCGCGGCCTGAGTGCTAACGTCGGCTGCTTTGACAGTATTTTCTTCAACAGCCTTAACGGCTATATTTTCAACTACGTTTTTTTGATCGGCCATGATGTCCACTTGCTAGTAATATTTAAGATGCCTGTAGACTACCTATCGCGATTAGAATGCGCGCCCTAATTAGAATCAACATTCTAATAGGCTAAGAGCAAACTCACCTGCAAACCACTAAGTCGGGTTACACTAGCCTTCTACTAACCAATAATTAGATATTTAGAATTAGGGCCAGAATATGAAATACGAACTACTAGACGGCGGCATTGCCAAAATCTCCTTGGACAACGGAAAGGCGAATGCCATTTCATTGGAAGTAGCCACTGATCTTATATCCGCGCTGGACCGGGCTAAAGAAGAAGCAAAGGCCGTTCTAATTTGCGGCAGCCCAGGCATTTTTTCAGCCGGTTTCGACCTAAAAGTTATCGCACAAGGTATGGATGTTGCCGAAGCAATGTTAGCGCAAGGCATGCTCATGACTGAAAAACTATACTCGCACCCTCAACCAGTGGTTACGGCCTGCGAAGGTCACTCGGTTGGCATGGGTGTGTTTATTATGCTCGCCGCTGATTATCGCGTTGGTGCCGCCGGTGAGTTTGCGATTCGATTGCCTGAAACCGCTATCGGTATGCATTTCACAACGATTTTAAAGGTGATTGCTAAAACGGCTATCAGCCCTCTTCATCATTCTAGAGCGATTGTACAATCACGCGCCTACACACCTGAGCTCGCCGCTCAAATCGGAATGTTAGATGAAATCGTTGATGCCGATAAAGTCATTGACCAAGCGCTATTACGAGCTAAAGAATTATGCGAATTACCCAGCGACCAATACGCTGAAAACAAGCTTTATATGCGCGCTGACGCGATAGCCACAATCAGAGAGTCTCTAAACCTATAAGTGACGAAAAATAAATAGGCAGCCTACACATGGATGTGGTTGCCATAGTAACGTTTAATAGTAACGTTTAAGCAACCCTTGGTTAATGGCGTAGCCTAACTTAAGCCTTTAGCCTGCGAGAACTTAAGCCTTTAGCCTGCGAGAACTTAAGCCTTTAGCGTTCTAATACTTAAGCCTTTAGCCTGCGAGGATTTAAACCTTTAGCCTGCTAAGCGTTAAGATGATCGTCTAACACCCGATTCATTTCTTTCTCAAGTTGAGGCGCAAGCGCGCGTGTCATCAGACCTAATTTAACGTCAACCGATAACTCACCCGCTTTGGCTTCAACCACGGCATTCACTCCTGCGCCATGTTTGTAGCGATAATTTGAGCCTTCTTGTTTATATTTTCCGCCGAACTTACTCACTAGTTTCTCCAGTAGTTCAACGGCCAAGTCTTGGCATTCTTGCTCATCAATATCTAGTTCACGACAAACTCGAAGATCACTCATAATGGGGTCTCATAAAAAAGGTAGAAAGTGTAGATAGAGGTGTTCTTCAATCGATAGCGTCTCGGCTGAGTCATTGACTAAGTCGTCGTAGCTGCCAAAATTAATCAAGGTGTAAAGCAAGTTAGCCGCGAGTAATCGAGACGCATTGGTTGAATCGGTCACCTTTGATTTATCCATCACCAAGCGCACTAAACCGGTAACCGTTTGATTCAAAAAACTGAGCAATTTGCTTAGTGATTCTCGAAGGCTTGGATAGCGCTCATGAATGCCTCGAATGTCTTGGCTGATAAATTTGAATTGCTGAAGTATGTCAGATATCACCGTCATGCTGGCTAAGGTTTCTTTGGTGTCACCCCGCGCTTGCTTGGCAATCTCTTGAAGCGCAATTAACACGCGCGCATGGTATTGCGCATAGAGTTCTTCTACAACTTGTTCCTTGCCTTTGAAGTGGTAATACAAATTACCGGGGCTAATATTCATTTCATTAGCCAGGTCGACGCTGGTAACACTGCTTTCGCCGCGTTCGTTCAATAGAACCAGCGCTACATCGAGAATTAGATCACGGGTGCTCATTTTAGCCATAAGATTAGTGTATCAAGAGTTTATGAAAGTACGAAGTAGATTCGGTGAATAGCCAAGATGTGAGATTTTTGATGAGCCGCCTCTAGCCCGTTCATCCTGAACCTTGCTCTTTCGCATCCATGCGACCGCAAGATACCGTTCATCCTGAACCTTGCTCTTTCGCATCCATGCGACCGCAAGATACCGTTCATCCTGAACATAAAAAAGGCCCTCCTTTTGGAGGGCCTGATATCTGCGATCAGAATTTTGACTAGGCCGATTTCTTAAGATCTTTACTTAAAGACTCAAGTTTGTCAGACAAGTCTTGCAAACGTGCTGGAATATCCACCACTGAGGTTAGACCAACAAAGCGACCTTTTGCAGCTTCGATTTGCTCTTCAACCGTTGCACGGCCTTCGCTTAAACGGCTTTGAGCTTGATCTTGCACTTTTTCACCACGAGCCACTAAATCAGTGACTAGATCTTGACGGCCTTGACTCAATTTAGTGTAGCGTGTTTGTAGCTTGCCATTAGCTTTGTTCACTAAAGAAACCGCTTCTTCGTAAGTTCGACCAGCAGCACCGAGGTTTGCGAACCAAACTTGCTTAGCGACACCTTGAGCGATATCGATGTTTTTGCTTACTTTCTTAACAATCGAATCAGTGGTTACTTCTACAGCATCTTCAATCGCGTCTACCGCTTCAATCACTTCTTTCTTCGCTTTCGATACGGCTTTTGCAGATGTTTTCTTAGCGGGTGCTTTTTTGCTTACAGGTTTAGTCGCCATGGTCGGCCTCCAAAAATATTAATCAGTTAATCTCGATGGAGTGAATCATACGGGTCTGTTTTAGAAACTGCCCCCTAATTAGAATAACCATTCTAACACCGCACCGATATTAGGCTTCAGCTTCGTTGGCGCCCAGTCGAGCTTGAACTAATAGTTCCTCGCCCTATTTATACTCGATCTTGATTTACAACTGCTAGACTGCAACAATATTACCCCTTACAAAGACTTGTGTGATTTTTAACAAGTGCTAAGGTCTACATGAAGCAGACCGCATAAACAATACAATACAAAACCACCCAAAACAGGACCTATCATGACCCACCTAAAAAGCCTCAAAAGCTCGTTAGCCATTGCTCTACTAGCACTCAGCACGGCCTGTGCTAGCGTTAACTCGCAACAAGAGACCGTCGTTGTTGAGCAAAACTTAGCGTTGAAAGCGGCGTTATCACAGCAAGACGACGCGAATAAAGCACGTTTTTCATCTAGAAACCCAGAACAAACGCTCGACTTCTTTGGTATTCAACCTGGAATGACCGTTGTTGAAGCGCTGCCCGGTGGCGGCTGGTATTCAAAAATTCTCATTCCTTACCTCGGAGAAAATGGTCAGCTTATCGGCGTAGATTACTCTCAAAAGCTTTGGCCTAATTTCGGTTTCATGACGCCTGAACGTATTGAAGCTAAGAAAACTTGGGTGAGCACTTGGACAGCACAAGCGCAAGAATGGCGCGGTGACGATAGCGCGTCAGTAGCGGCCTTTCAATTCGACGAAATGCCGAGCAGCATGGCCGGCACGGCTGACGCGGTTTTATATATACGCGCACTGCACAATCTCGTTCGATTCAACGAAAAAGGAGGCTTCTTAAGCAGCGCTCTTAAAGATACCTATACCGTTCTAAAGCCGGGCGGCATCGTTGGTGTGGTACAACACCAAGCACGCGAAGATCGCACAGACGAGTGGGCTGATGGTAACGCCGGGTACATAAAAAAGAGCTTTCTAGTGGCGCAAATGCAAGCGGCTGGCTTTGAATTTGTCGGTGAAAGTAATATCAACGAAAACGCCAAAGACCAAGCAACCGTCGGCGATATTGTGTGGCGTTTACCTCCAGGTTTAAATGGTTCAAAAGACGATGCGCAAAAGCGCGCAGCAATGACCGCCATTGGTGAATCACACCGCATGACATTGAAGTTCCGTAAGCCACTATAAAGCTACTAACTGTAAAGCCACTAATAAGGGCAGACACAAAAACGCACAGAGAATCGAACCTACTATGTCTAGTTTTATACGAAAACCGGTAGGTTTGATCGCGGCCGCATTAACCGCGTCGATTATTGGCTCGGTGTTTTCAACTCAGTCTGTGATCGCCAGCTTGCAGTCAATCGATGTCGAGGTGCCACTGGCCACACGCCTGTCGATGACCGTTGGCGATTTTGCTATTCTGCCGATGCTTGGTGGTCTCACCGCGATTTGTTTTGTCGTTGGCTTTACGGTAGCGGCACTATGCCGCCGTTTCCTAGGCGGAGATCGCACCGCTTGGTACGTAATTGCCGGTGCAAGCGCACTTATTAGCACACTCTTGATAATGAAGGCGGTGCTATTAATAACCCCCATCGCCGGAACACGGACGCTACTGGGTTTACTTAGTTTTGGTCTGGCCGGCGCTATAGGCGGTTGGGTATTCGCGAAAATCAGTGGTCAACCAGAGCGCGTACAATGAAGACATCAACACTCACCGTTGGACTTTTGGCGATACTACTCAGCCTTAGCTTGAGTGCCCAACACACCGATTTAACCACTGAACACTATTCGACCACGGTGATTGCCAGCGAATTGTCTCAACCGTGGGCACACGAATTTTTACCCAATGGCGACATACTCGTCACTGAACGTGGCGGCCATATTAAAGTTATCAGAGATGGTCTCATACTCAACACCGGTGTCAGCAATGTGCCTGAGGTTTATTATGCGGGCCAAGGTGGCTTACTCGACATAATGAAGGATGCTGAGTTTGCCAATAATAAACGTATTTATTTAAGCTATGCATTCGGGGCGGCAAAGGGTAATGCCACGCGCCTAATTTCGGCAAAGCTTGAGTCTAATAACGATAACTACCAGCTTTCTGAGATCAAAAATATTTTTACCGCGTCGCCATTAAAAAAAGGGCCACAACACTATTCGGGTCGAATTGCCCAGATGAGTGATGGCAGCTTACTACTTACCGTCGGCGACGGCTTTGATTATCGAGAGCAAGCGCAAAAGCTCGATAATCACTTAGGCAAAATCATTCGTATTAATCACGATGGTAGCGTGCCACCTGACAACCCATTTATTTCACGAGCCGGCGCCAAACCTGAAATTTGGTCCTATGGTCATCGCAACCATCAAAGCTTGGCCATCGGCAATGGTGTAGTCTATCAAAATGAGCATGGCCCCAAAGGCGGCGATGAAGTGAATATTATTAACCCCGGCAACAATTATGGCTGGCCAGTTATCACTTATGGGCGCGACTACAATGGCGCTCAAGTAACACCCTACACTGAGTATCCGGGCATGCAGCAACCACTGGTCGATTGGACACCCTCGATCGCACCATCATCAATGGCCTTTTACCAAAATAGTCTGTACGTGACCTCTTTAGCCGAGCAATCAATAAGACAGTTGAGGGTCAGCGCTAATAACAAAATCAGTGATCAAGGCAAAGTATTTGAAACGATCAAAGGCCGAGTACGAGATATTTCAGTCGGCCCTGACAATACGCTCTATGTTTTGACCGATGGCGACCAAGGTCAACTGATACAAATAAACGGCCTTTCTAACAACTAGATGCTAAAGACCATCAATGCACCACTCACCGGGGTGGTTATCGAAGTATCTGTGGTTAGCGGCCAACCCGTTCACAAAGGCGATTTATTAGTCTTAATGGAATCGATGAAGGTTCAACTACGAGTTGAGTCTGAATATGACGGAACGGTTGAGTCAGTGCCGGTAAACATCGGCGATACAATTCAACGAGACGCGAACCTCATCAGCATAGCGGTCTCTGACAAGCCGAGAAAGGCTGAGGCTTCTCGAAACAAGGCGATAAGCGACGCCCCTCACTCGTTGATTCAAGGCTTTAGAGAACGCCAAGCCTTGAGTTTGGATCTGCACCGATCAGCCGCGGCCGACAAGCGTCATGCAAAAGGCTATCAAACCGCGAGAGAGAATTTAGCACAACTCTGTGACCCTGCAACATTTCAGGAATATGGCCAGTTTGCCGTTGCAGCTCAACGACAGAGACACGATTACGAAACCCTTAAAACCACCAGTGCCGCTGACGGTATCATTACCGGCATTGGTCAAGTTAATGGCCAAGCCGTAGCACTCGTGGTTAATGACTACTCGGTGATGGCCGGCACACAAGGGTTCTTTCATCATCAGAAACTCGATCGAATCTTACAAGTCGCTCGCGATAAAAACTTGCCCGTCATCATGTACACAGAAGGTGGTGGTGGTCGACCGGGCGACACCGATGTCACCGTGGTTAACTCTGGCTTGCAATGCACATCGTTCGGCACGTGGGCGGGCTTAAGTGGTTTGGTGCCGCGTATTAGTGTCGCCAATGGCTATAATTTCGCGGGTAACGCGGCCCTCTTCGGCGCTGCTGACATCACCATCGCGACTAAGCGCTCTTGGATAGGCATGGCAGGCCCAGCCATGATAGAAGGCGGCGGTCTAGGCACATTTAAAGCAACCGAAATCGGCCCAATAGAGGTGCAGGCAAGTAATGGCACGGTAGATATCGTAGTTGATGATGAAGCTCATGCTGCAAAAGTTGCGGTGAAGGTCTTGAGCTACTTTCAGAAAGCCGTCGAAGATCAGCCAAATTCGTCAGACTGGCAGGCTCAGGGCCAAGCAATATTGCAGCACGCATTGCCAGAAAATCGTCGCCAGACCTACGATGTTAGGCATATTATAGAGCGCTTAAGCGATCTGGATTCATTCATCGAGTTGGGTCGTGGTTACGGGCCATCTATCATCACCGGCTTGGCCTGCATTGAAGGCAAACCAGTGGGCGTGATGGCTAACGACTGCAACTCTTTAGGGGGGGCAATAGACGTACAAGCCGGCGAAAAAGCAGCTAAATTCATGCAACTCTGCGATCAATTTAAAATCCCAATTATTTCACTTTGTGATACGCCAGGTTTTATGGTCGGGCCAGAGCACGAAACCCAAGGCGCGGTTAGACGACTGGCCAGCATGTTTCGTGTTGGCGCACAGCTCAGCACACCATTTTACGCGGTGGTGCTTAGAAAATGCTACGGTTTAGGGGCGCAAGCGATGCTCGGAGGTAGCACACAGCGCCCGCTATATACATTGTCTTGGCCGAGTGGCGAATTCGGTGCAATGGGCTTAGAGGGTGCTGTAAGATTAGGTTTTCGCAAAGAGCTCTCGCAGATTACCGACCCCGACCAGCAGCAAGCGCTGTTCGACAAATTACTCGCACAACAATACCAACGTGGGCAGGCCACTGAGGTCGCTAGCGTGCTAGAAATTGATGCGGTTATTGACCCAGCCGATACTCGAAAAACATTGGCGACGCTACTCAACTAATCATCGTATTGTCGGCGCGTATACTCATTGACGCCATTCAACTGGCTAGTCCTAGCCTCAATTTAGAAAATACTGGCGATTTCATCAAACGGCTTACGCTCGATATCGGGCACGGTAACTCCCTCAGTGGGATAACCAGCCACAATCAACATAAATGGTTTTTCGTTGCTAGGTCGCTCGAGAATTTCATTTAGAAACTTCATTGGGCTCGGGGTATGCGTCAAAGTAGCTAGGCCTGACACGTGAAGCGCTGTGATGAGCATACCGGTCGCGATCCCCACCGATTCGGGCATGTAATAGTTTTTATGCTTTACGCCATCATCATCAACGCTATTACGTTGCAGAAATACCGCAATCAAATACGGAGCCGTTTCTAAGAACGGCTTATGTTGGTCGGTTTCAAAAACTTTCAGGTCGTCTAACCACGCTTTAGGCGCGCGGCCATTGTAGAACTCTTGCTCTTCAGCTTCGGCGGCCTTTCTAATCAATGCTTTGGTTTGACGACTTTCAACGATCGCAAAGTGCCAAGGCTGTTTATTAGCGCCACTGGGCGCAGACCCGGCAGAGCGCACGGCATTTTCAATTACCTCGCGATCGACTGCACGATCGGAAAAGTCGCGTACGCTGCGTCGTCGAGAAACTGTGGCGGTAAAGTCACGTGAGGTATTTAGCATCTCGTCGGGCGAGAGCTCGATAAAATTCAGAGGTTTTCTAGGCATAATTTAAATTGAGTATGGGTCACCAAGAGCAGCCGCTATTTTACGAGGTTTGGTCACGTTTAGTCGACCATGGCCAGACCGAATATTATCCAAAATCAGTAAATCACCTTGTTTCCACTTGAACAAAGTCGAACACGCCCAGGCCGTGTCGATCATAGTGTGTGTTTCTTCTCGGCTAATCTCCGAACCATCACCCCATAGCGTTTTCATAAACACTCTTTCTTTAGCGTATTGAGATCGCACGAGGGCACTTAAGCCAAGACGTGCCAAGGGGTTGATTCGCTTCTTGAATTTGAACATTTCATAAGGCGCGGACTCACCATTATAAAGCGTCAAGCTGATGCACTTTTTGCCGGACTTGGGGTCAATGATAAAACCTGGCATCTTAGCTCGGGTTATTAGCCCGCCATTACTTTGCCATTCAAATTCTAAGCCCTGCTGCCGACAGGCCGCTTCGGCTTGCTCACGGGTCGCCGCTTGAAATGAGTCCATCCAAGTTTTATAAACATTAAAGAAACGCGCCTTTTTTTCAACAAAATAGCGTTGATAGATCATGCCTTTTTGTTCAATTTTTTGTTGCAGCGCTACCGGCAAACTATCAAAGATAGCCGCACAATCAAATACCGGCGTTTCTCCAACCTCACTCGGTTCGGTGATGCAATAAAAAAAGATTTTGCCCGGCCGCTGTTTTAGATAACACATCTCAGTATGAAAGGTAATGACATAAGGTGCCGGCGCTTCGGTTGACGTGAAAAAATGGTCGCTCAAACGGCTACGAGGGCTGGCACCACCGAGGTAATCGTCGTCAAATTCTACGCCCAAAGCCAATAACAACGCCTCAGCTTGCGCCGTATCAGCAATCGGCATACCTCGCAGCAAGACAGAACCGTATTGTTCGAGGCTGCCCAGTACTTGATCAAGAAAACGGTTATCGGTTAGCAAATCGTCTAAAGCGGTAATCGCGCTTTGCTCTATCACGCCTATGGAACCCACCCTATTTGGCCGGTCAGCTGGCATTTCTTCATCAAGCAATAACCTGTTCTGCAATGCGCCCATGGTGTTCACCTCGTGAACCGTGAATTGATTGTTTATGAGAAGATCGT
>JALZVW010000165.1 GCA_023301745.1 Arenicella sp. | reverse complement strand
CTAACTGATGCCTCGCTACCGAGATAAACAAATTCACTGGTTCGAGTGTCACCGCGGCCTTGTTGTTCGCCGCCAATTAAGACCGTGCCGCCATCGCCTTCGCCATCGCCTATTGCGCTTACCGACGTGCCCGAGAATAAGCCAACGTTATCGCCCAACAATGAGACATCACCCGCCGCACCATTACCGCTAGAGTCAACATTAGCATCGTGTAATTCAACTTGATGGCCTTCAACATGAATGTCACCACCGTTTGATTCAATAGACCCACTAACCACAACGGTGCCTGTATCTGTGGCTTGTAGAAAAATTCGCCCATCTGCGCCTTCGACCAATTCAAGGTTATTGCTAGCCGCGCCTAACAGTGATGCACTGCCTCGTTGATCAATCATTTCGGCGAGGTTAACCGAACCATTGTCAGGCGCCTGCACTTCAAAGCTTAGATTTTGAAATTCATCAAAACTAAGCGATACCGAGCGACCCGCGGCCAGTAATATATCGCCATTGTCACTTCTTAATATGCCACTGCTTTCAACCGATGTTGCGATCAAGGCGATGTCGCCATTGCCTCTCACGTGAATCAAGCCTTGGTTTACGATAGACCCGCTATCGCCATTGAACGAGTACTGTCCTGAAGCAAATGACTCGTTTGAAATGGCCAATGTCGAGCCAACAAAACCGGCCGTATCGATCACCGCATCTTCGCCAATAATTAAACCATTTGGGTTAATTAGAAAAACACGCCCATTGCTCTGCAAATCACCCAATATTTCACTCAAATTTCCGCCAGTCACTCGGTTTAAAACCGCTGACGATGCTGAGCTTTGAATGAAGTTGGTTATTTCATCTTGGCCAATTGAAAAACTATTCCAATCAATAATAGCGCCGGGTGAATTGGTAATATTGAGTTGCGAGCCAACCGTATCGAAACTGGCTGAGCCCGTCACAACCGTAGGATCGGCAGGGTTACCAAAAGCGGAACCAACGCCCACTAAAACACCAATAGTGGTACCTAGTATGGTGTGGCCGAACCGTGTATTTTTAGATCTTGACATAATATTTTCACCTATAACTCAGGCCGAAATTGGCCGAGTTTACAATTTTTCTAAATTTAGCTTCCGTAAATTGAACATTGCCCATCAGGGCTAAAGCTATCTGGAAAACGATCTACTTTTTCAAGCTCAACGTCGCTGGCATCCGATAATTCAAAGTAAGGGTCCTGATTTAAAATGCGTGGGGTTTTGGGTAACACAATGGGCCGCTTAGGTAAGGCTGTTAGACTGCCAGTAGCCGTGCCAACAGATGGGTCTAGACCGGCCGTAGGGTTAAAACTTGTATAACCGGCTTGGCCAGCAGCTAGCCCAACTTCGGTGCAATCTTTTTGCTGGTTGACCCGGCACTTGCCTAACTCAAAGCCCTCAGATTGGCCAGCACACTGACTCATCACGATCGAGCCTGTTTCGCAGCTGCCATATAAACCTTCTGGCAACTGCTGATTAATCAATTCAGCGATCTCACCACTTTGCGATTTTTCGCTGTCACCGTATTCGCCAAACGACAGTTCTTGCTCATCAACCAAGCACTCATCATCGGCACAGATGCGAGTAATGAAGTCGGTGCCACGAATACCAATCGAGGCAATTGGCGTATCAACTTGAAATGATTCAGGCTTACGTTTACCAATCAAGCCGGTCACTGTGCGCAACCCGCCCTTAACCAAATTAATACAGGCTTCTTCTTTACCTTTCTCAACGCTAAATTTACCAATCGCAATGGTTGTGCCGGGTTTGAGTGTGAGCTTGGTATTATCAAGCATACGTATCACCGCGAAACTCTTCTTGGCCGTATTAATAACATCGCCTTCTTCGATCGCCGCGCCTTTAGCCAGCACCCGGCTACTTTTGTCAGCGCCCGTCGCAGTGACAACGCCCTTAGCCAAAATAACGGTTCCGTTAGACGCATGGCTTGGCAATGAATTAAGTACGCCGAGCACTAGAGTACCGAGTACTAAATAATGTAATTTCATAATGGTTTCTCAGTTCTCTTAGAATCGGTAAGTGAGGTTAAAGTGGAATTGTCCATCACCGTCTTCAGAGCCACCGGTAGACGCCGCAACATTATCTATACCGTCAATCAAGTAGCCATAGCTGGCAGAGGTCGATATTTTATAAGTCGGGTTCCAATTAAGTAACACACCAATAGACGCGACGTCTTCAGAGCTAAATTCGCCCTCAAGAGGGTCGTTGTTTGAAACATGGCCTATATCGACAAAGATAACCGGCCGAATATTTTTATAAATCGGTGGCGCCCATGCTTGCAGATTGACTTGATAGCCTTCATCTCCTCGCAGGTCACGTTCATCAAGGCCTCGAATACTGGTACTGCCGCCCACAGCAAACTGTTCACCGGTAATCAAACGATCATCGGTAATGGAAACCCTCACCGCCGCGGTATATAACCATTCGTTGAGCTTATATTGGTAGTTAGCACCTAAATCTAATTTATCCCAATCGTCTGTGGCACCTAATCGAGACACGTCGTACGAGCGGGCATTATTAAAAGAGCCACCACTTAAATTACTCGTCAAGGAAACAGACCCCGACCAATCGAAACCTTTGCCATTACCCCAACTCGCTTGGTAAGCCAACGACAAGGGGCGACTGCGCACATCTTCTAGAATTTGCTGGCCCTGAAACTGAACATCGTTATCAAATAGCTTGTCTTGAACTTGAAGTGATAAGCCGTGGTTATACAAACCGATGCTCGATAAAACATGAGAGTAACCAACACCATAGACTTCACCTCGCCCAGCAACATCGAATACCTCAGCGACTATGCCAGTATCAACATCTGAGTTGACGGCGACAAAGTTTATGCTGCCACCAATTGAGTACAACGGAATTCGATAGCTCGCGGCAATTTGCTGAACATCATTTATTCCTTCAGGTGAGGTAATAAATGTCAGAGAACCACTGTGATCTAATCCAAAAATATTTTGATGCGCAATGCTTGCGCCAACACGAAAATCACCCGATGCATCGGTGCCGGTGTTGTTCAACCAACTTGTTAACACCAGCGGCTGCTGATCTTTGACCACAACATTCGCATCAATTTCGTTCGCTCGCTCACCCGCCGCGAGAGTGACCCGAACACGCTTACTTGAATTTTGGTTAGCCACCCGCAACGCTCTTGCAATGCCTTTAGTACTGGGCGATTGGCCCTTACGCAGTAATGGCAAACTAGACTCAATATTTCTTTTTGAGTAATAGTTGTTGCCCTTCACATTGATATTGCCGATCTGGTACCGAGTTATCAGCAGGTCAACCACGCCATCAGTGAGCTCTTGCGGTGGAAAAGAAACACGATAAAAACTCAAACCCTTGGCAGACATTGCCTTTTCGAGGGCATCGGCGGCACTTTCGATATCATCGATACCTTGTTTAGCACCAATATAGGGGGCTAATATCGCGTTTGTTTTAGCGGCACTCATTGGATTATCACCGACAATCTCAAAGCGATTAACATCAAATTCGACCCGCTCAGACAAGTTTTGAGTCAGCCGGCTAACCGAACTATTTGATTGCGCCAACACCGATTGCGTTGAGAATAAGCTCGCGGTCATGGTCAACAAAATCAAACCACCAGTAACGGCGTCATTAGTTGCCCTAACGGTAGTTCTCTTAATCGGGGTTTGGCTACTCGCCGCCACGACTATGTCGCCATCGTTGCTGGAGTAATCAGACATTCCCCTACTAAATGAAATTCTATTTCCCATTATATTTTTTTACTCAAGTATTTTGGTACAGCTTCAGCTCGGAGTGAGCTAACTAAATGAACCCAGGATTGGTTGATATGATCACTGAGTTACAAGTTGACTAGGCTTGTTTGCAATTTATTGATTGATGCGAAAAATGCGCTCAATCAATATCATTACTCAGACCTA
>JALZVW010000164.1 GCA_023301745.1 Arenicella sp. | reverse complement strand
GCGGCATTATCGGAACCAAAACTCCATAGATCATAGCTATTTGCGTTTCTCGTGCCTGGGTTCTGATATTGATATGCATTGCCCCAAGGGTCTTTCGCCGCCTTCTTACCATAACCGGTCCAGTTTGGTTTGCCTGGGTTAGTAATTAAAGCCGGCAAGCCTTCAGAGGTGCTTGGGTATGAAAAAATATCCAGCCGATATAAATCAAGTTGGCTAGCAAGTGCGTTAATGTCATTCTGCGCCTTAATTCTCTGCGCTTTTTCTTGATTTTTGAATATCGCTGGTGCCACCAAAGTCGAGAGCAAACCGATGATGATTACCACCACCATAATCTCAATCAATGTAAAACCTGCCTGCGCTTTCGGCATTCTTTTATATGTATTCATGTCTTTAATCTTTCTCGTCGTTATAAATTAATTAGTTCGTTTAACTGAAACATTGGCGTCAAAATAGCTAAAATAATAACCAACACCAGCGCACCCATGAATAAAATCATCAATGGCGCGAGTAGACTAACCATCATGCCAATGCGTGTTTGCATTTCGTTTTCAGTTGCGGTCGCGGCTTTTTCAAGCATGTGACCTAAACGACCACTGTTCTCGCCACTGGTGACCATATGGACTAATAACGGCGGAAAGTTACCATTACGTTCTAAGGCCCGCCCAATTGAGACACCTTGAGCGACTTCTTCAGTTGCCTGATACAAGTCCTTTTGGAGTACCAAATTAGTCATGACCCCTTCACTAGCCCTCATCGACGACAAGATAGGGACACCCGAGCCAACCATAATTGATAGCGTTCGGGCCATTCGAGCTGAATCGACGCTTTGCACCATTTTTCTCAAACCGATGGTTTTCAAATACAAGGTATGTAACCACGTTTTAGGACCATTTTGGTTAAACATATAGCGACAACCAAAAAACACAGCGGCCAACACTACGGCAATAATAATGCCATATTGCGTGAAGATTTCTGACAATTTGATTACAAATTTCGTAAGCCCAGGTAATTCTTGATTGAGATCCTCATAAACGGTGACCACCTTGGGAACCACAACGGTAATTAATATCACCAGAATTCCGGCACACACAAAAAATAGAAGTATTGGATACGCTATCGCTTGGGAGACCTTCTGTTGCATTGCATGGCTGTTTTCTAAATAGTCTGCCAGGCGATCTAAGACATTGTCGAGCGTGCCGGATTGCTCGCCGGCAGAAATTGATGCCCGATAAATTTCAGGGAAGCTATTTGGGTATTTAGCAATCGCGTCAGACAATGAGTAACCTTCCGTTACCAAAGATCGAATGTCGCTCATCACGGATTTGATTTTATGACCTTCTGATTGCTTAACAACCGCGCTCAGAGTCTCTTCAACGGTCATCCCTGATTCAAGCAGAGTTGCCATTTGCCGTGTAATAATAGATAAATCATTTGTCTTAATTTTAACGCGGCTGTTTGCCTTACCGCGTTTATCTGATTTACTGACGGCCTTTTCTGACACCTCTCTTACTTCTAGTGGCACAAGACCTTGAGCTCGCAGCTCGGCCCTTACTTGCTTGGCATGGTCCCCGGTGGTAATATTTTTAACCGTTTTTCCCTTAGCATCAAGAGCTTGATATTCAAACGCACCCATAACTAATTCACCTTGATGTTACGACTGAGTGACTCGGAACACTTCGTCTAATGTAGTTTGGCCTTCGAGAATCCGATCAAAACCACTGTGCATTAAGCTGCGAGAGGTCTTGCGGGCATGATCAGTCAAGTCGTTCTCAGATACCTGGTCGTGAATGCGACGGCGCATGCCGTCATCCATTTCAATTAATTCATAAATACCAATACGCCCACGATAACCAATCTGATCACATTCAGTACACCCTTTTGCACTAAATAGCTCAAACGACTCTCCGGCTTTAATGCCTAACATTTCACGCTCCGCGTCGTCAGGCTCATATGGCTGCTTGCAATTATCGCATAAGCGGCGCACTAGTCGCTGAGCGAGAACGCCGACTAAACTAGAAGCAATCAAAAACGGCTCTACGCCCATATCGACCAAACGCGTTACCGCACCAACGGCGGTATTGGTATGCAGAGTAGATAAAACTAAATGGCCGGTCAGACTTGCTTGAACCGATATTTCAGCGGTTTCTAAGTCGCGTATTTCGCCAACTAGTACCACATCGGGATCTTGTCTTAAAATGGATCTTAACCCGGTAGCAAAGGTCAAGCCGATCTTCGAATTCATCTGCGTTTGACCAACGCCATTTAGGTCGTATTCAACGGGGTCTTCAACCGTTAAGATATTCAAGCGCTTTCGGTCTAAACGATGCAAACCTGAATATAGGGTTGTGGTTTTACCAGAACCGGTTGGGCCTGTTACTAATAGAATACCGTTGGGTTTTCCAATAAGAACTTCAAAACGTTCGAGAATATCTTTGGGCATCCCTAACGCTTCTAAATTTAGACGCGCACTTTGCTTATCAAGCAAGCGCATCACTATGCGTTCACCGTGCTGGGTGGGCAGAGTAGATACGCGCACATCAACCGGGTGTTCAGCCACTCGTAGTGACATGCGCCCGTCTTGAGGCAAGCGTTTCTCGGCGATATCGAGCTTCGACATCACTTTAATACGAGACACCAAGGCGCCGTGAAGCTCGCGCTTGGGTGACAAAATATCTCTTAGTACGCCATCAACGCGAAACCGCACTACCGACTCGTCTTCGAAGGCTTCAAGGTGGATATCAGAGGCGCTCTCTCTAATTGCCTGAGTTAATAAGGCATTGATTAGACGAATGATAGGCGCGTCGTCTGACGCTTCTAGCAAATCGGTTGTTTGTGGCATTTCTTGGGCTAGGCGCTCTAAGTCCAAGCCCTCACCCATGTCATCCATTAATTGGTTCGCCTGGCTGCCACCTTTGTCATAGACAGTTCGTAACAGGTCATCAAACTCTGATGCCGCGAGCATAGATAGGGTTAGCTTTGTATTTAGCCGACGTTTAAGCTCTGACAAGACGACAAGCTTGGGAGCACCAAGACAACTAACAACTACCGTTCCATCTTCTTGGCTATGCACCAACACATTGTGCTTTTTTGCAAACGAGTAAGGTATTAAGGAATCATTAGTGTCATCACTATCAAATTCTTCTTGGCTGACTGTTTCGTTCATAAGGCTAGAATTACTCCGAAGTTTCTAGCAATTTATTGACAGCATTTCGATCAGCTTCAATCGCCTCTAATTCACCACTTGTCTCGAATTCAGACCGAGCCTGGTCAAGGTCTTTAAGATCATCAGGCTTAGCTTTACGGCCAAAAATTATGTCTTTCACTTGTTTACTAAAAGGCTTGGGCAGCCCTTCTCTGGCGAGTTTAGCTCGCCGCTCGCTGCCAACAAAACCATCATTAAGGCCAGTTTCATAATCGACTAAAACAGGAGCCGCCGAGTCAGGAACAATAAAACTTGGGTTTTGCCGCGCAGCGATTTGACCATCACGGCGAACATCATCATATTTTGCCTTACTATATTTAGCCAGATCTTCTGGCGAGCGAATAATATGGGGTTTCAAGAACACCATTAAATTTTGCTTTATGGCGGCTTTAGATTTGTTTCTAAATAATCCACCAACAAGCGGGAGATCGCCCAGAAAGGGTATTTTACCGACCGTGTCAGTCACATTATCCGTGATTAAACCGCCTAAAACGACCACTTGACCGTCATCGACTTGCACAACAGCTTCGATAGAACGGCGATTCGTGACCACATCTGAAATACCCTCAACATCTTGAGGCGCGATCGATGATGTTTCTTGTAACACCTCTAACTGAATCGTGTCCCCTTCATTTATTTGTGGCTTTATCCTGAGTGTAATACCAACATCTCTGCGCTCAATCGTTTGGAAGCCATTACCCACCGGCACATTACCGGTGCCGTCATCTACTTGATTGAAACCGTTGTTAAAGCTACCTGTGACAAATGGCACCTCTTGCCCCACAACAATTTCAGCCTCTTCATTATCCAGCGTTAAAATTGTGGGTGTCGACAAAATATTGCTGTTTGAATCAGACGCTATCGCATTCAAAACAACGTCTAACTGGTATCGGCCAAAGTCCAATAACGAAAAATTGAAACCGTTATCACCGAGGTCAAACTGTTGCCCCCCAGCAACCGTTGCAGCCGGTAAGCCTGGGCGGTTGACATCAATCAAATTACCAGTAGTGCCGGACACCGTGCCGTCAGCAGCCGTAACGCCGCCACGCGGGCCACCAATGTTCCAATTAATACCAAGACTGGCACTCTGCGTTAGAGACACCTCGGCGATAATTGTTTCAACAAAAACTTGAGCTCGGCGCCTATCTAGCTTTTTAACAACTGATTGAACCGTTTTAAGCTGCGTGCCACTCGCCCTAACGATGAGTGAGTTCGACGCTTCATCGGCTTGCACACTAAATTGGCTGGTCGCACCTTGTGCATCACCGCTCGTTAAATCTCGCAAAATGGTTGAAATATCTTCCGCTTTTGCGTGCTTTAGACTAATGACATTAACGTTTCCCTCAACTTCGCGCTCAATGTCAAGCTCATCAATAAGTGCTTGAATTTTAGCGTATTGCTCATCAGGAGCACTAATCACTAGTGAATTAATTGCATCAAACGGCTGAATACTAATCTTACTTGCCGAGGCGGCGTCTTTAGGGTCGGCCGTTGTGGAAACCAATTGAGTCAACGTAGCAGCGAGTTCACTCGCTTTGGCATAATTGAGGTTCACCACGCTGATATTTGAGCGTTTATCAGGTACGTCGATTTTTCTAATGATTTGCAAGACACGCTGAATGTTGGCGGTGGTATCGGTTATCACCACGCTATTGGATGGCACGTGCGGTGCAAAGTGGCTGGTTGGCGGGATCAACGGTCTGATGATCGGCACCAAGTCTTGTACAGAGGCATGCTTTAACTGAACTATTTGTGTGATTTGTGCGTCGTTAGAGTCTTCAGTCGGCGAAAATAATAGCGGCGTTGGTCGCTGTTTTATTACGTTACTAGGTAATACTTTAATAACGTTTCCAGAGTCTACGGTGGCAAAGTTATGAACTTCTAAAATCGATAGAAACACGTCATATAGCTGATCAGGGCTGAGAGTTGCACCAGAAATCACCGAGACCTTGCCTTTTACCCGAGGATCAACAATGAAATTTTTCCCGCTGACTTCGGCCACTGTATTAATAAGCACTCGAATGTCTACATCTTCAAGTTTTAAGGTGATTTGCGCTTCACCTTGGTCTGGCGTGCCAACGTTTTCATTATTAGTATCGCGTTCTTGAGCGAAAGCACTGGGAGCAACGGGAACACCAACGCAAAAAATTAGGCCAGCACTTAGCGCCACCAATTTACAACGTTTTGCTATAAAAGTAGTTATTTGACTCATGAGCTCTCAAACGTGTTGCTCCTCTATAATTTGAGGATTTATATTATTCTTAATATCAACGCATCATACTGAAATTATTCAGCTTAGACCATGTGTTTACATGGACATAACGGGAAGTTAATAGCGCGTTAATATCCTTGCCGATTAATCGACGCTGATCACAGTTTACCTGAAATAAAGGATTGAACCGTCACTATGTCATCAGGTAAGACGGTCATACGCTCTTGGCGATCAAACAAATCAGCCATATGTACGGGCAGTTTAGCTTGACCCAAGTTCGCCTCAGGAAAACGCGCTGCCGCTTGATCCACCGCTTCAGGGAATTTCGATGGGTGAGCCGTCGCTAAGCAAACCATTGGCACACTGGTATCACTTCGTCGTGCCCGCGCAGCAGCAACACCAATAGCCGAGTGAGGGTCTAGTAAATACTCGGCATTTTGATAGACCTCAGCGACCAATTCTAAGGTGGCGGCGTCATCAAGGCGAAAGCTGGAAAATAAGGTTCGTGCACTTGCTAAAGCGTCATCACTCAAGCGCATGTGGCCGCTTTCAAACTCAGACATCAACCGTTGAATTTCAATACCTTGGCGGCCATAAAGATCAAACAATAAACGTTCGAAGTTACTCGACACCATGATATCCATACTTGGCGATAACGATTGATGCAAGCCTTGCTTACTATGGTCATTGTCGCTAATGCATCGGTGAAGTATGTCATTTGAGTTCGTTGCAATAATTAATTGATCAATCGGAAGCCCCATTTGTTTGGCCAAGTAGCCCGCAAAAATATCACCAAAGTTACCAGTCGGAACAGAAAAAGATATCGCTCTATGAGGGCCGCCTAACGCAAGTGCGGCATAAAAGTAGTAAACAATTTGGGCCATGATACGCGCCCAGTTAATCGAGTTAACGGCTACTAGCTGGCGACCATCGGGTAAGAAAGACTGGTCGCGAAAACTTGCCTTAACCATGTTTTGACAGTCATCGAAGTTCCCTTCAAGCGCGATATTGAAAACATTATCGGCGATAACGGTAGTCATTTGGCGACGCTGAACTTCGGATACTCGGTTATGCGGGTGCAATATGAAAATATCAATATTTTCACAACGTTTGCAGCCTTCAATTGCCGCCGAACCGGTATCGCCTGAAGTCGCGCCCATCACCACCACTTTCTGTTGACGTTTAGCCAAAATAAAGTCGAGTAAGTGCCCTAAAAACTGTAGCGCAAAATCTTTAAAGGCGAGTGTTGGGCCTTGAAATAATTCTAGAACCCACTCGTTATGACCAGTTTGAATAAGCGGAGCAATCGCATCATGCTGAAAGGAGTCGTAGGCTTTTTCAATAATGGCCGTCAAGTCGTCATCACTAATTTCGCCATCGATAAAAGGATGAATGACCTTGAAAGCCAACTCTTTGTAACTTAAACCGGCCCAACTAGCAATTTCTGCCTTGGAAAATGTGGGTAGGCTTTCTGGAACGTATAAGCCACCGTCGGAGGCCAAACCCGCTAAGATCACTTCTTCAAAGCTTAGCGTTGGCGCATCGCCACGCGTACTAATAAATTTCATTGTTCGATAACCAGACTAGTTAAAGTGTTCTACGCGAATTTTAATCGCATCGGCTCGCACTTCGTCCATTGCTTCGATACTTGCAATAGCTCGGTCTAGCTGACCTTCATTAGTACGCTGTGTGATGAAAATAACCGACACAAAGTCTTGGCCAGCTACCGGTTCCTTCTGAGCAATTCCCTCGATACTTATATTTTGGTCGGCAAATTGCGATGATAGTTTAGACATCACTCCGGCGATATCACTTACGTCAAAGCGTAGGTAGTAGGCTGACTCAAATTGCTCAACTGTTTTCACCGGCCGATCTTTGATTTCTGCAGGCTGAAAACCAAGATGAGGCACTCGACATGACGTCGGTGCATCTATTGTGCGGACAATATCTAAAATGTCAGCAACCACCGCTGATGCTGTTGGTTCGGCGCCCGCACCCGCACCGTAGTGCATCGTGTTGCCAACCGCATCACCTTTTACCAGCACGGCATTCATCACGCCATCGACATTCGCTATCAATCGTTTCTCAGGGATCAATGTCGGGTGAACGCGCAATTCCAAACCGTCGTCACTGGCCTTAGCAATGCCTAAATGCTTGATGCGATACCCGAGTTCTTCGGCGTAGCCAACATCGATCAAGCTCAACTTAGAGATACCTTCGGTATACACTTTATCAAACTGCAAAGGCGTGCCAAAGGCAATAGCGGCCAGAATGGTTAGTTTATGCGCTGCATCGATGCCCTCGACATCAAATGTCGGATCTGCCTCGGCATAACCAAGTTCTTGAGCCTCAACTAAAACATCATCAAAGGTGCGCCCTTTATCTCGCATTTCTGTCAAAATAAAGTTACCCGTGCCGTTAATAATACCCGCCAGCAATTCTATCTTGTTCCCAGCTAGGCCTTCACGAATCGCTTTTATAATACTAATGCCGCCGGCCACCGCTGATTCATAACTAACAGACACGTTTTTGGCTTCGGCCGCTGCGAAAATTTCGTTTCCATGCAATGCGATTAATGCCTTATTCGCCGTGACGACGTGTTTTTTATTTTCGATGGCTTTAAGAACCAAATCTTTCGCCACGGTGTCTCCACCGATCAATTCGACAACAATATCAATATCAGGCGCATTAACAATTTCAAACGGATCTTGAGTTAAGGTCAACTGTGAACAATCGCACAAGCGTTGACTGTCTAAGCTTCGCACCGACGCCATCGTCACGTGTACTGGCCTCCCAACTCGCCGTGAAATTTCATTGGCGTTGCGTTGCAAAACCAACGCTGTACCACCACCCACTGTTCCTAACCCTAAGATTCCGACTTTAATTGCTTTCATTTATTTATAAATACTGAGTTCTAGAGGCTGCATTCGATATGTCTGCAACGCCACCTTTTAACGTTTGGGAGCTAGATTTTAACCCGTTCTGGATGTCTTAACAGCGCTTTTATGTTGCGAATTGCTTGTCGAGTTCGATGTTCGTTCTCAATCAGGCCAAAACGAACATAGTCGTCACCATAATCACCAAAGCCTATTCCGGGAGAAACCGCTACTTTCGCCTCTTTGAGCAATAACTTACTGAACTCCATAGAACCAAGCTCAGAAAAGCGATCTGGAATTTTCGCCCATACAAACATGGTTGCCTTGGGGCGATCAACTGGCCAACCCGCGGCCTCCAAACCGTCGCACAATACATCACGGCGCTTTTGGTACATATCGCGAATGTCAGCAATCCAGTCTTTGGCCTCAGGCGCTTCTAAAGCAAAAATAGAGGCGATCTGAATTGGCGCGAACATGCCGTAATCTAAATAAGACTTCAATCGGGCAAGCGCGGCAATCAAGGTTGAGTTACCAACTAAAAAACCGACTCGCCAACCCGGCATATTATAGCTTTTAGATAAACTGTATGATTCAACCGCGATATCTTTGGCGCCGGGCACCTGCATTATCGACGGGGCAACATAGCCATCAAACACAATATCAGCATAAGCCAAGTCTTGAATCACCCAAAATTGATGTTCAATCGCCATTTCAACAATTTTTTCAAAGAACTCTAATTCAACACACTGAGCGGTCGGATTGCTTGGGAAATTAAGCACCAGCATCTTTGGCTTTGGAAACATGTTTTTAAGTGCCGTTTCCAGCTCAGCGAAAAAATCGATATCCGTGCCAATCGGCACATGGCGAATGTCAGCTCCTGAGATTATAAAACCATAGGGGTGAATCGGATAAGCCGGGTTGGGTACCAATACTGAGTCGCCTTTATCAACGGTCGCCATCGCTAAGTGCGCCAAGCCCTCTTTCGAGCCGATAGTAACAATGGCTTCTCGCTCAGGGCAGATGTCAACATTAAAACGCTCGCCGTACCAATTTGAAACAGCTTTACGTAAGCGTGGTATCCCTTTGGAAACCGAATAACGATGAGTATCCCCTCGTTGCGCCGCTTCGCAAAGCTTATCAACAATCGGTTGAGGCGTCGGCTGGTCAGGGTTGCCCATGCCGAAGTCGATAATGTCTTCACCCCGCGCACGAGCGTCGGCTTTTAGTTCGCCGACGATATTGAAAACATAATGTGGAAGTCGCTTAATGCGAGGAAAGTCATCCATTGCCATGACAATTAATAAGGCCTATTACGCCTATGAAATACTAATATTCTTGACGTACTAGTGTAGCGAGCAGAACGCCTAAAGTAACGCAAAAGTATCGCTAAATAATGAATAGTTAGCATAGATATGGGCTATCTTGATTGATCGGCTAAGTAATTTAGAGGGTCAACCGGCTTACCTTTTCGCCTTATTTGAAAATGTAATGCAGGTTCTCGTCGATTATTGATGCCCACAGCGCCAATAATTTGTTGAGAAGATAGTTGCTGCCCTTCTACAACCAGTATTTTTTGGTTGTGCGCGTAAGCACTCAGAAAAATGTCGTTATGTTTAATAATAACCAAATTACCATAGCCTTTGAGACTGTTACCAACATACACAACCTCGCCGGCAGCCGATGTCACCACGGCAACACCCGGCTTAGCTAAGATGTCGACGCCCTGCTGGCTGCTCGAAGGAGAGAAACGGCGAACAACTTTGCCGTTAACAGGCCAAGACCAATTAACGCCAGCTACATTATTAGCTGAATTCGGGGAGCCGGTTTTCTTCACGACTCTATTTTTGGGCGCAGCAACCTCTAAGGCCGGCTTATTCGAAGCCAAGGGCTTTGGTACACGGTGTTCAGCTGCTGTTTTGGGAGCCGACCCTTGGCCGGTGACTAAGCTTGGCTCAGAAGTGACCGCCTGCGTTGATTTCGATTTACGAGGCGGCGCGGATCGAGCAGCTTGAGACTCAACAGCTGGCTTTGCCACAAAGCCGATCGGCGGGGTTAACCGAACACGCTGGCCGACTTGCAATCGATGAGTGTCGTTAATGCGATTCCACGCGGCAATGTCATTGGCGTCAAGATTTGACTCAAAAGCGATACTGTAAAGTGTGTCGCCCGATTGAACGATGCGAATAAGCTGGCCGCCAATTTTTTCACTTTGCTGTCTAACAGTCAGTACGGTTCTTTCTTCAACAGCCACCTTAATTGGCGGCGCACAGGCGTTTAGCAACAGCAACAATCCAGTAACTAGAACGCTTCGCGGAATATGGTTTGACGAGCTGAACATCGACACCGTGTCTTTAATTAACCTAGAAAGTAATACGCAAGGCCTCCGATTGTAACCAACACCAGAGTCCCCCAGCCGATGCGTTCAATCTGAGTATGTATGGTTTCTTCAAGTTTATCACCGCCAAGGCGAATCAAGCCTGCGACTAAGAAAAAACGTGCTCCACGCCCCACTAAAGACAAAAGAACAAACGGTAAGAAGGCAATTCCAAGTACGCCAGAGGCAATGGTACATATCTTATACGGTAAGGGGGTAAAGCTCGCCAAGATGATTATTAAAACGCCATATGCCTCGTACTCAGCCTTGACTTCGTCAAAAGCATCATGAATATGGAAATAGGTCAGTATTTGATCGCCATACGCCTCAAAGAAAAACGAACCAATCAAGTAACCAAACATGCCGCCGACCACAGACATCACGGTCGTGATGGCCGCTAGTCTCCAAGCCTTGTCTTTATCGGCGAGCACCATAGGCGCCAGCATAATATCAACCGGAATAGGGAAAAATGATGACTCAGCGAAACTCACGCCAGCCAGATAACGCTCTGCATGCTGATGCTTTGCCCAACCAAGGATGGCGGAATAAATTGGTTCAAATAGTTTCATGATGATTGCAATTGGGCTTAAGCCCTGATTCTCCGTTGACAGCCTAAGTGGCTAACCAAGCCCCGCCAAACGCGGGACAAAACGAACCGCTTCAATTTCTTTTTTTATTAGACCTGTATTGGTTTTATCAATCACAATGAGGACTTGCCGCTGAGCTTTTCCGACCGGCATGACGACTCTCCCGCCGACAGATAATTGATCAATAAGTTCTTGAGGAACATCCTCTGATACCGCTGCCGCTAAGATACCGTCATAAGGTGCAAAATCAGTCATACCGGCAAAGCCATCACCATGCCTAAACTTCACATTGCGTACACCTAAGTCGTACAGTAAGTCTCGAGCTTTTCTGTGCAGCTTAACAATACGTTCTAAACTTATTACTTCGTCGCATAAGGGAGCCAAAATAGCCGTTTGGTAGCCGCATCCGGTGCCAATTTCCAACACTTTAGAACGAGGCTTATTAAACAATGTTTGGGTCATCAAACCGACCGTATAAGGCTGAGAAATGGTTTGCCCCTGCCCTATCGGCAGCGCCGTATTTTCGTACGCGCGGCTGGCCAACGCCTCATCGACAAAAATATGCCGAGGAAGACTTTGCATTACCTCAAGCACCCCTTTGTGTGTCACTCCCATGCCTCGAATTAAATCGATCAAACGGCGACGAGTGCGATCCGACGTCATACCACTACCAGCGTATTGGGGTTTACTCAGTTGTTGGCTATACATCGTTAGATTGACATCCACCTAAAGTGCATCGAGCCATGTTTGTACATCATCAATATAAGCGTTGTCGTCCAACGTAGCATTAAACGGCGTGATTGACGCATAACCTTGCTCTACAGCCTCAAAGTCCTGCATTTTATTTCTCTTTGTTCTGCGGAAGTTTCCGGCTGGGCCTAAACGGTATTTGGACATTTTGCCAACATTGGACTCATTGATGGGAGGCAATGGCGCCTCTCGTTCACCTGACACCGTCGCTTTAAAACCGCGTAAATCGCCAACCGGAATGTCAGGCACATTAACATTTAATACCGCCAACAAACTTCGATAATTGAGCAAAGGCAATGCATTACTCATTTGCACCGCAATGTAGGCCGCCGTTTCATAGTGCTGGACCGAGCGCTCGGTAACCGATAACGCAATGCTTGGCATCGGCATACGCCGTGCCTCCATTGCTGCAGCAAAAGTTCCTGAGTAGAAAATGTCGTCGGCCAGATTAGGGCCATTATTAATGCCGCTAACCACTAAATCGACTGGCTCGTCAGCTAAGCAATTAAGCCCAATGTAGACGCAATCAGCCGGGGTTCCGTCAACGATAAAAACACCGTCGTCGGCTTTCTCGACATCGACAGACTTACGCAATGATAAACCCATTCCACAGCCACTTTTGTTTTCACGAGGAGCAACTATGGTGATTTTATGATGTTGGTTTCTAAGAGCCTCTGCGAGGACCAATAACCCAGGAGCATTATAACCGTCGTCGTTACTGATTAAGATGTGCACTGAGTATTCCCTAAATGGTTAAGCTGCTTCCCTTTTGGCGATAGCGCAGTGTTAAAAATCAACCACGCCAAGGTTTAAGGGTTTATCGTTATCACGTTGCATCTATGAATATTTACAATGTGCCTGATGCCGGAACAATACATTGCAAAGATGGTTAGCAGTTTATCACTGAGCGCTGCTTAAATCCATTTACAAAAACTAGTACTGGCCATACGCGTGCAAGCGAAATAGCTAATTGTAAACGATCGCCTCAAGCTTGTATTTTGATGATTATCGTCTGAGAAAGTCGTGCTCGCTATCAGCACAAACTTAACGGCAAACGCAGAACAGCGAGATCAACAACCGTTGTGACTATGACTATGGGGAAAAGTGTTCAGGCACTAACGGAGTAGCTTAATAAAATTGGTCGGGGTGATAGGATTCGAACCTACGACCACCGCTCCCCCAGAGCGGTGCGCTACCAGACTGCGCTACACCCCGATCAACAAACTGGAATATATACTAATTTTGGCGGATGGCAACCGTGTTTTACAGAACAGTATTAGATAACGTTTCGAGCACCGACGTGACTAGCTCAAGCGAGTTCTATGGACACTGAACACGACTGATAAAACAGGCACTACGATTTAACGCCGAAACCATTATTCAGAAATCAGGTTTTGCCAATGTTTATCGCCGTCAGCAATAAATGCGTCTTTATTGGAAGACCATTTATCGTTAATTGATTTATTGTAATTCAAGTACAATTTGCCTTCGTAAATGGTAAATAATTCAGGCTTAATTGACGCGGTAGATCCTTGAGATACCGCGTATGCGCAATAGCCTCCGTATTGTGGCGCGTACTTTTCAGGGTCAGCTTTAAACAGATCACGGTTTTCTTGACTTGAAAATAGCCAAGTCGCCTCATTATATTCGTAGCTATACTTAGACTCACCTTTGACCGGTTTATTCTCAGTAAAGTACGCCACTGTATCGTAACCCTTAATGGCTTCGCTAGAAAACAACGCCGTATAAGTCGGGTCAAGAGCAAATGCTTGTGTCGATAGTACCGACATTACTAAGACGATTATGGACCTAAAAAAACGAGCCATACTAACTCCTTTGATATTGATTAATGTTGTTGGGTATCACACTGCAATAAATCAGAGTGCTAAAAATCGCTGTAGCTGCTCTGCTATCACCTCACGACAATGATCAGTACAGTGGCGGCGTGATTCGAACTCATCGTAATAACAGACCGGATGGTAATGGATTTTAGCACGTGCTTTTTTAAGTGGCATTAGCCCAAGAAAGTGAGACAAAAATGGCATTCTGGCGTACCACGCATAATGATCACGCACGCCCTGATTATCGATTATTTGACCATCATGATGAGTATATGCAACCGTTATCGCTTGAATAGCAACTCTAGGCTGACCATCACCTAGGTTGGCCGATTCGATAAAACTCGATTTAAACGGCTCAACATGTGTGCCATCAGTACTGGTACCTTCGGGAAATAGTGTCAGACTATTTCCTTTTGCTAAATGATTTTTCAATGTTTCTAACTGCTTGCCCGTCTTACCAGCTTTACGCTCAATAAAAAGGGTATTTTGGAACTCCGCCAACTTTCCAAAGACAGGCCAATTCGCTACTTCCGATTTTGCGATAAAGTAAGCCGGCAGCCTACCGAGAATGAAAATATCAATATAAGAAACATGATTGCTAACGTATAGCGTCGGCCGCGCCTCACTCATCTCACCAGACTCAACAACCTCGATACCCAAAATACGACATGTTCCTGCATGAAATTTATGCGGTATCTTCTGATGTCCAGGCGCGCCTAAGAAACGCATCAGCATGAAAAACAAAGGCACACAGATAATCCATAACGCCAGTACTGTGATTCGAATGAACCCAAGCAAATAATTTTTTTTGATTGTCATTATATAAATTACAAACTCCGCGGTTAGCGAAGTATCCGTCTCATAAAAACCGTGGCTGCGAAAGATTCGCTACTAATTGACAGACTTATTGACTAAGGCGTGGTTGATTCCAAACATCTCTTGAGCATCAACGTAAATAGCCACAAAAGTTGTGTTAAATACCGGGTCGATGATAGCGTGCTCGCTCACTCGAGCGCCAATTTTCAGATACCCTCGCAGCATTGTCGGCACTTTACCGCGCTCCTTACCCTTACCCGGTGTTTGTGAAAACTCCTTAATTGCCACGCTTTGAACCTCGTCTTTGGGGCGAGGCATTAACGCCTCGCTCGCCAGGTGCTTGTCATAAAGGTAGGATAATATCTCAGTATGCTCTTGATAATCTGTGCCTTTGAAGCTGGCACAGCCAAACAGCACTTGGTAGCCATTTTGTTCAATGAACTGCATGGTAAACTTCCAGATAAGCATTAAAATCGCACCGCCGCGGCCATCAGGCGAAACACAGGCGCGGCTCAATTCCAAAACTTGCGTGTAATTATTGCGCAAACCAGATAAATCGAAAGCGTGTTCAGTATAAAACGACTGCCCATCTTCGAGTGCAAGATTGCTGACAAGGCGAACAGTGCCGACCACCTTATTGTCGTTACGAGAATCCAGCACAACGACATGGTACGCGACTTGGTCCCATTCATCTTCTTCGCGTTCGGTATTGAGCATTTCGCGTGTAATTCGACCACCACTCTCTTTAAAAAGAACTTCATAACGCAACTTTTGCGCGGCGTGAATTTCTGCCTCAGAGGATGCTAAGCGAACATCATAACGACCTGCGGACATACTGCCTGCAATCAATTTGGTCATCTGCTGAAATAATTTAGGAGTTATAGCCATAGTACGAAAGAGAAACGCGCTGACGACCAGCGCGATTTAGTTTTACTTTACAGCAACGACTCCAGAGTCGATGCCATTCGCTTTAAGATCTCGATTACAGGAATCGGTCGATTCAACAAACTCCATTGCCAACGCTGGCCCAAGTGCGGCTTCACACGGCGAACCGTCGGCATAGCGAAAGCTAATACCTTGACTAGACACGCTAACATGGCTAAGGCTAACCGTGTTGGCATCGTCTCGGTGCATGCAAACCGACTCTTTCGAACGAGCCGGCAGATGACTAGCGTGGTAATCAATGTAATCTTTTGAAGATTTTGAGCTCGCTAGATTTAAGTTAGCGAAAAGGTTTTTACGTACAGATTTCACATGCTTAGCATCAACTGACGAGCTTGACTTAGGAGTGCTAACATCACGTTCAACGCGCGCGCTGTGACCGTCCCAAACACATAAGCGGTTACCGCTTTTGTGATCAATTATGAACATTCTAAACGCACGATACTCATCAAGGTCCAAGGAATCAAATAACGCTTGAGCTTCGGCCAGAGAGGTTGTTACCGCAAAACGGCGGACCATTTCGCCGCGACTAGTCCATTTCTTGTACGTTTCTATCTGTTCAAATTGATAATGGTTTAACAGGCAAACCGTAACACCAAATTGGTTTACCGCAATCCAAGTCCCACCCGCGTCAGCATCGGTCGGCGATAAGTATTGAACACCGCCATCGACCTGCGAGGTTGGCAATTGGGCTCGACGACGCGATTTACGTTCGTCTCTATTAAAGAAAAGTTCGTAGCCGTCTTCTTTAACAAACCATGTCATTGTGCACACGTTGATGGCTCTCCGACACAGGGTTCTGTTGTATTTTTCTGGTGCTCTCGGGTGGCAATCGCAACGCCAAAATCCTCGGCGGGCTGCGCTCCTAGCCGGCGGGTCATGGCACCTATAATGGCGTAATGGTGCATAGCATGAGATTGTAAAAATAATAATTCACGAAATAAAGTCGACGCCACTGGACCGTTCGCTTGCTGGTCTTGTAACTCGCATTCGAGATCTAAATTTTGCGATTCTAATGCCTGCAATGACTCAACTAAGGTAACAATAGTTTGTTTTGCATACTCGACATCGCATTCTAAGAGCTGGTCACGCTCTCGGCTGTCATAACAAAATCGGCGAACCCCAAGCTGCTTAATGAAACAACGATAATGCTCCAAGACATGCCGAAAATGTGCACCAATGGTCGAATGAAACACAGGCTTATAGCCTTGTGTGTACTGGTCAGGTTCTAGTAACGCTAATAAACCAGCACCTTCTTCTAACGCATCGATGTTGGTTTGTAACAAATTATTATTCTGTGGCAAAAATCGTTCCTCATTCTTCACTTAAATATTGGGGCTAAAACCACCGTATTTAGCTGATTCACTCTGCTTGTTTATGACCTTGCCACAATTGGATATCTTTCACAACATGACATAATGTCGATTAACGGGTTCAGCAATAATTAAAATTAAGCTACCAATACACCGACAGCGGCAATAGCCGCCGCCTCTGTACGTAAAATATAAGGGCCTAGCCGCATAGATGGAACCGACAATTGATTAAGTTTTGTCAATTCGCGTTCAGAAAACCCACCTTCAGGGCCAACCAAAACGGTTATCGGCGACGCCGTACCAGCGACCGCACTTAAGCCGCAACTACCCGCGTTAGCGAATACACAGCTACGCCCTTCATCGCTGATGACATCAGAAAATTCACGTTCACCAGTGATTGTTGGTAACCACGGATTCTGGGACTGCTTACATGCCTCGATAGCGACCCGCGTCCACTTTTCCAACATGTTTTCAGTGAAATTGGTGACCGAGTGCTCACAACGGAGCGGGATGATTTCAGAAACACCTAGCTGAGTCAACATATCTATCATGACTTTTTGACGATCGCCTTTAGGCACGGCTACCGCAACCGAAACCAAACGCGACGTCGGAGGTGACCGTTCAAACGAATCGAGTTCGACCCCGACTTCACGCCGACCGACGATCGATAAGAGCCCGAGCCCAACCAAGCCGACACCATTAAATACACGTACTGGTTGACCAGGGCGCAACCTGCGAGACTTAGCCGCATGCGCCGACTCGCTAGCATCAAGACTAATTTCTTTATCTTGCGCGTCTAAGTTGGGATGATAAAAACTAGGGATGGCCATTTACGCTCACTAAATTTTTATGTTGTTGTTTGCAGCTTAAAAAAAATCATATAAATCATCGCTATAGGTACACATCATAATGTACCAGTTTACTCGAAAACTGCGCATCCGGATTAGCAATCAACGGCTCGGCGTAGTCCGGCCGCTTGACCGCTAATCGTGGAAAGGTTTGCTTAGCAATTTCAGCTAATTGACTCGCATCATCGTCAGCTCCTGCAAGCCATTGAAGTAGTTGCATCTGCTTGTTTGTGGCCGCTTTCTTCTTTTTCTTTGCTGGGAACATTGGGTCAAGGTAGATGCAGTCGGCCATTGCTTCAAACTGCGGCAATAACTCTGCCGCATCTCCACACAGCACCTGAGGTACAATTATCTCATTTTTAGCGACCCACTGAGAGCTTGCCAAACGTGAAAAGGCGTCGTCGAGTAACGCGGCCATTAACGGTAGGCGCTCGATTAATATTACTCGATAGCCCTGCATACACATTAACATTGCATCACCGCCCCAGCCGCCAGTAGCATCAACCACAGACTTGGTCTTCTTACCCAGGGCTTGGTTAAATGCGCCCTGCTTTGGCGCAGGAAATGAACGCTGCTGGAGAACAAGCTTCTCGAAATCAACATGGTACTTAAGCGAGAGCGCGCCGGGCCTATTCCAAATGAGTTGCAGACCATTGGAGCCAACGCTTAGCGCCAAATCAACAAAATCAGGCTTGTCGACAGGCTCACAACGTTGAATAAAATGCTTTAAAACGAGACACGCCTCAGCCCCTTGAATAGAGACTGAGGCGTGTTTTAGTTGTACAAACTGTATCGGCATTACTCGTATTAACTATTCTAATAGAGCTCTAGTCTCTTATAACGCTAGCGACTAGGCCCCTAAAAGCTATAAGAAGTTGTCGTCAACAAGTGGATTAATATCCGCGTCATAATCAACGCCATCAATGCCGAAACCGAATAGACGAAGAAAGTCAGCGCGATAGCCATCATAGTCACTCAGTTCGGCTAAGTTTTCTGACGTCACTTTCTCCCAAGCAGATTCTACTTTGGCTTGCATTTCTCGCTTTAACTCTAACTCATCGACTCGAAAGCGGTTGTCTGAATCTAAGCGTGGTTGGTCACTGTAGATACATTCTTTGAACAGACGGCGCAACTGCTCAATACAACCTTCTTGAGTGCCCTCTTCTTTCATCTCTTTAAAAAGAATCGAAAGATACAGCGGCATTACTGGAATAGCGGCACTCGCCTGAGTAACAACCGCTTTGAGTACCGAGACGCGCGCATCAACGTCTAAACGTGAATTAAGATCAGCGGCGGTTACGTCCAAATGTTCTTTCGCCTTTCCGATCGTTGCGTCGCCATACATTGGTTTAGTCAACTTGTCGCCGATGTAGGTATAGGCGACTGTTTTAGCGCCGCCAGCGAGCACGCCAGCGTCATTTAAGGCATTCATCCAAAGCGCCCAGTCTTCACCGCCCATAACCTTGATGGTGCCGGCAATTTCATCATCGTTAGCCGCTTCAACGCTGACCTCTGAAATCAACTTAGTGTCTGTATTTAAACTTTTAGTGGTATAGGGCTTACCAATTGGCTTTAAGGTCGAGACATAAGTCTCACCCGTCACTGGGTCAGTTCTTCTGGGCGAAGCCAAACTGTAAACCACTAGGTCAATCTTCCCCATATCGGCTTTAATACACTCTATAACCTGCTCTTTGGCGGCGCTTGAAAAGGCATCGCCATTGATGCTTTTTGAGTATAAACCATCTGCCTTCGCCTGCTTTTCGAACGCAGCAGAATTGTAGTAGCCTGCCGATCCTGTGCGTTTTTCCGACGCTGGTTTTTCAAAAAACAAACCCAATGTTTTCGCGCCAAAACCATAAGCGGCCGTTATCCTGGACGCTAATCCATAGCCAGTGGATGCTCCAATAATCAACACATTTTTGGGCTGACCATTGGTGTCTTCAAAACTTTGAGACTTAATATAGTTGATTTGTTGTGCAACATTTTCGGCACACCCTACAGGGTGTGCATTAGTGCAGATAAAACCACGAACTTTCGGTTTAATAATCATTTGAGTTCCCGCCTCTTTTTATGGCTTAGCTTAGGCTCTAATGCCAGCGTTATAATAAATCTTCATTTATATTAGCCGCAAGCTCCTCATTTAGGCCCTTCAGGTAGGCGCCATAAAATGATTGGCCATTGCGCTGTTCAATTAATGAGCGCGTTGAGTCTTTAATTTGTTGACTCACTTCGGCCAGATTGCCTGGTGCGATTTGCGTCAACCTAATAACATTGAAATTGCCGTTGCTGCCAGTAAACGAATTAACTTTAGTGGCCTCGTCATCTAAGTGCATTTTCACTACTTCGGCAAAAACATCACTGGCGACCGTTCTGTTTACGTCGATCATTGAGGTGGTGTGGCTCGAGATGCTAATCGTTGCATCATCAACCAAACTAGCCCAGTCTGATTCAGCACGCGAAATTACACTGTCGCCGGCTTCTTTGGCGGCCGCAATGGCACGTTCAGTGGTTAACTTAGACTTTATCTCAGCACTGACATCAGCCAGTTTTTTAGGTTCTGAAGCGGCGAACTCTAATTTACGTAATGCCACATACACACCGTCGGCAACTTCAATAAGTTCTGAATTAACTTCGTCGCTTTGCACTTGCTCGCTGAAAGCCGCATTTCGAACGGCGTCGTTAGCCGCAACACCGGTTCCTTCGCCTCTCGAGAATAAACCAGTTGTGCGAACTTCAATGCCCGCTTCTTGAGCAACGTTTTCTATGCTGCCAGGTTGCTCAAACAAGCTATTTCTGAGTTGTTCTGCTTGCTCAATCACTAACTCTTCCGCCAGACGCTCACGTTCTTCGAACTCTAAATCGGTTCGCAGAATATCGAACGAGTCAGCCGCCGTTGTATTAATTTTAACCACTTGAATCAAGTGATAACCAAATTCAGTTTTAATCGGAGTCGAAATCTCACCTTCTGCAAGTGCAAACATCGCATCGTTAAACTCTTCAACCATCTCGCCACGCGCCACATCGCCAAGAGACCCGCCATTTGCAGCAGACCCAGGGTCTTGTGAATGCGTTTTCGCTAATTCGACAAAATCAGCGCCCGCGGCAATTTGGCTAGCTAGGTCTTCTATTTTTGCTTTCTGGGCCGAATCGTCGTTGTCACCACCAGTATTCAATAATATATGGCGAGTATTGCGTGTTTCATCGGCAATGAAGCCCTCTGTGTATTCCGCATAGAGTTCTTGCAAACGCGACTCTTCGACCGTTAAATTTTGGCCGATAACGGCTTTATCAAGTTCAATGTAACTAACCGACGTTCGGTCAGGCAACATATATTGGTCGATATTGCTTGTGTAATGTTGTTCAATATCGGCGTCAGTGACAGAGACCTTATCGTTGAAATCAGATTGATTAATAGTAATCACATCAAAGGTGCGCAACTCGGACTGAATCTCTAACAATGCCCTTACCTCACTGGGAAGAACCAGTGCTGACTCTTGATAACCCGAGACCACTTGTTGGTTAATTACTGATGCGCGAATGTCTGATTTTATTTGCTCGGACCCGGCCCGCCCTCGACTAGCCGCAAACACATTGTATAAATTCTGGTCAAACTTACCATCGGTTTGGAAGGTTGGGTCCTGAGTAATGACTTTATCAACCGCTTTATCGCCAACTCGATAATTATACTGATCGGCAACATAAGCCGTGATTGATTGGTCAACCATGCTTTGAAGCACTTGTTTTTTGTAAAACTCACTATTTAAAACATCCGAATTAGCCAAGCTTGGATTGCTTTGGCGTGCTCGGTTTTGCGCTTGGACTAAACGCGCTTGATAGTCTTGTTGAGTAATTTTCTGGTCGCCAATTTCTACTACCGTTGGGCGCGCTTCAGTACTTGCATATTGTGAAACACCAAAGAAAGCCATTGGAATAATAATAAGGGCTGCAATAAACCAAGCGAATGCGCCAGTTGAGCGATCACGGATGTCGGTTAACATAGGAAATCCTAAAAATTGATTGTTGTTCTAAATAATAAGCGAGTAAGTATAGTCGAGTGTTGCCATACAAAAAAGGCGAAATGATGGCTAGTTTATAGATCAAAGAATCGAGCAACAGTAAGCTGGCTACTCGTTCATTCTATCGACGTGTCAATAGAGCTTAAAATAAGGGAGTTGGCCTCGGCCACTAGCCATACTATGCGCCTAAGTTAACCCTATTGAGGCTAGACGCAATTGTCGGCAAAACCGACTGATGAAAACCTCGCAACAGAGCTGCCATATTTAACCACATCAATAAGCAGTCGGATAAACTAACTAGGCCGCATGGCAAATCAGATTGCTACTTAAATGCATCGTCAAGTAGCAAGTTAAACCAAGACGCTTGAGCTAGGTGATTGTCATTGTATTTAGTTAGACCAACAAGCACTCTTTAAACGTCAAAAAACAAAGGCAAAAAAAAGACGACTCATTGAGTCGTCTTTTTCTAATTTTTTAAAAATGGCGGAGCGGACGGGACTCGAACCCGCGACCCCCGGCGTGACAGGCCGGTATTCTAACCAACTGAACTACCGCTCCGCATTTTTAAAACTCTTCACAAACTTTCTAAATCACTTTGCCTTTTCTTTGAAATGACAAACCAATAAAAAAGTTGGTGGGTGCTAGAGGATTTGAACCTCTGACCCTCGCCTTGTAAGGGCGATGCTCTACCAACTGAGCTAAGCACCCAAATTCTAGCTTGGTAACTTTATCGCTCTTTAACAGATTATCTCTGCCTTAGAGTCTTCAGATTTTCTTCAAGAAAACCTGAAGAGCTACTCAATTTGGAGGGCGATAATACCAAGATTATGGCAGCTTGCAAGTAACTTTTAAAAAAGATTTTAAAAAAAAATAAACTCTTCAAATTTACCTTTTTAAGTATCATTTTCAACACCTAAAAGTGCAAGCTTGCCCTCCGAAGCGGCGCTAGTTTAATGCATCTTTTAAAGCTTTACCAGCTTTAAATTTAGCCAAGTTTGACGCAGCAATTTTGATCGTTTCGCCAGTGCGTGGGTTACGGCCATCACGTGCAGCGCGTGCGCTTACAGAGAAAGTTCCGAAGCCTACGAACGTTACACTGTCGCCTGATTTTAATGCACCAGTGATTCCTTCTAATACGGCGTCTAGTGCATCACCTGCAGTAGATTTAGAAATGTCAGCTTTTTCGGCTACAAGATCAATTAGTTCTGATTTATTCACGCTTTTTTCCTCAATGTAATAAGTTTTGTGTTTTTTGCTTTATTTATAAAAATTTGAATGACACCTTAAATGTACATTCAATAAAACGGCCATCAGATAACTCAAAGACAAGAAACTAACCTTCAATTGTTGCTTAAAATGCTAGCAACCAGTCACTCTCTAACTATTCGTTCTCTGATTAGGAAGATGACTAAAATTAGCCACAACCCGGTTTGGTTAAGTAAGTGTGCAACAACATACCTCGTGCAACTTATTATTAAATAATTTGTTGCTTGGCTATATCCTGACCACAATCCCTATCATGATCTTTTTACGCTTAAAAAACAATATTGACTTATATGTTTTTTTCCTGTTAAACGTAGCGCTCATGCGGCTTTCAAGCATTTTCAATACGCCAACAATTAATCTTACATTTCAAAGAAACGTTAGATCACGTTGATTTATATAGGGAGTTTCTATAAAAGCCGGCGATGCACTGCGAGACGCTCAACTTGAGCGTCACATAGCTATCTATTAATTAATGCCTCGCCGCAGGCTTATTGTTCTTATTTTTTTCTGATTTAGCGACCACTTGCTTAGGGTCACTCGGCCCAGCGTTGCCTTTAGGCACCTTAGTTAAGGCAACTTCCAATACTTCATCAATCCATCTAACCGGAATAATAGTGAGATCAGCTTTAATTACATCTGAAATTTCGACCAGATCCTTTTCATTTTCATGAGGAATAATTACGGTTTTTATCGCGCCACGATGCGCCGCCAACAGCTTCTCTTTTAAGCCACCTATCGGCAGAACCTCACCGCGCAATGTTATCTCACCGGTCATCGCAACATCGGCTTTAACTGGCGTATTGGTTGCTGCTGAAATAATCGCAGTAGCCATGCCAATTCCGGCACTAGGGCCATCTTTTGGTGTTGCACCTTCAGGCACATGTACGTGAAAATCTCGCTCAGCAAAGAAAGCCTTATCGAGCCCTAGAGAGTCTGCTCGCGAGCGGACTACGGTAACCGCCGCCTGTATTGACTCTTGCATTACATCGCCCAGCTTACCGGTGTATGTTTGTTTTCCTTTACCTGGAACAATTACCGATTCGATAGTCAACAATTCACCGCCAACAGAGGTCCAAGCCAAGCCAGTTACTTGGCCAATTCGGTTCTCTTCTTCAGCCAAGCCGAAACTGAACTTACGCACACCTAAGTAATCGTCTAAGTTCTTCGCATTGACAGTCACTTTCTTAAGTTCGCCGTCCATCACTAATTTCTTAGTAACCTTTCGGCATATTTTAGCGATTTCACGTTCTAAGCCACGCACACCGGCTTCGCGAGTGTAATAACGAATAATATCTAGAACCGCATTCGACTCGATATTAATTTCGGTCTCTCGCAAGCCATTATTTTCTTTTTGCTTAGCGACTAAATAGCGCATCGCAATATTTAATTTTTCGTCTTCGGTATAACCCTCAAGACGAATCACTTCCATTCGGTCTAACAAGGGGCCGGGAATATCAAGACTATTAGACGTAGCAACGAACATCACTTCAGATAAATCGTAATCAACTTCTAAATAATGATCTGCGAAACTATTGTTCTGCTCTGGATCAAGCACCTCAAGCATTGCTGATGCTGGATCGCCTCTAAAATCAGCCGCCATTTTGTCAATTTCATCGAGCAAAAATAATGGGTTCTTAGTTTTAACCTTGGACATATTTTGTACAATTTTGCCCGGCATAGAACCAATATAGGTGCGCCGATGCCCACGAATCTCAGCCTCATCACGCACACCACCTAAGGACATACGAATGAATTTTCGATTGGTGGACTTTGCAATTGACTTGCCTAAGGAAGTTTTACCCACACCAGGAGGGCCAACTAAACAGAGAATAGGCCCTTTCATTTTCTTAAGACGTTGCTGTACCGCTAGATACTCAAGAATACGTTCCTTAACCTTCTCTAGACCGTAATGGTCTTCATCGAGTATGGTTTGCGCCGCGGCTATGTCACTTCGAACACGCGAGCGTTTTTTCCAAGGAACTTGAACAATCCAATCAATATAATTTCTAACCACCGCCGCTTCAGCAGACATCGGCGACATCATTTTTAGCTTTTTGATTTCAGAGTCAACTTTTTCTTTAGCCTCTTTGCTCATGCCCGCTGCGTCAACTTTCGCTTGGATTTCATCAAGCTCACTTTGACCTTCTTCAGACTCACCAAGCTCAGTTTGAATGGCTTTCATTTGCTCATTGAGATAGTACTCTCGCTGGCTTTTCTCCATCTGTTTCTTAACTCGACCACGAATCTTTTTTTCAACCCGGTGCATATCGAGTTCTGACTCCATGAACGACAAAACATGATCAAGCCGCTCAGTGAGGTCATCGGCTTCGAGTAAAAATTGTTTATCATCAAGCTTGAGCTCTATAAAGCCCGCGATCGTATCAACCAGACGATCTAAGTCGGCTATTTCTTTAAGCTGCCCCAGTGCCTCGGGCGCAACCTTTGAATTAATTTTGCCATAGCTTTCAAATTCACTTATCAGGGTACGCAAGGCAACCTCAGCTTCACCCTCTTCTACAGCAACGGTATTTAACGGAGATGCTAAAGTAAGAAAGCAATCTTCCTCGAACACTTTTTGTAAATGAATGCGCTGCTTGCCCTCGACCAGTACTTTTACTGTGCCGTCGGGTAGTTTGAGCATTTGCAAGATATTAGCCAGAACGCCGACTTCATACACTTCATCGACATTTGGCTCTTCCATTGCCGCATCGTGCTGCGCGACTAATGCAATTTGCTTGCCATTTTCCATTGCTTGCTCTAACGCAACGATGGATTTTTTTCGGCCAACAAATAGAGGTATTACCATATGCGGAAATACCACTACGTCTCTTAGAGGTAATAGAGGAAAAGGGGTTGTGTAATCGATAACGATTGTTTCTTCTGACATTTTAAATCTTCAAACTAGTGATTTGACCGGCGCGTATCACAGAAACCTTAAAGCGATACGAAACCTTATTTTGCAACCAAGCTGTTAGCGTTGCGCGTTGTTCTGGCCGAGGCAGCTTTGACTCACCCGATTATTCTATATAAGGCTACAAATACGTGATTCAACCGCCACAAAGCGTTTGCTGCTGATCGTATTAAGTTACTCAAGCCCGCCTTCCCTTAACTAGCCAGGGAATTCAGCCCTTAGCAAAACAATGGGCGTCAAAATGATGATGAAGACACCCTTGATTCTAACTAAGCCGTTTTTTCTGTATCTTGCTCTTCATAAATATAAAGAGGCCGAGCACCTTCTATAATCGTACTTGCTTCAACCGATATCTTCTTAACACCTTCTTTAGAAGGCAGTTCATACATCGTATCAAGCAAGGCGTTCTCTAAGATAGAACGTAAACCGCGAGCACCTGTTTTACGGGCCATCGCTTTTTCTGCGACGGCACGGAGTGCATCTTCCCGAATCTCTAAATCCACACCGTCAAGCTTTAACAAGCGCTGATATTGCTTAACCAAGGCATTTTTTGGCTGAGTTAAGATAGTCATCAAGGCGTCTTCGTCAAGCTCTTGCAAGGTCGCAATAATCGGCAAACGGCCAATAAACTCAGGAATCAAACCATAACGAACTAAATCTTCTGGCTCTAGTTTGTTCAAATGCTCGGTTATAAAAAGGTTCTCAGTTTTACTGTGCACTTGCGCGCCGAAACCGATGCCACTTTTTTCCGAGCGATCACGAATAATCACGTCAAGGCCAGAAAATGCGCCGCCACAAATAAATAAGATATTACGCGTATCAACTTGTAAGAACTCTTGTTGCGGATGTTTGCGACCGCCTTGTGGAGGTACAGACGCGCTCGTGCCTTCAATGAGCTTCAATAACGCCTGTTGAACACCTTCGCCCGACACATCTCGAGTTATTGAAGGGTTGTCAGCTTTACGAGAAATCTTATCTATTTCATCAATGTAAACTATGCCTTTTTCAGCTTTTTCGACGTCGTAATCGCATTTTTGCAATAGTTTTTGAATGATATTTTCGACGTCTTCACCGACATAACCGGCTTCTGTCAACGTGGTCGCATCAGCAATAGTAAATGGTACATTCAATTGTTTAGCCAAGGTCTCGGCTAATAAAGTCTTACCTGAACCGGTTGGGCCTATTAGAAGAATATTGCTCTTAGCAATATCGGCTTCGTTCTTGTCATTTTGACCTCGAATACGCTTGTAATGATTATAGACCGCCACAGCCATTACTTTTTTAGCATCGTCTTGTGAGATAACGTACTCATCTAGCCCCGCATGAATTTCAGCAGGAGTAGGATATTTTTCTTGCTCTTCGGCGGTGGCAACATCATCCACCGCTTCTTCACGAATAATGTCTTCACACAAGTCGACGCATTCATCGCAGATGAACACCGACGGGCCAGCAATTAACTTACGAACCTCGTGTTGGCTTTTGCCACAAAAAGAGCAATAAAGTAGCTTGTTATCATCGTTACTCTTATTGTCGTCACTCATACGTGCCCCTAAAACTGCCTAAAACATTCATTTAACGTCAAAAACTGACGTTTCGACCTGAAATTGTAACCTAACTAAAGCCTACAATAAAACGATAATAACGGCATATTGCCGCCCAGAAAGTCTAAATCCAACAACTTTGTCATTATTTAACTTAGATAACTACACTTGTTTAAAATTCAAGCGTCTAGCTGGCTCACAAAGCACTTAATTAACCATCTACTTGCCGCTCGCGTCGCGATTCACGAACCTCATCGATTCCACCGACGTTTTCGACGTTCAAATAGCCGGCGGCCTCTAATTTTTGTAAGGCGGTTTGAGCACGAACACCACGCTCACAATAGAGTTTTATGGGTGTTTTCTTGTCTGGGTACTGCTCACTAACACCATCAACAATCTCAGACACGTGAATCCGAGTATCGCCATCGATGTGATCAACCTTGTGTTCCAGCCATGTTCTGACATCAATATAGACCGCTTCGTCAACGGCTTTAGAGACTTGACTGACAAGCCCGAGCAAAACGAACGTTAAGCTAACTAAAATTATTTTTCTCATAGCAAAGCATGTATTGATTTATTCTTAGATCATAAAAAAAGACCGCATTCACGGTCTTTCTATTACGCTAAACAGCTTGCGCTCTGAACAAGCAAGCTTACAATCAGCCAGGGCGCTGCTCGATAACATCATCAATTAGGCCATATTCTTTGGCCTCTTCAGCGCTCATAAAATTGTCACGTTCAGTATCTTTCTCAACAGTTTTAAGCTTCTGCCCGCTGTGTTTTGACATGATCCCGTTTAACTCTTCTTTGATTCGCAAGATCTCTTTTGCATGAATATCAATGTCAGTCGCCTGACCTTGATAACCGCCTAAAGGCTGATGAATCATTATTCGCGCATGAGGTAATGCAAAACGACTGCCTGTCGCACCGGCCGTCAATAACAATGCACCCATACTCGCGGCTTGGCCAATACATACCGTATTAACATTTGGCTTAATGAATTGCATCGTATCGTAAATAGCCATGCCGGCCGTGACTGAACCGCCAGGGCTATTAATGTACAAACTGATTTCTTTATCGGGATTTTCCGACTCGAGGAACAATAGCTGCGCAACAATAAGGTTAGCCATATAATCTTCAACTTGGCCAACAAGAAAAATTACTCGCTCTTTTAAAAGTCGTGAGTAAATATCATAAGCGCGCTCGCCTCGACCTGACGTCTCGACAACCATTGGCACTAAACCGCCCGCCGCCTCAGGACTAGGCACTGAAGCCCCAAAAGCCGACGCATTGCCGCCAACATTATGACTATACGGTGTTTGAATCATTGAATTCGGAAATTTTGTCATTGCGTTACTAGGCTCGTATTAATGTTTGTTGATTATAACCTGTCTTGTTGAATATAGAATGTAGAGACCATTCACTTAAATACAAGACAGGCGTTATTGAATCGGCCAAGTGCAGCCTTTACTGCATATTCAATAGTGTTGAAGCTTCAACGTTCTCTATCTCAACATCGGCTTTTTCAATCAAGAAATCAACCACTTGTTCTTCTAGAACAATAGATTGCACTTGAGCCAAGGCTTGTTGATTACTTTTATAATACTCAACAAATTGCGATGGATCTTCATAAGAAGAGGCCATTTTTTCGATGCGCTCATTAACACGCGCCTCATCAGGTTTAATATCTTCTTTGCGAATGATTTCCATCATCAAAAGACCTAAGGCCACTCGCTTCTCAGCTTGAGGTTTCAACACCTCAAACTCTGGATCTGGAAAGTTTTCCAGCATCTTTGCATCAATGCCTTGTTGTAACATTTGGTTCTTCTGCTCTTGAACCATACGCCCAGCTTCTTCTTGAACCATTTTCAATGGCATTTCAGTCTGGTTTTGCTCTAAAAGAGCATCGAAGGTGCGCTGACGTAAAGTAGAACTCAATTGAGTTTCTAAGTTTGTTTCAAGGTTTGTTTTCACCTCTGCACGCAACTCCGCTTCATCTCCAGTTTCAATACCGAAATTCTTAATGAACTCTTCGTCGATTTCTGGCAATACAGGCTCAGAAACTGTCTTTGCATTGATGGTAAACACAGCCGTCTTGCCACCTAGCTCCTCGTTATAATCTTCAGGAAAAGTCACATCAATGTCTTTAGATTCGCCCGCCTTCATGCCTTTAACGCCCTTTTCAAAATCGGGAAGCATTTGGTTTTCACCTAAAATCATGGGGTAGTCTTCAGATTTACCACCGTCAAACTCTTCGCCGTCAATCTTACCAACGAAATCGAGTAACACTCGGTCGCCCTTCTTAGACTTTCGCTTAAGCTCTTTCCAGGTAAGCTGTTGCTTGCGCATATTTTCAACCACCTTATCGATATCTTCATCAGAGACATCGCTTTGTGGCTTAATAATCTTAACGCCTTCCAAATTCAACTTTTCAAACTCAGGGTAAACATCAAAACTTGCTGTGTAAGCAAAATCTTTGCCTTTTTCTACCTGAGCTTCAGGAATAATATCTGGCTGTACCGCTGGCACAACATCTTGGCTTTGCAAAGCTTCTTGCAAACTCGATTGAATCAGATCACCCAATACATCATTAGTCGCTGTACCGCGGTACTGTTGCTCAACGATTTTCATTGGCACTTTACCTGGGCGGAAACCTTGGATTTTTACGCGCTTAGAAAGCTGTTTCAACCGACCTTGCACCGCAGTTTCGATTTTATCGGCCGCTACGACCACGCTCAATTTACGGCCAATGGCACTGGTTTTTTCAACAGACGCTTGCATGTGTTACTCGTATTTAAATGTCAGATTATTCTTGTTTTATCGCTAGCAAAAAGACAGCTGCGACGCAATTAGGGGCGCGATTCTACCACTAAGCTATGCAGAGACAAAATGTATTGCCAGATAAAACCAGTGGAATAGCATTAAAAAATGGAGATATCGCTGATTGAGCTAAAGCGCGGCCAATCAGAAGGCCTTTTCCAATCAAAAGCAGTGGATAGTTTTCAACAAAATGGGCAATAAGCAAAGTATGCAACAAGCAAAGTATGCAACAAGCTCGGCGTATTTAATTCCTTTTAAAATAACTGAGCTAAAAACGATCATTCTTAAATGGTGCGAAAGGAGAGACTCGAACTCTCACGCCGCAAGACACTGGTACCTAAAACCAGCGCGTCTACCAATTCCGCCACTTTCGCACAACACGATTTAAGACGATCGTAAAACACGCAATACCTTACCGCCTATTCGAACCTGAACAACCAGGAACAAACTGGGGTGACTGATGGGGCTCGAACCCACGACCACCGGAATCACAATCCGGGGCTCTACCAACTGAGCTACAATCACCATGCAGTTCGTAATTAAAATAATTATCACCGTATTGGCGCTAATCAAACAATTACAGATATTACATCGATTGATTTAATTCATCGATAGAATCAAATCAATCATCAACAATAAACAGCCAACAAGGTTAATGGTGCGCCCGACAGGACTCGAACCTGTAACCTACGGCTTAGAAGGCTGTTGCTCTATCCAGTTGAGCTACGGGCACTCAACTAACACTATCATTTCGTTAGTAAAGTAATCTAATAGTTAGTTCTTAGCATTTAATCGGAAACGAACGTCGTTTCTTAATACTAAGCTTGCTACCAAACAACTCACAAAAATGGTCGGGGTGATAGGATTCGAACCTACGACCCTCTAGTCCCAAACCAGATGCGCTACCAGGCTGCGCTACACCCCGACGGTGTGTGTCATTTTAATCGCTTCCGAACCGCTAATTTGAGAAAAACTCATATCAGCTGCTCTTGGGAGTCAAAAAGCGAATGACGCTGTAAATCATTGAGGCGCGACTATACTCAGACAACCGAATGTCGTCAACAAAAAGTTCAAAAAAAAGGTTATTTTTATCGGCTTGAAATTATCTACTTAGATCCTTATTAAGGATCCTATAAACAAACCTAACAAACATCACCTTATTAAGATTATGAGCAAACCGCAAACCCACGCTTTCCAAACAGAAATTAGTCAGCTTTTAGACTTAATGATTAACTCTCTTTATAGCCAAAAAGAAATCTTTCTTCGTGAGCTTATATCGAATAGCTCAGACGCGATCGATAAACGACGATTCGAGGCGCTGACGAACGCCGCTCTGCTCAATGACGAAGAAGAGTTAGCCGTCACGATCACTACCGATAAAGAAGCGAAATCCATTACCATTAGTGATAACGGTATTGGCATGAATCACGACGAGGTTATTGACAACATTGGTACCATCGCGCGTTCTGGCACTAAGAAATTCATGCAGGCGATTGAAGCGAATAAAAGTGATAGCGACGATGTCAATCTAATTGGCCAATTCGGTGTTGGTTTCTATTCGGTATTTATGGTTGCAGACCAAGTTACCGTGCGCACTCGACGAGCAGGTGACGAAAAAGGAGTGATTTGGGAATCTGATGGCAAAGGTGAATTCACTATTGGCGAAACCGAAAAAGCGACGGTAGGCACCTCAATTACGCTTAATCTTCGCGAAGATGATAATGAATATTTAGATGACTTTCGTCTAAAACACATTATCAACAAATATTCTGAGCACATTTCCCTGCCAATCAAGATGCTTGGCACAGCGCCACTAGACGACGAAGGTAAGCCGCAAGAAGGTGTTGAGGCCGAATTTGAAACAGTCAACACCGGCACAGCGTTATGGGCACGCGCAAAATCAGACATCACAGATGAAGAATACCAAAGCTTTTACCAAGGCCTGAGCTATGACATGGAGCCGCCGCTATCTACGCTTCACCACAAAGTAGAGGGCAACATGGAATACACCTCGCTATTGTTTATTCCAAAGAAAGCGCCGTTTGATCTATGGAACCGCGAAAACAAGAAAGGTATTAAGCTGTATGTTCGCCGTGTATTCATTATGGATGACGCTGAGCACTTGATGCCAAACTACCTGCGTTTCGTCAAAGGTGTTATCGATTCACAAGATTTACCACTGAATGTGTCACGCGAAATACTGCAAAGTGATCGCGATGTGCAAAAAATTAAGGGCCGAGCAGTTAAGCGTGTTCTGGATGAATTAAAACGCATAGCGAAAGACGACGCCGAGGCGTTTCAGGGCTTTTGGTCTGAATTTGGTCAAGTAATCAAAGAAGGTGTAGTAGAAGACGCGGCAAATAAAGATAACATCACTCCTCTTCTGAAGTTCGCTAGCACGCATAACGACAATGACGAGCAATCAGTATCGTTAGATCAATACGTAGAACGTATGAGCGATGATCAAGACGCGATTTATTATATTACCGGCGAAAGTTATCAAGCAGCCAAAGGCTCACCTCATTTGGAGATGTTTACCAAGAAAGGAATCGAAGTGTTGTTATTGAGTGACCCAGTCGACGAATGGCTGGTTAGCAGTCTCGTAGAGCACAATGAAAAGCCGCTTAAGTCGGTCACCAAAGGCGACCTAGACCTTTCTGATGACGAAAAGAAAGAACAAGAAGAGGCGAAGGTTGAGTTGTCATCGGTCACCGAAAAACTCGCCGAGGTTCTCAGCGACTCGGTTAAAGAAGTGCGCCTGACCAACCGCCTAACAGAGTCGCCCGCATGCCTCGTTGCCGATGAAACTGACCCAGGTGCAAACTTAGAGAGAATAATGAAAGCCATGGGCCAAGACGCACCATCAAGCAAGCCAATTCTTGAACTAAACCCCGATCACGCGATCATTAAGCAACTAGACGCTGACGATGACTCATTCTCTGACTGGGCTCACGTACTGTTTGATCAAGCGGCCTTAAGTGAAGGCGCTCAAATCAAAGATCCAGCAAACTATGTAAAACTGGTTAACAAGCTATTGGTTTCGTGAATTTGACACGCAAGAGCTCGCATTAGTCATCGCGATAAAAACGGCCGCAATTGCGGCCGTTTTTATTTCAAACTATTGACCACAGCCTAAGCTTTGGCCAGAAAAAAGCGAAATTAATCAGCTAAGTCTCATGAAACAATTATTTTCAACATCTTTGCGAACATTCATGGCATCAAAAAGCTCACCGTTCATAACAATATAGACACCGCTATCCAAGGCCTGCACGGCGGCCAATGCCCCACCAACGTTAAACATGGCATCGCTATCTCTGAATATGGCTGGCGCCAACGCCCCGGTCAGCACAACCGCTTTATCAGTAAGATCGCCTAACGAGCGAGCCGTATCTGGCATAGTGTCGGTTCCATGGGTAATAATAATCTTGCTGGCATCACAATTCTTAACCGCATTGGCGATGACAGAGCGGTCATCATCGGTCATGTCTAGACTATCTTTGGCCATCAAGGAGGTGACTTCGATATCTAAATTCACCGCTATTTGGCTCAGCATTTTAGCAATCGCAGGCGCGCCCACTTCATATTCACTCTTAGCATCGAAATAAATTTTATCGATGGTGCCACCAACGCAAAAAACATGAACTTTCATTGACTTGTAATCGACTGTAACTGATAAAGGTCTATGGTAACACGTAGTCGCAAACGAACCAGAATCAGCCACATTTAAAAGGACCGAAATACCATCATGAAATTCACTATATTACTTATGGGCCTGTCGATATTGATATCCAGCAGCCACACTCATGCTCAATCGGAAGATCCCGCGGCCAAACCGTCAGAACCACAGCAGACACAGAATGCAGGCATGACCCAAGAAAAGATGGCGAACATCATAAAAAGGCTTGTTGAAAAAACAGAAGGTTCAGACAATAACTTAAACTTTGTCTTCGATGGAATCAGCATTACGATGGTGTCAGACAGTGCCGCAAACAGAATGCGCTTAGTCTCACCAGTCATCGAAGCAAGCAAACTCTCAGAGCAGCAAATCATTGCATCGTTGGTATCAAATTATCATCTCGCATTAGATGCCCGCTATGCGATTGGCAGTGGCTTACTATTTTCAACCTACATACACCCACTGGCAGAGCTTACTGAAGAGCAGCTGGTGTCTGCGGTACGCCAAGTGGCCACGCTGAGCAAAACCTTCGGAACCACGTATACCAGTGGCGAACTCTCGTTTGGGGTCCAAGCTCCGGAGGAAGAACGAATTGAGATCTAATCTACGGCACTCACCCGCTTAGCGCTCTAGACGGTTGAAACATAAACCGAGTTAATCGAAACCCCGCCCGAATACGGGTTGGGGAATTCGACCACATGTTCTTCAGTATCGCTAAAAACCTCGTTCAGCAATTTAGTGAATTCGGCGTCTGGGCGCTCATTTGACCATAATCCGAATACGCCTCCGGGAACGATTTTGGCTTTCATTTTGACTAACGATTCACGATTATAAAAACCGCTATTGCCTTGATTTAGCCAATGGCTCGGAGAATGATCTATATCTAATAGAATTGCATGCACCTGAGTCTCGTTTAGCACTCCGGGCTTATCATCGGTCGCGATAGCAAAGAAGTCCCCGTGTATTAGTTCGCTTTTAGGGTTAACGGCCAATTCATCGCCGATTGGCAACAAGCCCTGTTGGTGCCAACGAATTACCGGGGCCATTACATCAATCGTTCTTAAGCGACCGACATCTGGGTCGTGTACAGCCGTTAACGCTGTGTAGCCCAAACCAAGCCCGCCGACGACGACATTGAGATCATGTCGATGACCATTTTCTTTTACTCTGTGCAGGCCAAGCTTAGTCAGTTGCTCTTCAGCCTCAACAAACAAGCTAGACATAAGAAACTCATCACCAAGTTTCACTTCATAAATGAGCACATTATCTAAACGAGGCTCTGTTCGTTTTCGCAAACTAATCTCGCCTAAGGGCGTTTTCTCGTAATCCAGCTCTTCAAAAATTGGTGACATATTTATTTCGGGTCTGTGGGTAAATTAGGGTTATGTTGGGCTAAATAACGAGGGTCATGCACACACTGTGGCGATCATAAACGTAGTCACCAAATGGTTCGCAGTTTGTAAATCCAGCCGAGTGATACAAGCCTCTAGCCGGCAGAAATGCATCCATAGTACCGGTTTCCAAGCTAACTCTTGTATAGCCACGCCGTTTCGCTTGCGACAACAGGTGAAGCAACAACGCACGCCCTATTCCTTTGCCGACAAACTCATCAGACGCTTTCATCGATTTCAATTCTGTATGATCATCAGACAATTGCTTCAACGCCCCACAAGCCGCGATGGCGCTACCGACCGACGCACTCCAGAATGTAAGGCCTGGGGCATGCATAGCGTCGACATCTAAGGCATGAACACTGCCTGGCGGAGAATGTTTGAGCATCTCTTGACGATGACTCTGCAGCAATTGAACCACCTTGCCGTCACTCAGATCGTCTACCGCGATATGTATTTTTTCTATCATAATTTAAGCATGCCACATCCACAGAAAAAGGCCACCGACGCATTAAGGCGGCCTCATCAATAGAGCCGTTAGCCGCTAAATACTTGGCCAAATCCATTATCGGGTTCATCTTCACCGTCTTCCTCATCTTCAGGTTCAGGCTCCATTTCTAATTCGAAGCTTGCACTCGATGAGAACCCCTTAGCGTTATTCAATTTGAGACGTAAGTTATTCGGCGAGTCTGCATTTTTCAACGCTTCTTCTTCGCTGATTCGTCCTTCGTTGAAAAGATTCAACAACGCCAAATCAAACGTTTGCATACCATACGCTTCAGATAGCGCCATCGCCGCTTTAATTTCAGTAACTTTGCCGTCCTTAATAAGATCTTTCATGCGTGGCGAACCGGTTAGTATCTCTACCGCCGCGGCGCGGCCGCCATCAACAGTAGGAATCAGACGCTGCGAAATAATTCCTTGGAGGTTCAACGAAATATCAGTGAATAACTGCTTATGCCTCTCTTCGGGAAAAAAATTAATAATACGATCCAATGCTTGGTCAGCATTGTTGGCGTGCAGCGTTGATAAACAAAGGTGCCCGGTTTCGGCAAACGCTAATGCGTGCTCCATTGTTTCGCGATTTCTAATTTCGCCAATTAGAATGACATCTGGCGCTTGTCTCAAGGTGTTTTCGAGCGCATCTTGATAGCTATCTGTGTCGACTCCGACTTCACGTTGGTTAACGATGCTCAGTTTGTGCGGATGAATAAACTCAATGGGATCCTCGATCGTAATAATATGCCCCGCATGCGTTTGGTTGCGATAGTCGATCAAAGCCGCCAAGGAAGTTGATTTGCCTGACCCCGTGCCGCCTACGAAAATCATTAAGCCCCGCTTTGCCATCACAAGTTCGGTTAACTTCTCAGGAAGACCCAGCTTTTTATAATTCGGGAGCTCGGTTTTAATCACTCGTATTACCATTGCCATATCGTTGCGTTGGCGAAACACGTTGACACGAAACCGGCCAATATCCGCTTCATCAATGGCCAGGTTCATTTCAGGCTTTTGCTCAAATGCTTTAGCTTGCTCAGCATTCATTACTTCAAGCGCAAGCTTCTCTACATCGGCACCGCTTAAGAGCTGCTTACCAATTTTAAATAGCTTTCCTTGAACCTTCATTGAGGGTTGAACACCAGATGATAAGTACAAATCGGAACCGTCTTTTTCAACGATCAACTTAAGTAATGCTTTGAGCACAGAATGCCCTCCTAATGATGGGAATGTCGATAAATTTTAGGCGTCAATGATACTACCAAGGCCAAACTTACCAAAGAGAGAAAAGTAAAAGCCTTGAAAAACACTGTCAAATCGAGAAGACCGTTTCAGCCAGTCTGCCGGAAAACACAAGCCGTGCAATGAAAAAGCCTCTGCTGCGCAAGACCGCCTTTTCGCCAACCGGCACTCATATTAGAAAATGCAATTGCCTAACACAACGGCCGAGTACTCAGCCATAAAAAAACGGGACCAACCTAAATGATTGATCCCGCTTATCTATAATGGTGCGCATGGAAGGATTCGAACCTCCGACCACCTGGTTCGTAGCCAGGTACTCTATCCAGCTGAGCTACATGCGCGTATCTCTTACAATTTGCTAATTAAGCTAATAACGAACTCTGTTCGGCTTAGCTTAATTAGCTGCAGGCGCTCGATAGAGTGAGCGACCTACAAATATTTATTAAAACATATTACTCTACTTTAACGACCCAAGCCGCTTCAAGTGGCGAGAGATTAATGCAAACTATCAAATTAATCAACGCCTTTTTCAACATATTTCACCAGCCATGAAACTTGGTGTTATATGACTAAGGCTTAGTTTATAGCGCTCGCCCTAATAGACACTTTGTCTATGCCTCTAGTGTCTTCTAAAATCATGCTAGCTGATGCTTCACAGTTCAAAATCACAGGCTAGTTTACTTACCATTTAATAAACTCCGCCCTACCAGGGCGGAGTCACTAAATGGCGGAGAAGGAGGGATTCGAACCCTCGATAGAGCTATAAACCCTATACTCCCTTAGCAGGGGAGCGCCTTCAGCCACTCGGCCACTTCTCCGT
>JALZVW010000163.1 GCA_023301745.1 Arenicella sp. | reverse complement strand
GGTAAGTGCGTCAAGAAATAGTAATGTCAGTGATTTATATAAATTTGGTTTCTAGCTTTGGATAAATTAGCCGCATTAATGCGTAAGCTCGACTATGAATTCACTGATAAGTCACTACTAACTCTGGCCCTAACGCATCGCAGTAAAGGCGCAAAAAATTACGAGCGCCTCGAGTTTTTAGGTGACAGTATCCTCGGTTTTGTGGTTGCTGAGTGGTTGTATGAGAATTTTCCTAAGTTGGCTGAAGGTAAGCTTAGCCGAATGCGTTCTAGTCTAGTTCGTAAAGAAACGCTGGCTATTGTGGCGCGAAAATTAGGTTTGAGTGAGTATTTAATTCTGGGCGAGGGCGAGCTGAAAAGTGGTGGGTTTAACCGTGACTCTATTTTATCCGACACGGTAGAAAGCATCATTGGAGCCTTGTACTTAGATGCAAATTTTGACGTTGCCAGTAATTTCATTCACCGCAACTTTAAGGCACAGTTCGACGGCATCTCTGAGGTGTCAACCTTTAAAGATCCCAAAAGTCGCCTGCAAGAAGCCATGCAAAAGCAAGGTTTTGAGTTACCTAGGTACGACATTGTTGAGACAGTCGGCGAGCAACATGAACAAGAATTTACGGTAGAATGTGCTTTATCGGAACTGCAACTGCGCTCCAGAGCGACAGCCTACTCGCGCAGAAATGCAGAACAATCTGCTGCAGAACAAGTACTTGGCTTATTTCTTGAGTCGAATTTTAATAAATTGAGAAAAGCCTAATGAGTAAAAAGTTTAAATTTGGATTTGTCACTATTATTGGCAAACCGAATGCGGGTAAATCTACCTTAATGAATCGGATTATTGGGCAGAAAATCAGTATTACCTCTCATCGACCTCAAACAACGCGGCATCGCATTTTAGGTATTCATACTGACGACCATAAACAGATCGTATTCGTTGATACTCCGGGTATTCATTCGGTGTTAAAAAAATCAAATCGTAAAACGATTAACCGTGTCATAAATAAAACGGCGATTTCAAGTATTGACGGTGTTGATGCCGTTTGCTTTATGATCACAGCGACAGGTTGGACAGAAGGTGATAGGCATGTTCTGCAGGCGCTAGAAAATGTCACTATACCTGTGATTTTATTAATCAATAAGCTGGATAAGCTTAAGTCGGTTAATGACGTTCTGCCATTAATCGCCGAATCCGCCGAACTTTATAATTTTGCTGAAATTGTTCCAGTGTGCGCAATCGCCAAGCCAGGCAATGATAATGTTGACCGCTTGATGGAAGTACTCACCTCTTATTTGCCGAATCAAGAGGCCGGTTTTGACGAAGACCAAATTACCGATCGAAGCTTTCGTTTCTTAGTTTCTGAGTTAGTTCGCGAACAATTATTTCGTCGCCTGGGTGATGAACTACCCTATGCAACCGCTGTAGAAATTACTGAATTTCAGATCAAAGATGGCAAAGCCCAGATAGGGGCCGATATATGGGTCGAGAAAGACTCGCATAAAGCCATGGTTATTGGTAAAGGCGGTGAAGCTCTGAAAAATATTGGGACTTACGCCCGTAAAAATTGCGAGACCTTATTAGATAAGAAAGTATTTCTCGAGCTTTTTGTGAAGGTGCGTTCTGGCTGGTCTGATAACGCTCGTGACTTGTATAGTTTAGGTTACGATGAAGACCTTAAGTAAGATTTAGCTTACCTGACTAGGCAATTTTTATGCGCATTCATCAGCAGCGAGCTTACGTTTTAGTGAATCGCCCATATAGTGAAACGTCATGGATTGTTGAAATTCTCACACGTGAATACGGACGTTTAGGCTTAATGGCCAAGGGCGCAAGGCGCATAAAGTCGAAGCTTAAAGGGTCTCTTATGCCGTTTCAGCCGATCTTAGTTAGTTGGACTGGGAAAGGTGAATTACCAATCTTAACCGCTGCTGAAATAGACCAAACTGATTACAATCTTATCGACCATGAGCTGCGAGGCGACGCCCTAGTTTGCGGCTTTTATTGTAATGAGTTGATTGTTAATTTGCTTCATCGCCACGACCCTCATGCCGCGCTTTTCGACCGATACCACTCAACCATCATGGCTTTGTCGGAAGCAAGCAGCGAAGAAGTTTTGCCGCTCGTGCTGCGAAAATTTGAGCAAGCGGTCATGAAAGAGACAGGGTACCAAATTAACTTTGATTTTGAAGCCGATGGCAAAACTCTGATCGAGGATCATGGTTTTTATCGCTACCAACCAACCCAAGGTTTTATTCGTTTGGGTGGGCCGCAGCGAATGGCATTCACCGGCCGAGTTATAAAATCTTTAAATACTCAGAGCCTTATGACGCTAAGCAACGAAGAAGTCTCCCAGGGTAAGCAGTTGATGCGTGATATATTGTCACAAACATTAGGTCGCAAACCTATTATTAGCCGAGAATTATTTTACCCGAAAGGGCGTTAAAACTTGTGCCTTTAAAAAAGAATTACTAATTAGAGAAAATGAGCGAACATCACACCATTCAATTAGGCGTCAACGTTGACCATATTGCCACCTTACGTCAAGCGCGTGGAACAAGCTATCCTGACCCTATGCAAGCCGCCGATATTGCCCGTAAAGCGGGCGCAGATGGCGTAACAGTGCATTTGCGAGAAGATCGCCGCCACATCCAAGATCATGATGTTTACAGCATTCGAGGCAATGTTGATTTGCCGATGAATTTTGAGATGGCCGCGACGGATGAAATGCTCAAGATTGCTCAAATAGTCAAGCCTCACGAGTGTTGTATTGTGCCTGAAAAACGCGCCGAACTAACCACTGAAGGTGGCTTAGATGTGGTAAAAAATATCGTCGAGTTGGGTGACTTTGTTGGTGCATTACAGGAGCATAGTATTAAGGTCTCGCTTTTTATCGACCCTGTTGACGAGCAAATTCAAGCGTCTAAAGATTTGGGTGTAGAGATCATCGAGTTACATACTGGTGGTTATGCTGACTGCGCTGAAGATCAACGTGAATCGGAGCTTGATCGAATTCGCAAAGGTGCTGCCTTTGCTCATAGTATCGGCATACAAGTTAATGCCGGGCATGGATTGCATTATCAAAACGTAGTTCAAATCGCACAAATTCCCGAACTTGTTTGCCTTAATATTGGGCATTCAATTGTTGCCAGAGCGGCAATGACCGGCTTTTATGAAGCGGTTTTCACTATGAAGAAAATCATGATTGCCGCTCGTTTGGAGTCAGAAGCTAACGATAATTGAGTGCGCGGTGTGATTGAAAAATTCGAGCATGAGCAATGCCATTATTGTTAGGTCTAAGGCTAGGCCGGTCGAGGCTGATTATTTAAATCTCCTTTTTATAGAGCTTATATAGTCTCATAACTTTTTTAATGTAGTCTTGCGTTTCTTCATATGGTGGCACGCCTTTGTACTTGCTCACGGCACCCGCGCCAGCGTTATAAGCCGCCAGCGATAAACGCTTATCGCTGCCATAGCGCTCCATCAAGTCTTTGATATGTTGGACTCCGGCTTCCACATTTCTATTAGGGTTGAAGTGGTCTTGTTTTAGCTGATAGCTAGACGCGGTAGCTGGCATTAATTGCATTAATCCCATGGCGCCAGCGTGTGACAACGCAAATTTGTCGAAGGCCGATTCGACATGAATAACAGCTTTAATAAAACTTGGCTCTAAATCGTACTTTAACGCCGTGTTCACGATCAATGCATCATATTTAGATTTGACAGTCTTAAAGTGGTAGGGCGAGCTTTGCCCACCTGATCGATAGGGTTTCGTGGCGTAACTTTTTTTAAGTTTGTAGCCTGGCTTTTTGATACGACTGTCGGTAATTACCTTGCTACCGTTAGGCGCTTCATAAACATAAATGGCCGCGTCGGCTGTATTATTAAAGCTATAACTAAATAGCGTGAAAATGGCAATTGTTAATATTCGTGACAGCATATGTTTTTTGTAAGAATAGGGGCTATATATAGGTCTTTGACAAGGAGATATTATATTTGTTTCGGTAATCTAATGGGTTGCTAATGAATGCTGTGCTAGAGTCTGAATCTTGGTAGCAATTATAAAGCTGGAGATTGTTTATTTGCTAGCTTAACGATGATGTTAAGTTGTGAATAATATAGCGCCAAGTTGCACTGCCTAATTAACTACTTACGATTTATTGATCACCATTATGCCATCATTTGATATTGTATCCGAGATAGATAAGCCAGAATTGACCAACGGTCTGCACCAGGCAAATAAAGAGTTAGCCACGCGCTTTGACTTTAAAGGCACTGATGCGCGAGTTGAGCTATCTACAGATACCTTGACGGTATTTGCCGATAATGATTTTCAGGTCAGACAGGCTGTTGATGTACTATGTGAAAAACTGGCCAAGCGAAAGTTGGATTTAAGTTGTTTGCACTACCGAGAAATCGAAGAAGTAGGCGGTGCAAAAGCTAAGCAGATAATTGACCTTAAAGAGGGTATTGACTCCGATTTAGGGCGTAAACTAGTTAAACAAATTAAAGATAAGAAGCTCAAAGTTCAGACCGCCATACAAGGCGATCAACTTCGAGTAACCGGCAAGAAGCGCGATGATTTACAGCAGGTTATGGCGTTTTTACGCGAGGCTGATGTGGGTATTCCACTTCAATTTAATAACTTTAGGGATTAACAGTCTCTAATGAAAATACAATTAATATTAATTAAACCCAACGTTTAGGGATAACCATGACTAAGACATTAAAAACTTTATTAATAACGCTCACTGCTGTGCTCAGCGTGACGTCAGTGATCGCTCATGCTGCGTCGAATGATCAAGAAATTGAGCAGGTTCGTACAGAGCTTATTAAAATGATTCCATCGGCTGGTGAAGCCGAAATAGTGTCGACACCAGCCGATGGTGTTTATCGAATGGAGTTCCAAGGCAACTATGCTTTTGTCTATGTGGCCGGTGATCACGTTTTGATCGGTGAGTTACTTGATACTAAAGAGCAGGTTAATTTGGGTGATGTGGCTCAAGCTGAGCTAGTCGCAAAAGTAATTGATGAAGTCCCGACCAGTAAAATGATCGTCTTTGGTCCTAAGGACGCTAAGCGCCACATTACGGTGTTCACTGATATTGATTGTGGTTATTGTCGAAAATTGCACAACGAAGTCGCAGACTTGACTGACGCTGGTATCCAGGTGCGATATTTGGCGTTTCCTCGAGCTGGGGTCGGCTCTGAGAGCCATAAGAAGTATGTATCGGTGTGGTGCAATGATGATCAGCAATCGGCCTTAACCACCGCTAAATCAGGTGGCTCTGTACCGGCTGCGACCTGTGCTAATCCGGTGTCTGAAACCTATAGTCTAGGGCAACAAGTTGGTGTTCGTGGCACACCAACCATCATATTCGACGATGGAACTTTAACGCCAGGCTACCTACCTTCTGCCGAATTGATTCGTCGTTTAGGGATTGAAAATGACGCAAGTTAGCTGAAGTTTCAGCTCGATCTCTTTAGCTAAACCTTAGCTAAAGAGTCAAGCAAAGGTAATAAAAAAGGAGCCTACTGGCTCCTTTTTTAATGTTGTCGTATAGCATTAACCGTTTGTTTGTTAACGCTCAAGTAATTCTAGCTTGCCGTCTTTCTCAGCCCATTCATCGGCGTCGTCAAGGGCCGGCTTCTTTTCAGTAATCACTGGCCAAATAGCTGACAGTTCTTCGTTAAGCTCAAGGTAGTGTTCATCTTTGGTTTCCAAGTCGTCGTCTGCGACAATCGCACCTACCGGGCACTCAGGCTCGCATAAGCTGCAATCAATGCATTCTTCTGGGTCAATAACCAAAAAGTTAGGGCCTTCGTGAAAGCAGTCGACAGGGCATACTTCTACGCAATCTGTGTACTTACACTTAATGCATTCTTCTTTTACAACATAGGTCATCGGGGTCTCCGGAGCGTTCTCTATCGATGATTTTAAGCAGCGCGTATTTTATGGTCAAGGCGATGCTAAATCAATCGTGTTTGGTCTGTTAGTTTAAAGTCGATTTCAATTCATACAATAGGTCTAATGCTTGGCGAGCATTTAATTCATCGGGATTAATCGATTTTAGCTTTTTCTCAAGCATGTTTTCGTGAACAGGCTCGGGCGCTGCGAAGTTCATGCTGTGTTGATGAGACCCTGCCGGCAGTGATTTACTTGCTTCTTCTTCGAGAGTGCGTAGTTTATTTTCAGCGGTTTGGAGTACCTGATTCGGTAGCCCTGCCAGACGCGCCACTTGAATGCCATAGCTTTGATTGGCCGGCCCCTTTTTTACGTGGTACATGAAGACGATATCTTGGCCATGCTCTACGGCATCTAAATGCACGTTGTTGACATTTTCTAGTTGGTCTGCCAATTCGGTAATTTCGAAATAATGCGTGGCAAACAAACTAAATGCTTTAAGCCGCTGAGCTAGATCTAATGCGCAAGCCCACGCCAGAGATAAACCATCATAGGTGCTAGTGCCTCGACCAATTTCGTCAACCAAGACTAGGCTATTTTCGGTTGCGTTGCGCAGTATATTGGCCATTTCAGTCATTTCGACCATGAACGTAGATCGCCCGCCGGCTAAGTCATCAGCCGCCCCGATACGCGTAAATATACGATCAATAGGGCCAATAGTTACAGCGCTTGCGGGCACATAGCTGCCAGTGTACGCGAGCAATGCTATGAGCGCGTTTTGACGCATGTAAGTGCTTTTTCCGCCCATGTTTGGGCCGGTAATAACGTGCATGCGTGTGTCGTTATTCAGGTCTAAGTCATTGGCGATAAAGGGCTGAGACTGATTGGCTTCGACCACCGGGTGGCGGCCTTCAAGAATATGAATTCCGGTTTTGTCCGATAAGCTAGGTCGGCAAAAATTTAATGCCACTGCGCGCTCGGCGAAGTTACTCAGTACATCGAGTTGTGCTAAAGCCTGGGCCATTGCCTGCATATCTAAAAGAGCCGGCTGCAATTGATCTATGACGCTTTGATATAAATATTTTTCGCGAGCTAGGGCTTTTTCACGAGCGCTGAGTACTTTGTCTTCATATTCTTTAAGTTCTTCAGTAATGAAGCGTTCAGCGTTCTTCAGTGTTTGTCGGCGAATATAGTGCTCGGGCACCTCGAGAGCTTGTGCTTTACTCATTTCTATATAAAAGCCATGAACACGATTATATTTGACTCGTAAGGTTCCAATGCCGGTTTGTTGGCGTTCACGTTGTTCAAGTTCAACTAAGAACTCGCCCGTATTTTTGCTCAGTGTATGGAGTTCTTGAAACTCAGCATCGAACTCAGGGCGAATGACATTGCCGTCACGAATCACTGCAGCCGGTTCATCCAAGATGGACGCGTCGAGTAGCTGTTGGGGGGCATTAAACGGACCAAGTGTATGGCTTAGACTTCTCAGTAGCTCGGTATCTGCGATTGACAGTAAGTTGCTCAACGCCGGCAGGCAATGCAATGCTTGACGCAGGCGAACCAAGTCTCGCGGGCGGGCATTGTTAAGCGCAATGCGAGTGAGTATTCGTTCGATGTCACCGCATTTTCGCAGAAGGTCATGCACCGCGTTCTGGTCTATACGTTCAATAAACTCGCCGACAGCCAGTTGCCGAGCGCTTAAGATGTTTCGATCTGAAATAGGGCCATGTAACCAACGACGTAAAAGGCGTGCTCCCATTGGGTTAGCGCACTTATCCATTAAGGCAACTAGAGTGAAGTCTCGGCCGCCGGATAAGTTTGTTTCAATTTCTAGATTTTGGCGACTCGCTGCATCGATGATCAGAAAATCACTTTTCTGAGAAATGGTGAAATCAGTGATATGCGGCACTGAATCGTACTGCATGTCTTTGGTGTATTGTAATAAAGCACCCGCTGCTGAAACAGCCAGCGGGAAATCTTGGCAACCGTATGCGACTAAGTTTTTAGTATTAAATTGACGGCATAGCAGCTCATTGGCCACATCAAAGTCGAAATACCAGTTAGGTACTGAGCGTGTGGCAATACCGGTCGACGCCTCGTTGATCGCTGGATTTTGCTCTGTTACTAGAAGCTCAGCGGGTTGAATGCGTTTGAGTTCTGAGTGGACTTGTTCTAAGTCTTCAAGCTGCTGCGCCTTAAAGTGCCCGAG
>JALZVW010000162.1 GCA_023301745.1 Arenicella sp. | reverse complement strand
TCTTCGCCTAGATCTGTCGCGGCGGCTGAATACCATTTGGCTAAACAGTTGCGGCAAAAGTTAGCCAAGTTCATTATGTCGATGTTTTGAACATCTTTGCGACTATCAAGGTGCTCAAGCAATCGACGGAAAGCGGCGGCTTCAATTTCTGTTTGTTTGTTCATGGAGTTCTCCAGCGTTGGGCTATGTAATTTGTTGGAATATTGGTGAGTCATCTGAGATTCGAGAGAGCCGGCGATGATGCCGTTGGCGCCTCAGATGATGCCTGCGTCTAAACTGGCGGCAATGGTTAAACCAAGGTGTCGGCATTTATCTAAAAAACTCGATTCGAATTCGCCCTTACACAGTGTAGCGGCTTGAACTTGTCGCCATTTTAAGCCGCTGGTGATTTTAGTAACCGAGGCTTGGGTGCCAGTACCGTCAAGCCCGGCTTTAATGATGAGCGCGAATGGCTTAGCATCGTTGAGTGTTGGTTCCGCTAAGCATGGATAATAAACGCGATCAAACAAATCTTTAAGCGCGCCGCTCATATACCCAAAGTTCTCGGTAGTGAGTAATATTAAGCCGTCACTTTCGAGTACCATTTTATGGTCGCAATCGAATGGCGAGACAAGTTTTGATTTAACCTGCCCAATCACCTCATTCTGAGCACCCTCTAGAACCGCTTTGGCCATCTCGCGCGTGTTTGGCGACGGTGTGTGCGCGATAATTAAAAGTGATTTAGAGTGATCACCCGCCGTATTTATTGTTTCGCTCATGGCTATAGTTTACCTAAACCTAGCTTCGGTTTGAATTCATAGAGTAATAAGCCAATACACACTAGCGATGCCCCCATCCAAACTTCGGGAACGATGGGTTCGTTATTCAACCAGCTTCCGACCGATAGCGCTGAGATCGGCGTGACTAAGGTAATTAACGAGATACGATTCGCCGTAACGTGTTTGAGCAAATAGTAATAAAGCGTAAAGCCAACACCGGTACCAATTACACCCAAGTAGAACACGGCATTCCAGGCTTTTTGTGTGAAATTAAAGTTCAACTCTGGCTCAAGTATCAGCATGGCGATGGCGAAAAAAGGAATTGCGACAATTAAGCTGCCGGTGGTAATTTGCATGCCGGGCAAATCGAGGTCTTTGACCAGTTGCCGCGTAATTACAGAGGTTCCAGATGATAGAAGAACCGCAACCAAGGTCAACACGACGCCTTCAATCGACGCGTCAGCAAAATTTAGCCCAGCAGAAAAAACCAGATATAAACCGGCTAAACCTAGAATTAGCCCAAGTATTCGACTCGGTGTTAGTTTTGTTTCAGGCTCAACTAGTGCTGAAAAAAGGCCTGTTGCTAGTGGTGAAAGACCGAATAGTACGGCAATCCAGCCTGACGGAATTTGCTGCGCCGCCGCGTAAAATAAGCTCATGCAAACGAAAATCGATACGCCGCCAACCAAGTAGACTTTTTTGGCCGCTGAATCGGTTCTGAACTTTGACGTCATAAAGATCACCGCCGAACCACAAAATACCACTCCGATCAGCATCCTAAGCAAGGCGCTAGTCATAGGTGCTCCGGCTGAGCTCCATTGAATAGCCAGTGGCGTGGTGGTCCAAATCACCAAGACGATAACAAATGAAACAGGTATCGCAAGGCTAGCTAAGCTAAATCGTTTTGTTTTAACGGTGTCGGGTTTCATGACCGTGGTCTCTGATTGATCAATCGTAATTATGGGTAATATAAATAGTTGCTATGGGTGGCATACCGTACTTGTGGAGCCAGAATCGTGTAAAAAAAAACCGCACCCTGTTATGGAATGCGGTTTTGAATCTCTCTACTTTAAAATAAAGTCAAAACACACATCGTAAATGTGAATTAGTTAAGCGTTTCCAACGATCACATAGAATCATCACGGCAGTATGACTACCGTTCAGTATTGCTTGTTGGATCGTGGCACTTGATTTCATAGGCTCAGTTTGAGCCTTAGTCGAGCGCATGTCAATCAAGCAATGGCGACTCCAGCACATTAAATAAAGCAAAATGTCATAGCTCACATGTTGAATGAAAACGTAGAATATAATGCATGAATAATACTGTGTTGATTTGTTGATATCTCTTCATAGTTAACTCTCTAAAATCTGTTTATCAGTTGATAAAGGAATCTCTATGTCTACTATTGTAAATCGCCGTGATCTCGACTTTTTAATGTATGAAACTCATAACCTTGACGAGTTGCTAGAACGAGAGCGCTATAGTGATTATGATCGCGAGTCGGTTGCCGCGATCTTGGATTTGTCTCAATCTATGGCGCAAGACATATTTCAACCTTTTGCTGGGCATTTAGATCAAAATGAACCCAAGTACGTGGATGGTAAAGTTGAAATAATTCCCGAAGTCAAGGAAGCGCTAACGGCGTATAAAGACGCCGGCCTTTTTGCCAGCGGCTACGATTACGAAATGGGGGGCATGCAGCTCCCTTGGGTGGTGCACCAATCATTAAGTGCGATTTTTGTAACCGCGAATACCTCAGTGACCAGTTATATATTTCTGACTCAGGGCGCGACTAATATGCTTAATGCGTGCGGCTCCGATGACTTGAAAGCTAAGTACATGCCGAAAATGGTCGCTGGTGAATGGTATGGAACCATGTGCTTATCTGAGCCGCAGGCGGGTTCATCGTTGTCAGATATTCGAACCAAAGCTGAAAAGCAAGACGACGGTAGTTACAATATCACCGGAACTAAAATGTGGATTTCGGCCGGTGATCACGAAATGACCGACAATATCGTTCATATGGTATTGGCGAAAATACCCGGTAGCCCGGCGGGTGTAAAAGGCATTTCGCTATTTCTGGTGCCCAAGCATCGAGTCAATGATGATGGCTCGATTGGTGACTCTAACAACATTGCGTTGGCTGGTTTGAACCATAAAATGGGCAACAAAGGCACCACTAACTGCTTGTTGAATTTTGGCGAGAGCGGCGACAGCATTGGTTATTTGGTGGGCGATGAAAATAAAGGCCTTTCAAATATGTTTCATATGATGAACGAGGCCCGTGTTGCCGTAGGTATGGGCTCGACCGTGGTTGGCCTTGGTGGTTATCTCTATTCCTTAGACTATGCGCGCAATCGCCCGCAGGGCCGACACCTTACCAATAAGGATCCTGAGTCGCCGATGGTGATGATTTCTGAACACGCTGATGTTAAGCGCATGCTGATGACTCAGAAAGCGTTTGTCGAAGGGGCTCATTCGTTGATCTTATACGCCGCCTGCTTGCTCGACGAGCGAGCTTCGTCTGAATCAGCCGAAGAACGAGCACGTGCGTCACTATTGCTCGAGCTATTAACGCCTATTTGCAAGTCCTGGCCGTCTGAGTTCTGTTTAGAGGCGAATAAGCTAGCGATTCAAATTCTTGGTGGCTATGGTTACACACGTGAGTATCCGGTAGAGCGTTATTATCGGGATAACCGTTTAAATCACATTCATGAGGGCACCCACGCGATACATGGTTTGGACATTCTCGGTCGAAAAGTCAATATGGCCGATGGCGCAGCATTAAAGGCTCTCGCTGCAGAGGTTACTCAAACCATCACAGCGGCCAGTGCGCATACAGAACTAGCCAGCCATTGCCAAGATCTAGGTGCTGCGATGCAACAAATTCAACTGACCTTAGAGTCTGTCAGTAAAGCGTCTGACCCATCTTTAGCCTTGGCCAATGCGACTATCTTCTTGGATGCCATGGGCCACGTGGTCATTGCTTGGATGTGGCTAAAGCAAGCGGTTGCCGCAGTTCAAGGGCAGGCTAAAGGAAATACGGCTGACACCGCTTTCTACAGTGGTAAGCTGGCCGCGTGCAAATTCTTTTATCGTTATGAGTTACCTAAAGCGATCTCCAAGTTTGATTTAGTGGGCTCGCTCGATGACACTTGTTTGTCGATGAGTGCCGAAGAATTTATTGGTCACTAACGAATAGCGACATTGGGTTTAATGTGGCGTAAGCCTTAGGCGTGCGCCGTTTAACTATTTCCTTTTCTTTGCGCCGAGCGAGGTGTCAGCAATAACTGCAGTGTGCTCGCAATGGCGTGGCACCCGGTCATGATGAATGCTATTTTGTTTCCCGTATTAAGTTTCACCCAGACTGACCAAGCTAGGTGTTAATATTGGCTGACTAAGCCCTGTAACTAATTTAAAGGAACGCCCCTATGACCATTTTTTCTAGCACCAAGCGAGCGTCGATCGCCGCGCTAACTTTTTTCTCTCTATTTCATGTTGTGCATGTCAGCGCTAACCCACTTGAAGGCTTGCCCACTGGTACTTATAGCGTTGACTTGTCTCACGCCAGTGTGATCTGGAAGGTCAGTCACTTCGGTTTTTCGACCTACGTTGGTCGATTTAATGATTTCTCAGCTGATATTGCGCTCGACAGTGAGAATTTTGAGAAAAGCTCAGTTGATGTGACGATCAAAGTAGACTCTATTGATACTGATTACCCGTATCCAGAGAAAGAAGATTTTAATAAAGAGTTGTCTGAAGACTGGTTTAAGTCAGCTGAATACCCGTCAATTACGTTTAAAGCAACCTCGCTGAGTGAACTTGACGGTTCGAGCTTCACTATTGATGGCGATTTAACATTAATGGGGCAAACTCATCAAGTGACGTTAGATGCCACGCTCAATGGAGCAACACCGTCACATCCGTTTGCTAAAGTACCATTAATCGGTTTTTCAGCGACTACGTCGATCGACCGAACGGTGTGGGGCCTAAGTAAGTATGCGCCTAAGATCGGCGCTCAGGTGTCAATTGAAATCGAAGGCGAATTTTTAAACAAAGCGAAATAGGCCTCTGACTGTCAGTTAAAGCCATCTGGAGCACTGGCTCCCGATGGCTTTTTAATGGCGACTCATTAGCGTTCGCTTTGTCGCAGACAAATTAGCACTATTTGGTTATCCTCAAGGCTCTGCGGAGTTCTTTCTAGCCGGGTTAAATTTATAAAACTATGTCTCAATCTAATTCTCTCTACGACACCCTAGTATTTAAGCATTCTAAGTGGGTGTTGATCGCTGTGGCACTGGTCTTAGCAATGCTTTGGCCGTATTTGGACGATTTTCGTTTAGACACTTCGTCAGATTCGTTAGTGCTCGAAAATGATGAATCTCTAAAGTACTTTCGAGATGTAGTAACAAAGTACAGTGGCGAAGAATTGCTAATTCTGACCTACGCACCCAAGAGCGATTTATTTTCTGATGAAACCTTGGCTGAGATTAAAAACTTAAGCGACGAGCTGCGTGTTTTAGAACCAGTGAGTTCGGTCCTATCGATCATCGATGTACCCTTAACTCGCAGCCCGCCGGTCACTCTCGGTGAATTAGCCAGCTCAACGCAAACCCTACTCGACAAAAGAACTGACCGCGCACTGGCGAAAAAAGAATTTCGTGACAGTGATTTGTATCGTGACTTACTTGTCAGTAATGATTTTTCAACAACCGCGATTGTCGTGTCGCTCAAAAGCAATACCCAGTTATCGGGTCTGCTAGATCAACGTAATGTACTTCGTTTGCAACGAGAGCAGAGTGGTCTCAGCCCCGAGCAAGAGTCTGAGCTGGCTGCCTTAACACTCGATTACCAGTCCAAAGACGACGCCTTTAAAGCGAAGCAAAGCGAATTTATCGAGCAAGTGCGCGTTATCATGGAGCCGTATCAAGCCAATGCCAAGTTGTTCTTAGGTGGCTTACCGATGATCGTGGCTGACTCGGTAGCGTTTATTAATTCAGATTTTAAGACGTTTGGCCTGGCCTCTCTGGGCTTGATCGTGTTGATTTTGGCAATCGCGTTCAGGCAGGTCGGCTGGGTGATCATGCCATTGCTTACCTGTGCGGTAACGGGCTACACCATGGTCGGTTTATTGGGTTTATTAAATTGGCCGATATCAGTGGTGTCATCCAATTTTCTGTCATTGCTATTAATTATTACCTTGTCGCTCAATATCCATTTAATTGTGCGTTACCGCGAATTGGCTAAGTTAGATCCCAGCCTAGATCAACAAAGCCTGTTGAGTAAAACTGTGCGGTCTAAGTTCATTGCCTGCATTTACACCGCGCTGACCACAATTGTGGCGTTTGCGTCGTTGATTGTTAGTGGCATTCGCCCGGTAATCGATTTTGGCTGGATCATGTGTTTAGGTATCGTGGTGGCAGTGGTAACCACATTTATCGTTTTCCCTGCGCTGACCATTTTCATGAAACCACGCCAAGTGGCGGCCAACAAAGATGTGTTTAGTAGCGCAATATTGAACGGTGCGCAGCGCTTACATAAAAAAGGCTTAGTAGTGACTCTGTTCTTTGTGACTGTCAGTGGCGTAGCCGCCTTTGGAATGGCTAATTTAACGGTTGAAAATCGGTTTATTGATTACTTCAAGCCAAGCACCGAAATTTATCAAGGCATGGTCGAGATTGACGCCAAGCTTGGCGGCACCACACCACTGAATATTATCATCGACGCACCACAGAGTTTTCTGGACAAGGCACGCGATGCTGACGTGGCAGTTGACGTCGAGCCCGAATTAGAGGCCAGCAGTGCGCCTGAAGACGGCGATGAATTTTTTGATGAATTCGATGATGAATTTGACGACGAGTTCGACGAGTTTGATGAAGGCGCTGAGAATGAAAATATTGTAGCCACCTCGTATTGGTTTAATGAAGGCGGCATTCGTAAGATTCAAGCTATTCAACAATCCTTAGACTCTCTTGAGGCAACCGGAAAAGTAATGAGCCTTGCTACAACAATGAGTGTGTTTGATGGATTGAAAGATGCCAAGCCAATGGACAACATTGACTTGTCATTCATGCTAAACGTGCTCTCTGACTCGAACAAACAAACATTGTTTAAGCCCTATATCTCAGATGATGGCAATCAATTACATATTAATATTCGCGTGTTCGAAACCTTAAAAGGCTTAGATCGTAATCAACTTATCGACGACATCAGAACGCTACTTGTTGAAGAGCATGATTTAAGCAATGAACAAGTGCATATCTCGGGCTTATTAGTGTTTTATAATAATATGCTCAACTCGCTGTTCAGTTCTCAGATACTGACTCTGGGCACCGTTTTTGTCGTTATCTTCTTGATGTTTATCGTCTTGTTTCGAAGCCTTAAGTTAGCGCTAATCACGATCGTGCCGAATGTTTTTTCGGCGGGTGTCGTGCTGGGTATTATGGGCGTGTTTCGCATTCCTTTAGACTTAATGACAATTACCATTGCGGCGATCAGCGTCGGCATTGCGGTTGATAATTCGATTCACTTTATCGACCGATTTAAAAATGAAATGGCTCATAAAAGTGACGATGTCGCGGCGATATTTGAAGCAACAAACAACGTCGGTCAGGCGATGTTTTACACCACGATTGTGATCACCGCCGGCTTTCTAATCATGGTCTTTTCGAACTTTGTGCCAACCATGTATTTTGGTGTGTTGACGGCCTTAGCTATGATCACCGCATTGATCGCCAACTTGATCATGTTGCCAATGTTAGTTGCTAAATTTAAACCCTTATCATAACCGCGGGTCATGCTGCGTAACTTGTATTACTAAATTAGAAAGGTTCACTCATGTTTAAACGTTCATTCATTGGTACCGCCGTTGTTTCTTTGGTGTTAGCCGCGTCGCCGTTTGTTATTGTCAGTTCGAGCTTAGCCCAAGAGACAGTATTAAGTGATCAAGAACAAAAACTACTCGCCTGGGTTGATCAGCGCCAAGATGACATTCTCAATGAGCTAAAAACACATGTGGAAATTAATACCGGCACCGCTAATATTGCAGGGCTGAATCAATACCGTGAACGGCTATCAAATGATTTAAACGCGCTTGGCTTTAAAACCCAAACACACTCGTCGAGTGATATTGACGTGCTGAGTTGCCAGGGCGGCAGCATTCAAATTGCCGACCACTTGGTGGCTAAGCGTTCAGGTTCGAAAAAGAATCGCGTTTTGATCAACGGGCATATGGACACGGTGTTCTCTAAAGATGATGAGTTTCAAACGCTCAAAATTGAAGACAACGGAGTGCTAAAAGGCCCGGGCGTCGCGGACATGAAAGGCGGTGTGGTGATCATGATTAACGCATTGCGCGCGCTGCATGCCCAAGGCTTATTAGACGATACTAATCTTACCGTGCTATTCAATAGTGATGAAGAAATCGGCTCACTGGGCTCTAGAGCGCTAATCGAAGAGTTAGCTAAACAGCATGATGTAGGCTTGGTATTTGAAGGCACGTATAATAACTTAGCAACACGAGCTCGCAAGGGCCTTGGCCAAGCTCGTTTACGAGTAACCGGCCGAGAATCACACGCCGGCGGGGCACATGAAGACGGTGTCTCAGCCAGCCTCGAACTCGCCCATAAAGTGATCGCGGTTGAACAGTTAACCGACTATCAGAAGAAAGTAACGGTTAATACTGGCGTACTCAGTGGTGGGGAAAAACGCAATACTGTTCCCGGCTGCGCTGATGCTTATATTGATATGCGCTTTCCCTCTCTTGAGGCGGGCCAAAAACTAGAACAAAACATTAATGAGATTGCGTCTAAGGTTGTGGTCAAGAACGCTAACTATCCCAATCTGCCTAAGGTTGAAAGCTGGACGGTATTGCACCGCCCGGTTAAGCCTGAGAACGCAAAAGTAGATGAGATTATCGCCGAGGCGATGGCTCTATCGGCGGTTATAGGCGAACCGATTACCGGCACACGTTACTCTGGCGGCGGCACTGATGGCTCTATTGCCCAAGGTGCGGGCTTGCCGACCATGGATAGCCTCGGCATTGACGGTAAAGGCGCGCATTCGTCGCGCGAAGAGTCGACTGTTCAAAGCTTGATCGCAAGAACTAAATTGGCCGCTGTTATGCTCGCTCGCCAGTTACACAAATAGACCTCGTTATGCTGCGCTTGGTTTGGCGTTACGCTTTTAATACTTGCGCCGCACTAGCGGCGGCGCTAGTGCTTTTTTTATCTCTCACATCACATTCAACTTCTATGACATTACCGGCAAACTCGATCGAACTTATACAGGGTGACGGAACGCCTACCCACAGCATAATTTGGTTACATGGATTAGGCGCAAGTGCTAACGACTTTCCACCAATCGTGCCAGAGCTTGGCTTATCGGGCAAACAGACCATTCGCTTTATTTTTCCGCAAGCGCCAGACCGGCCAATCACGATCAATGGTGGTATGCGTATGCCGGGTTGGTATGACATAAAAGGCGTGAGTATCGAAGACAAGCAAGATGCCGTCGGTATGGCTGAATCAAGAGCAATGCTTGATGCCATTGTTGAAACGCAAATTGACAGTGGCATTGCGAGTGAGAATATTATTCTCGCCGGCTTTTCTCAAGGTGGCGCAGTGGCCTACTTTACCGGCGTGCGGAGTCAGCGAAAGCTAGCGGGTTTGTTGACGCTATCGACTTATTTGCCGTTTGACCAAAATACCAAGGCCGAACACAGCTCGGTCAACCTCACCACGCCAATTTTCGCCAACCACGGAACCTACGACGGCGTAGTACCGCTAGCAATGGGCAAGCAAAGCGTCGATGTTTTAAGTGAACTAGGTTACTCGGTCGAGTGGAAAACGTACCCCATGGAACATCAATTAGTGATGGAGCAAATTAAAGATATCGGCGCTTGGATTAACGGTGTTTTTGACACGCCTTAAGTAGCCATGTTCTCAACCGCTGCTGGTTTGACGCAATTCTCTAAGGGTATATGTGTACATGCCGGTACCGGTTAAATCGAATTTAGACAAAGCCGGCCAACTGCTTCGCTGCCTTTTAGTGACTTGCTTTACTTTTTTAACCGCCAGAACCATACTCGAAGCGGCCACTTGAAGTTCAAAGGGAAAAGTATGGCTACTAAAAACAACGCAACATTCTGTCGTATATTACGCTGTTATATTTATTAAGGACTATGAAGGTGAAAACTAGACAATTATTTTTTGCAGTACTTGTTTTTCCAATAATTAGTTTCGTTGGTTTAGCGTGTGGGGAAGATAAAATAGAAAGAAAGATGTATAACCCTTGGGAAGCAGAAATTGGATATTCTCAGGTCGTAAAGGCCGGAAATACAGTGTATATCTCAGGTATAGCCAGCGATAAACCCACACTAGAAGAGCAAGTAGAAGAAGTCTATTTACTTATTCAAAATACACTCAAAGATAACGGACTAGATATGAGTTCTATTGTAAAACAAGTAATTTATACAACCGATATAGAGGCATATAAAAAACTTGGAAGTGCTAGAAAGAAGTACTTTAACGAAAACGAGTATCCTAGCTCAACTCTTGTTCAAGTAGAAAGATTGTATAGCTCATCTCACATGGTTGAAATCGAAGTGGTAGCTTACAATGAAAAAAGATAACAAGTCCCAAAACTACCGCCTTCGGCTCGGGCGCGTTTACAGCGCCCGTTTGAGAGGCGTTGGTTTGCATAAATAGAAATAAAATAATGGATCGAGAAATAAAACGTCATATCTTGGTAGCTTTTTGTTGCTTCAGTTTTTTTATCCTGCTATCAATTATTGGTTCTTATCTAGAAAAAACGGGCGCAATAAACAGAGAAGATATCAATATGCCAATCTACTTAGGGTTGGTTTTTATCATATTTTTTATTCTGTGCTTTTCAATTGTACGACCTCTTCTGAGAGTGTTTGTTAAATTGCAACGTCGAACCGGTAATGGGGATTTAGCCGTTATTCAATTCATTTCTAAGCACGAGAAAAGAATTACCTGGGGAGTTTGGGCGTTTTTTACGATCGGACTAATGATCGCTTTTCCTACTATTTTACGAGATGTGCTTTTGTGGAATAGTAATTAGTAGGCTTAAATGAAAAAGCAAGCAAGGGGCAACTTTCACCCGTTCGCGTTGACATAATCGAATGAGTCTTCAATACTTATTTCAGCCATTCGTGGTTTCGAATTTACAGAGGAGGAAAAGCATATCTGCTCTAAGAAGGAACGATGCGGTTGACTCCAAGTCCCGGTGTATCAAGGTTTATTGTGAGTCGCCACCCATAACCAGCATCGGCAACACTGGTGCCTAAATTAGAAACATTAAATGAAAAAAATAATGAATTCGAGTGTTCGATGCATACTTGGCTTTTGTTTGTTCTCTTTAGTCAGTGCTTGCCAACACGGTCCTATTTCGAGCGAATCTAGAGGTTTAGATATTCTGGATTTTCACGTCTCGCTGACACCGGACCTCCAGACAGGAGTTGTCTATGGGGTTCAGAAAATAATGATAAGGCTGCCAAAGAACCACCCCGAAACATTGTCGTTTACCTCAGGTGTTATCACGGTTACTGAAGTCTCTATTAATGGCCATCGAGTTGATACGCAACTTGTTGATGGGCAACTTGTCCTGCCTCTGGTTTCTACTAAGAAACCTAAAGAACTAATTGAAATCACCGCAAAATATTCTAGTAAGCCTGTACGTGGTTACACTGCAGATAAGTCCACACTTTATACTGAGTACTTTTCATGTGATTGGATGATCTGCCAACAAGAAAATTTTGGTGATAAAGCGACGGTCACACTTGAGCTTAATTTGCCAAAGAAGATGGAGTCGATCGGGCCTGGAAAGCTATTAGGGTCCAAATGGTTACCAAACGGGCTACACCAGTCAACATGGCGATCAGAGCTTGCATACTCTCCATACCTTTATGCGTTTGCCTTCGGTGATTTTGTAACCGTAAAACAAAAGTCAGGAAGTGTGTCATTAAAATACATGAGTACAGTGGTAGATGAAGACGCTTTGCTTCATCTCTTCGCCCCAACGGCAGACATGCTTAGTTTCTTTGAAGAGAAAGCTGGGACCCCATTCCCTCATGAAGAATATACCCAGTTATATGTAGAAGGCCGCTCAGCGCAAGAGGCTGTATCGCATTCGGTAATAGGCGAGGCCTCTCTGGAATTGATCCTCACCGACCCAAAGGAAGATTGGGTAATAGCTCATGAACTTGCTCACCAATGGTGGGGCAATGGTGTCACATGCACTGATATCAGCGAGTTCTGGCTAAATGAGGGAATCACCACATTCATGGTGGCTGCTTGGAAAGAACACAGATGGGGCTACGCCGCCTATGAGCGAGAGTTACAGTTTGCTAAAAAACGATATCAAAGGGCTATTGATGCCGGAATGGACGTGCCGTTAGCATATGATGGGAAATATCCATCACTCGGTATACGCAGGAATATACAATATAGCAAAGGCGCTATCTTTATGGATATCTTGAGATCAGAACTTGGTGATGAGGCGTTTTGGGCTGGGTTGCGTAATTACACAATTAAAAACATGGGTAAGACCGTTTCAAGCCCTGACTTACAATCAGAGTTTGAGCGTGAGAGCAAAATGGATTTGTCTTCATTATTTGATGAATGGGTTTACGGGAAAGCTCAGTGAATGCGATCGTTGACTTTTAACTGGCTAGTTGAGTGGTGTCTAATGTAATGAATATTGAAATTCGAGCCTAGGTTACCCTAATGCGAAACTCACTATCGTTATGGAATTATTGAACCGTTAGAATAGTTGGCATAATCAGCGAGCGGTATTGCTCGATTGTGGCCCTTCATATGTTCAATTTTATACGCTTGCAACTCAAAAGCAATTCAGAAATATAGACCTTGAGAATACGAAAATAACGGTATCGGGTCTTGAATTATGAGTGACCGTCTTGGGCAACTTTTTGTCTTTTTGCTTACATTCGATTGAATAGCTAAAAAGGCTGTAGAATACTCAAAGGCTACGTTTGAACTATATAAGTATGGAATATTTCGCTAGTCAAAATATCGGTTTTCTCTGAAATGAGAATCTTTGATATAACGTTTTTTTAAGACAGTACAAATCAACTATTTATGGGTAGACGTAAGGCAATGTTGAATAAAGTATGGAAATATTTAATCTATTTTGTAATGTTCGCTACTCACACATCTGCGATTGCTGAAAAATTTGATACTGAGTACTCTGAAGTCGAAAGCAAAACAATTGTTGGACGGCTATGGATTCCTGATACTTCAAACCAAAGCCCGGGTATATTGCTTATCGGCGGTTCAGGTGGAGGTTATGAAAATCAGGATGCTAAGTGGCTTTCTTCGTTAGGCTTTGTTGTCCTTAATGTGCGATATTTTGGCGCTGAAGGTTTGCCCGAAAATCTGGTTCATGTACCAATAGAGTATTTTAATAGTGCAGTAGCTTGGTTGAATAATCATAAAGCAGTAGAGAAAAACGCTATTGCAATATTTGGCCACTCTAGAGGAACTGAAGCTGCATTATTAGTGGCTCATCATAACCCTCTTATAAAGTCTGTTGTAGTAAGGTCTCCAAGTTCTATCGTATGGCAAGGCCCTGGTTGGTCTGGTTTTAATGAATCCGCTTGGACTTGGAATAATAA
>JALZVW010000161.1 GCA_023301745.1 Arenicella sp. | reverse complement strand
TATTAGTTCACCAGGGTTGTAGAATACACCCCCCAAGCCAGCACGGATCGCACCTGCGACATCGTTCGTCGCATGGTCTCCTACTTGAATCGCATGTTCGGCAGAGACACCTGCGCGTGCTAATGCTAGATTAAAAACGGGTGCGTGTGGTTTGTGAGCTCTTGCTTGGGCGCTTATCGTTACGTGATCAACTTTGTTGTGAATATCTAAGGCATGAATTTTTCCTAATTGAATTTGCTCCATTCCGTTGGTTATCAAACCTGTTATGACACCTCGATTATTAAGTTCTGTAATGAGTTCTATGGCACCATCATGAAACACCACGTTGTTTGAACTCAAGTTTTCATAGTGGTCAAACATATTTCGGCCGATTGCCAGCGCTTGATCGCCACGGGCCGAGTCTGTTGCTTCTACGCATTTAGCAAAGCAGTTAACGAATTGTTGTTCGGGGGCTATGTCGGTCTCAAACATAGTGCCCCAGAGTGTTGCTGCATGTTCTCTAAGGTTGCTAAAAAATAGCTCTTTATTGCTCGCCCCGAGTTGTTCTTCAAAGTCAAAATACATACGCGCAAACAATTCACGCACCGGAATCTTATTTTCGATTAAGGTTTCATCTAAATCGAAGAACACCGCTTTTAATTTATTACTCGCCGCATTTAATTTATTACTCATAGTCTCAATGCTTTAATTTTTTAGTTCGAAGTTGCCAGTGCTTTCTTCCCATGAACGTTGTAATACAAACTCGCGATTTAAGCCCAATGAGATGCCGCCAAACTTAATCGGCTGGTAGCCCGCATCTTCCGTTAACGCGCTTGAATTCAAGGTGTCGCTTAAGGGTGTTGTGTTGCTTGCCGCCAAGCTTCCAATCTCAGCAAGTTGTTTCATCATTCGCTGAAAGCCAACTAAGCCAGCTCGGTTAGTAGTATCTCCATGACCGGGGATAACAGTATCAAAGCCTAACTCGAGTACTTTATCTATTGTGGCGGGCCAGGCCTGTACAGAACCGCCGGCTTCTAAGTCGATATTAGGGTAGTGTTGATTGAAGAAAAGGTCGCCCATGACCAGCGTTTTATCTTCTTCAAAGAGCACCACCAAATCGCCGTCAGTGTGGCCTCTGCCTGGGTGAATTAAAGTAATCGTTTTATTGCCAAATTTAAATTGTCGACGGTCGGTAAACGTATCATTAGGCAGCAATTTCGCGGCATCACCTTGCCAGTTATCCGCGTCGAGTGCTTTTAGGTGCGACAGAGTGCGCTCTGTTGATACTATTTGAGTGCCAGGTTTAAAGCCAGGGTTGCCGTGTGTGTGGTCTAGGTGATAATGAGTATTGACCAGCAATACCACCTCTTTACCGGTTAGCTCCTCGGCTTTCTCACGTATTAATGAACCTTGAATCTTAAACGTCATGCTGTCGATCACAACCGCACCCGCATCGGTGTTCAAAACCGTGGTGTTGCCGCCCATGCCTCGAATAACGTGTATGTCTTCGCTAACGGTCTCTACTGTTAGACTGCGCACGTTGAGTAGTACGTAGACTACGAAAATTACGATCAGTAACAGCAGTGCGATAATGCACTTTTTCCAAAATTTCATACTTATAAGTGCCAAGTGGCTTGTTTTTATTAGGCACAGACACTATAAACCATTTCTTATCAGCGTTATGAAAACTGTTTCGTATCACGCAGCCAGAGAATAGACATGTCAAACACCCCATCCGAATCTAGAATTGAGCTAGTGCAACTCGCCAATGGCGATATTGTATTGCGTAACTCAGATAATCCTGATGATCCGTTAGTGATAATTACCATATCTGATCAGGTAGATGACTTAATGCCCATGGATAAGATTGACATCGCTCAATCCATGATTGAAGCGGGTATTGAACGCTATCGCGATATTCAGGTTGAGCGGGTTGAAGAATCACAAACCGTTAACTCAGGAATGTTGCACTAATGTGGTACGCGGTTATTAGCCAAGATGTAGACGACAGCTTGCCGTTGAGAAAAATTCATCGCCCCGCGCATCTCGAGCGTTTAGTTGAGCTAAATGAGCAAGGCCGTTTATTAGTTGCCGGGCCGCACCCGGCCGTAGATTCAGCTGAGCCAACAGCCGCCGGTTTTACTGGCAGTTTAGTGGTGGCCGAGTTCGACTCCTTGGAACAAGCTCAAATGTGGGCTGACGCCGACCCGTATTTATTAAATGGCGTATATCAGGCGGTCACAGTCAAACCGTTTATCAAGGTGTTACCTTAATTTATGTTCGAGAGCGACTGCCTAATCGCCAGAGCGCTCCTGAAACTGCAGTTCAGATAAACGTTTGTACAAAGGTGAGCTGTTGAGCAATTCACCATGCTTGCCTTGCGCGGCTAATTTTCCGTCTTCCAATACGGCAATTGAGTCAGCGTTGCGAATAGTGGCTAAGCGATGCGCGATAATTACTGTTGTTCTATTTTTCATCAAATTCTCTAAGGCTTGTTGAACACGGTGTTCACTCTCAGCATCTAATGCTGATGTCGCTTCGTCCAACAATAAAATTTTAGGGTCTTTTAAAATAGCCCTGGCAATAGCGACCCGTTGGCGTTGCCCACCCGATAGGCGCACGCCCTGTTCGCCTAAGAAGCTTTCGTAACCCTGGGGTAGCTTTTCAATAAAGTCATGTGCGTTGGCGGCTTTGGCCGCGGCAATCACTTCTTCTTTGCTTGCGTCAGGCTTGCCATAACGAATGTTATGCATCACATCGCCGCTGAATAAGGTGGGTTGCTGAGCGACTACCGCGAGCTGCGAGCGCAAATCAATTGGCATAAGGTCGCGAACATTAACATCGCCTAAGGTGATCAAACCTTGGTCTGGGTCATAAAAGCGTTGCAATAATTCGAACACGGTTGATTTTCCAGCCCCTGAGGGGCCCACTAAAGCCAATGATTTTCCTTCGGTGATCACTAGGTTTAGCGAATTAAGCGCCGCTTGATCGGGGCGCGACGGGTAATGGAATGTGACGTCTTTAAAGACGATTTCAGAACCGATATCGGCGCTGCTCTTAGCCAATTCAGGCAGTTCGATAGCGCTTTCAATTGACAATAATTCGAGCAGTCGTTCGGCGGCTCCTGCGGCTCGTTGAACTTCGCCGATCACTTCTGAGATCGTTGCGACTGACCCCGCCACAACGATCGCATAGAAAACAAAGGCACCCAGTTCGCCGCCAGTCATAACGCCGTTGATCACGTCGTTGCCACCGACCCATAGCATCGCCGCGATGGCACTGAATATTAAAGAGATAACCACCGCAATCAGCATGGCGCGTTGTTTTATGCGCTTTCGGGCCACTTCGAATGCGCTCTCTACATGCCCGCTAAACGCCTTGCGCTCGTTGGCTTCTTGGGTATAGCTTTGAACGGTTTTAATTTGTTGAATGATTTCACCGGCATGGCTACCGACATCGGCGATGGTATCTTGGCTCTTACGCGACAGTGATCTGACTCGGCGGCCATAAAGAAAAATTGGCACCAAGACGATAGGTACACCGGCAAGCACAAAGGCGGTGAGCTTAAGATTGGTAATTAACAGTAATATCAAGCCACCAACAAATGTCAGAAACGACCTTAAGGCCATTGACGCCGACGAGCCAATAACGGTTTGAAGAAGGGTGGTATCGGTGGTTAGCCGTGACATGATCTCACCACTTCGATTTTCTTCAAAATAACTTGGGTGTAGGGTAATCAAATGGTCAAACACCGCTTGGCGAATATCGGCCGAAACACGTTCGCCTAACCAAGATACCAAATAGAAGCGAGTGTAAGTGCCAATCGCCATTAATACAGCAATTGCAACAATGAATAAGGCGGCATTGTTTAGTTGCTCGACAGAGCCCGCGACAAATCCATCGTCGATCAATATCTTAACCCCTTGACCCATCGCCAGCGTCACGGCTGCGGTGAATACTAATGCGCAACCGGCGGCTACAAGCGTGCCTTTATAGTTGAGTAAGAATCTGCCCAAACGTAGCAGTACAGAATAGTTTTTGCTGGCCATAAGTTGTTTATAAATTTCTTGAGCGTAGGCTCTATTATCGCACTATGGTGGGAAGTAGCTCTATCAAAGCTATGATCTAACTACCGGTCTAATGATTGTTCTGCGTGGCTTAAGTATTGCGTCCTCCACATTTAACGTAAGCAATGCTTATCTTTGTCTAAATATGAGGAGGATTTACTAGAGTTCAATGGTTTTTGTAAAAGTAAGGCAGGCTAAATTGGCCATGCCAATGCAAGTTAAGTGAGTCAAGTTGCCAAGTGCGATCTATGCGAGCCACAGGTGAAATATCAATCGGCACTGCCTCTATTAAAGTTCTTCTAAACAGCCGTTGAGGTCCAGTTTGATTGATTGAGAACAACCACTAGGTTTTAGGGTACAGCTAAGCCGCGCCTTCGAAGGTGAAATTCAGAGTTTACTTTACGGTCAGAGCCTGGTTTCGGTCTAAGACCGCTTAAAAAATTCTGCTCATTAATGATAATGTCTGATTTTCAAATCATTTTAAAAAGAGAGAAAAATGGCAACTTACTTGATCGGTTCTGTAGATTGATTTTTTGCTTATAGGTTTGTGATTTAGGCAATAAAGTGCTGTCTTGTTTACTGGCTGAGCACGCAATAATGTATTATCAAATACGCTGAGATACGAAAAATATCGTGACTCAGATAAAAATTCCCTCACGACTTGAGTGTCAAACACTTGGGTCGGTTTCGGTTGTTTATTTAAGTTCGAGGTCTTAGTGTTAAAATACAGTATTTTAGTCGCCATGGCATTGCTTGGCCAGATTGATCTATACGCGGCAGAGCATCGCTATAGCAATTATGTGGGCGGCAATGCTCACCAAAAAAACTCAGCACAGTTGTTAAATTTCATTGATGAAAATTTCTTTTCGTATGAGGCTGATGAAAAAAAACTGGATGTAAAAAAGTTGCGCAGTATGCAACATCAGCTTAAGGCAAAACATGGGCAACTTTTAGATTCGTTTAAGCAGTCAATTAAAATTGAATTTATTAATAGGCATCAATATTCTGATAAAAAATCAGACAAAAGAGCCGCAAGTCGAACGGGTAAGGCTGCTCGTGTGAATCTCCCTTTTATTGCCTTAGATGAGCGACTTGAATATTTAATTGAAAACCACAAAGATTTAAGCCCTGATCAAATCAACAGTGAGATTTCAACGTTGATGATCTATTACGAGGCGGTTGAAAGTTATGATGATGAAAATCTTTATCAGGTCGCTTTAGAGTCTGTGAAGAGTTTATTGCCACCTTGGTATGATATTCCAAAGCTGAACTCTCCAGAAGAAGAAGCTCTTAATCTGTTAGAGAATGGCGAGTTTTTATCCTCTGCGCAATTAGTAGAAAAGCACACAAAAAACGTCGACTTTTCTTTACTAAATCCCCCAAGCAGTGCGTTTTGGAAAGACAATAGTATTGAAGATTTTGATCCAAATTCAGAAGAGTTTTTTGGCGAACGCTTTTTCCCACAAGCTGATGCATTGATGGTCTATGACCGAATGGGAACAGGGCAAGTTAAAATTAAGGCTGATTTTTATCCGGCTGGAACAAAAAATATTTGTTCTACAAATCTAGATAATGGAAACGTAACGCTTCGTCTTGGCCAAGAAACGCAAAACCAACTGATCGCAACACAACTGGCTCGATCTGTCGGCTATCCTTCAATTCCACATGTGTATCGCCCTCAAGTTAAGATGTTTCTTTGTGACACGAGTTTTGAAACCTTTGTAGCCCAATGGAAAGTTGCTCATGGTGCCAATCAAGGCAATTTTTTAAGCTATGGCAAGTACATTCAATCTGAGAATGCGGTTTTGTTAATGGGTGTGGCCCTAGAGTCTTATCCGGGTGATAAGAAAGACCGCTATAGAAAAGTAGGCCCATTTAATATTGAATCAATGAACTTAGGCCAACGACGAGAGTGGCGTGCGTGGCTGGCCATGAATGCCCTCATTGGTTTATTAGATGTACGAGAAGAAAATTTTAGGTTGGATATGTATAAGCCAAAAGGGGCTGAGCAAGCATGGCAGCCTCTCTTATACTTTAATGATTTAGGGCGGTCGTTGGGATATAACTTAATTCGAACGCATGGGAACGCTTCTGATTTTAGGGGCAAGCTGGCTAAAGATAAAGGGTCTTATGTTCGCATGTACTGGGATCATTACCGAATAGAGCACGATCATTTTCAAAGTACAACAGCCGCTGATATCAAGTGGATGATTAGACGGCTTGCCAGACTATCAGATCAACAAATCAATGACATAGTAGATAATTCTGGGCATATTCCGGCCGTGGCCGATTTGTATAAAACAAATTTGAAACTAAGAATTGAAAGCATGATCAATGCCTTTGATTTGTCAGGCGAAGTGCAGACAGATCATACAATTTTAAGTTATGAGCAACTATCGAAAAAATATCCAGGCCATATCTCTAAAAAAGGTAAGTTACTTGCCGCGCTGGAAAAAGAATCACAATTCACAAGGCCGCTTGGGTATACCCCGAGCATCAATGAAATTTTATCGGTTGGTTTTGCAACGCTGCTTCAAGCTCCATTTTATGATTTGAGAGGGATTGCAGAGTTAGCTGATTTTTCGAAAGCAACAAATTTTAATTTCTCTGGTGATACTTTTGATCTCGGCCTAGGGGTTCGAGTTAGGTCCCAAAGACGCCTGTCAATTAACGAAGAAAAAACGAAATATGAAAAACGATATTTGGTTGAAGATACGGCTCTCATCTCTATACCCATAGGGCTGCTTGATCGAGATGTGACATCAACAAGAGGCTTTTTTAGTGGCCGTTTACCCTTGGGCATGCAGTATGTTTACGAGTACAAATATTATCATAGTTATGACACCGTCGATGAGGCTGCAAAGACCCATTTTTTTAAGAGACTAAAGCCTTGGAAGCTGCAAAGTATAAAAAACGACTTTTCTCCGGGTGAGGCCATCTATAGTCAGACTTCTTTCCAATGGTCAGCCGGTAGTTTTCAGCTCGAAACCGCCAGCGACGATATTCGCTTTGAGGTCACACCGCTCGGCTTTTCACAGACTCTAAAGGAAAATGAATTTTACGCCTATAAAACATCTCCCAATTTAGTCGAGGTTGTAAAAACAAACGGTACATCAAGTGAGTGGAGGACCGGAGTTGACTTAACGGTTTTATGGTCTATCGCAGCCCTTCATTCAAATACAAAAGAAAATAAAAACTATTCATACTTTAGATTTGATTTCTCTTCAGATGAAAATAGAGCACAAACGAAAAAAGCCTTAGATGCAATTTTGCAAGAAAATGATTTTAATTTGGCTAGAGAATTTTCGGCCACTTACAATTTACTATATA
>JALZVW010000160.1 GCA_023301745.1 Arenicella sp. | reverse complement strand
GGGCGGTATCCTAGAATTGCAGGAGCAAATTCTAGGATAGCGGATGGGCGGTATCCTAGAATTGCAGGAGCAAATTCTAGGATAGCTGGATGGGCGGTGCGAAAAAAACCACTTTGATCGATATCGAATCTATGAAACAGTTAAACATTAGGTTATAGGAGAGATAAAATGAGCGATGCACCCTACCAAGGCCAATGCTTATGTGGTGGTATACAATACCAAGCTGTTCGAGTTGCAAGCAAAATGGGCCATTGTCATTGTTCCATGTGCCAAAAATTCCATGGTGCCGCGTTCTCGACCTTTGCTGCCGCGATTGAAAGTGATTTTCGTTGGGTCCAAGGCGAAAACTTGTTACAAACCTACACGGCAAGCAATGGCACTAAGCGTAAATTCTGCAAGCAATGTGGCTCGAGCATGGTTTTCGAATCTGTAGAGAGCAATGGCTTGATAGAATTTTCCGTAGCAACATTGGACGTTTCGCCAACACTCAAACCTGATGCACATATTCATACGGGCACCAAAGTCGACTGGGTTAATATCGATAATGAGGGTTTACCCATGTTTCTTAATGGCCGCACAATAAAAGGTTAGCCAATCATCATGCAAACAATAAATAAGACGATTCCGTGTATCACTAGTGACGGCCGTGGTGCCTCATTTTTTTCGACGCGCGAAATAACCCTTAACGGCGATTCAAGTTGGATGTTGTCAGACCAACAGCAGGCCATAAATTTTAGGCTGCGATCTAGCGCAAGCCCTTATGAATCTACCTGGCACGTAGCGGGTGACCCAACGCTACTAATCATTTTAAGTGGTGAACTGGAGATTGAATTGCGAAGTGGCAAGTCACAAATATTTTCAGCCGGTGATATGTTCATTGCCGAAGATTATTTGAGTGATGGCGTTGAGTTTAATTCGAATGTCAGTGGCCATCGGGCGCGAGTGCTTGGCGGCGATGTGCAGGCGCTACATCTTAAACTCGAAAAACGTTAGGTGCATCCAATCGAAATTGGCGCATTGTACAGTGTCTATACACTTGATGCTTGGGAGAGCAAATGGGCAATAAAAACACACTAGATATGGGCCGCAGGGCTCTGCTTGGCGGGCTTGGTGCGTGCGCGGGCTTGGTGATTGCCAGCGACGGCTTGCCGAGCTGGCTTGCAGGTAGTCGGCTTGATGGGCTTTCATATAATGAGACGCTCAATTTGCTTGATGCAAGTCTAACGCCGGCACAACGCGATTTAGTTGTTTTGCCCTGGAATGACCCGAGCCGCCAGCTTACTAATACTATCGCTATTTACAAGGGCCCGCATATTGGCACTTTGTTCGATGTGCGCCAGGTTGCATTAATTCGCCAGTTGTATAAAACCATGCTGTCTAAACAAGGCCATGACTGGTTTCGTAACACCACGGCTCTAGAGGGCAAGTTCGAAGGCTCAATTTTCAGGCTATACAGTGATGCGGGCGCTGGCTCGTTGGCCAATAGTGATAAAACGATCTCAATGATAAACGGCGGGCATTATATGCTGCGTCACGGTGAATCTCTTTCGAGTGACAATAGCTATGTATTTGGCGGGCCGATCTCATATGGCCAACAGCTTGGTAACAATGCGTTCAAGGTTGAAGGTAATGCATTCAAAGCCCATGGCGATGCGGTTAATGATTTTCATTCGTCTTTGAGTGCTTCTGAGCGGGCTCAGGCTTATCAATTGTTGCCGCCTATGGAACTCATTACTCAAATTCAAGGGCCTGGTGGTAAGTTTCCAGGCTTGCGCTTGGGTGACTCATCAGTGCCGGCGCAAGAGCTGGCACAAGAAATGTTGGCCACTATTTTTGCCAGCTATCCGGTTGCTAAGCAGCGCGAGGTGTTTTCTGCGATTGAGGAAAATGGCGGCCTTGAGTCGTTGCACATTGCTCTGTATCAAGATTATAGCTTTTACCAAGACGGCATGCGATTAGCTGACTTGTCGGCAGAGCAGCGAGCTTTGCGTGACCACCCCTATACTCAGGTTTGGCGTATCGAGGGGCCTGCATGCGTGATTCATTTTCAAGGTTACCCACATGTGCATGCTTATATTAATGTAGTGCGCGACCCTGCTCGCGTGGCCATTGGCGAGGTCTTGATCAATGAGCAGTCGGGTATTCGAGGTGAGGCCGTTCGAGATGCGCTGCAAGCGGCCTTACGTTACCAAACGGGTGAGCCGTTGGCTTATTTTCCGATGCCGCCTGCCGGAATATTGCCGCCCGGCCCGGTCTCGACCGGCAGTCTCTATGCTTTGGATCCGTTTGATAACCATGCTGTCGTGCTTGAGATTGACGAATCGGCCATGACTGAAAAGTTGAAAAAAAGTTTGCTCGCGCAAGGAGTTCAATTAGGTTCGGCCAAGCGCTTTCGGCTGGCTGCGCCGAGTTATCTGCTCGAAGACTCACGTGATTTAGGGGGCGTAGAGCGTGTTGTTTTTGATGGCGGTTCGATACGCGACTCGCTGATCGAACTGGTTCGTCGCGACCCAGGTGTGCTGCGTGGCTAAGTCGCCAATTCTTGATAGAGGGCTAAGTATTCTTGCTGGCTTATGTGTCTTCAGCTTGGCGGCGGCGAGCGCCTATTTCTCACTCTATTCGTCATTTCGCCTGCCCCACGAGCTTAGTCAGCTTGCTTGGCAGTTGAACGTCGATCGCATCGCTATCGTTTTTTCAGCTGGATTCGCGTTGATAATCAGCTTGGCCTCGAACCATGTTGAAAACACCATTGAGAAACATCTGAGTGCCTATGCGTTTGTAATCTTAAGTGCGTGTGGCTTTGTGTTGGCTCTGGCACTCGCCTGGCCTTGGTTTAGCGGTGTGTTTCTCGCATTATTACTCGGGTTAAGTGGGTGTTACTTGGTTGCTAAATTAGAGCGGACCTTACCGACAAGCAAACTTATGCTGGGTATTAGTTTATACACATTATTCTTTATAAGCGTCTTAGCTTACTTTGGCGCGCTGGTGTTTGCCGATGGCTCAGCTGCCATCGTTCTCTGGCTTTTGTCTGATGTTAGTCGTGTTGGCGTTAACGGTTACGGGGCATTGTGCGTACTGGCTTTGCTAAGCACCTGGTTGTTGTTGTCTGATAAGCGTGAGTTCCCTTCGTTACTGCTTCTTGGTTTATCTATTGGTTTACTCGGCCCGATTATGTTTGTCGGCTTATTAATACCCCGAATAGTAAAGCCGCTGCCGTTCGGCGAGAGAGGGTATTTGCTTGTGTCTGGCATCGTTGGTGGGGCGGTGCTTATACTGGTTTCGACCAGTAATTCGTTGATTTTAGGTGGCTATGCACCGGCCTTGATTGTGCCGTTGGGCTTGATGGGTATTCCGGCGGTTTTATGGATAAGCCGTTCGCCTAAGCAGGGGGAGCCGGCATCAATGATAGAAGCGCTTTTAATCATCCTTTGCTTTGTCGTTAGCGTCGTGGTGGTTTGGCATTTGGCTAGCTTTGCAGCGAGGCTGGCGTAATATTGTGTGTTTACAATAGATTGTCAGAGTAATCCATACAATAAAAAAGCCACCCACCTAAATTAGGTGAGTGGCTTGGTTTTTCACTTTACTCGTGAGTAAGCTGATTACGCTCAGCTGACTCTCTGGTAATTAAAACGATTTTCCGATTGAAAATACAATGCGATCATCGGCCGCATCGATATCGTCAAGATCTGTGCCGTAATAGGTCAACGCTAAATCCACACCGGCGGTTGACGTTGTTATTGCGGCTGAATAGTCGATATAGCTGTCTTCGCCAGCGGCAAAAAAGTCATCACTGTCGGCATCGCTATAGCCAACATGAAGGTCCAAGCCAAATTGATCTGACAAGGCGGTAGAATAATCAGCGTTTAAAACAATCGCCGAATCATCTGAGCCAAAATAATCAGGCGAATAGATGAGGCCAAGACTGATGTTGTTGCTGAAGCTAACACTTGCTTGAAATTCTGAATAGTTTAACGAGTCAGTTTCGCCCGGGTAGACGTAATAAACATAGGTAAGGTCAAGCGTTGTATCGCCCGAAAGGTCAAAGCCATAGCCGGCATAAAGGTCTATTTCAGTAGATGCGTCATCACCGAAATCGACGTTAGAGGCCCAAGTGCCAATCGAGAAACCGTTATCGAATGCATAGTCAAAGCCACCAGAGATGGCTGGGTCTTCCATTGTTTGCGAAAAGCCGCGAAACACATAGTCAGTAGCAAGCGCTACATTGGCTTCTACTTCAGCCGCGTTAGAAAAATTGCTAGAAAATACGGCGCTTAGCACCAAGCTACCAATTATAGTTTTTTTTAAATTCATTGTAATGCCCCTTATTGCTCTCTTTTTGTAAATAATAATATATAAATCTGAGTTGCTTAGCTTACCTGTTAGCTAAACAAAGTTTTTCTTGTTTGAGTTGTTATTGAGTAAATGGCGATTTTTCGCTAATGACTCATTTGGCTTTTTAAGGCCGTTTTTTTGCTAATTCTTAGAACCAAGGTGTTATAAGAATTTGGGTGCTCTTGTTTTAAATGCTGTCGTATTTCATGCTCTATTTGCTTATATATAGCATGAAACTGCGGATCATTGCTGCAAGCGGCATAGGCCGCAACAGTATTAATAACATGCGGTCTGTGCAGGCGAATCACGATTCCCTGTTTTTGGTAAATCGCTCGACTGAACTTACTGACCAGCATTACACACGTAGTCCCGACGTCCTGAACCCGAAGTTCTGACAACTCAACCCTTTCTTCTACTTTCACACAAAGACCCTACGCATTATTGCTACGTATTATTCCCACGTTAGGTTCCTTATTTCCCAACCGATTTAAATCAACCCAACCCGTATTCATCGACATAACCCTATGTCAGTGAACACGAGTATATTCTCACCTAAAGATGTGAGAATCCATGCTAAAAGTATGAAAAAGGGCTCTATCTAGCTGTTTTTTATCAAAAATGACATGATTTAACATTTCGCCACCGTTTTAGCTTGGTGTTTCCGAGTGTCGGCCATAGAATGTACCAACTAACTACAAAGTTGGGTAAGATTTGCTGATGTTAATGGGTTAACGAGATTGATCAGCGGGTAACGTAAAGTTTGGGTCATAAGGATTCTCAGTTGATGAGGGGAATGAATGCCAGAACTTCCTATTTGGAAAGTTTTGAACGCATAAAAATAATAAATAGCGGTTCAGGAAATTCCAAAGAGTAACTAAGTTTTTGGAGTAGATAGATGCGGTTCGATAATATGTTGCGTTTCAAGGGGCTGACCTTTGGAACATTGGGGTTAATGTTGGCGTTTTTGCTTTATATTGTGTTGAACTTTATATTGCAAACAACGGCTCAGAAGGACGTTAAATATGCCACTGCCTTAATGCAGTTGACCGATCAAGTTTCGACTGATCTAAGTTTGCCTGAAACAGAACGTGTTTTAGCGAACTTAGATAAGTTTAAAACGGGTCAATCTGTTCGAGTGGCTGGTGAGTCAGTTGATACATATGCATTGGCTGATTTTCTCTCGCCAGAAACGTCAAAACTAAATGAGGTAGTGACTGGTTTGAGGTCTGCCAGCTTGGTGAATGCGGCTAAATCGGCACAAGTGTTATCAAGCAGTGTTAAAAGCCGCCTAGAACGTAAGCTCAAACTTATTAACTATCTACAAATCGCCGCTGCGATTGTTGCGGTCGTTTTTTACCTGCTCGCAATTGTGCCAATGATTTTACGGTTATCTGAAACACAAGATACTGAAGTAAAAGTAGTAGATGAAACAAAAGGGATCATGAGTACGGTTACTGAGGGGTTGTTTTTACTTGACCATGACTATCAAATTGGTTTGGAGCAATCGTCGTCGCTTAAAAAAATGTTTAAAACTGAGCGTGATCTTGAGGGCGATTTCTTCGATTTCATTGGTCAATACGTATCGCAGCACACAGTACAAACAGCGCGTGAATTTTTGGGTTTGCTCTATGGCGATCGGGTGAAAGAAAAGCTGATTAAAGATTTGAACCCTCTTAATGAGGTTGAAATCAACTTGGTTCGCCGAGACGGCAGTTATGAAAGCCGCTACCTAGATTTTCAGTTCAATCGAGTTATGGAAGATGGCGCTTTGAAGCAGCTATTGGTGTCAGTGACTGACGAGACTAGGCGCGTTTTATTAGAACAAGAACTAGCCGAAACCAAACAAGAGCAAGAAGCTCAAATGGATTTGCTTTTACGTATTTTACAAGTTGACCAAGATCAATTGAAAGCATTTTTCAGTGCCGCTGAAAATGATTTGTTGAGCGTCAATACAACACTCGAAGCTCGTGGGCATGGTGATGTTGAGATTCGTAAAAAAGTATTAGACATCTCTCGAACCATTCACAAACTCAAAGGCGACGCATCTGCTTTAGGCTTACACAAATTTGAATTTAC
>JALZVW010000159.1 GCA_023301745.1 Arenicella sp. | reverse complement strand
GTCACTGTTTGTCTAGGCTCGAGCCAGCCCGAATTTCTAGTTGGCCAGCTTGTCGTTCTAAGTCGTCGTTCTAAGTCGTCGCTCTAAGTCGTCGTTCTAAGTCGTCGTTCTAAGTCGTCGTTCTAAGTCGCCGCTATAATTCCGGTTAAGAATTCAATCTTTAGCTACCCAACTCATTTATGATTGTTGGCCATTCGTAACGCTGATCGTAAATAATGCTGGTGCGCCAATGACCAAGACTATATTCAAAGTCGTTTTATCACTCGGCATCTCGTTCGCGATTCTCGCCTTGCTGCTGCAAATGTTTACCACAGGCTTGCCAGAAGGCGACCGCCCGACAGTTTTGTCGGTTTTACAGGCAACGTCAATAGGCTTCGTATTTGCATTTTTGGGGCTATATGTTCTTAGCTTACTGGCCCGTGCCTATCGTTATCGTTTGCTGATCATCTTAGGCGGCGAACAAAACGCGCCCTCATTGAGGCAGATGATTTTGGTCACAGGCATTCGGAATATGGTGGTCGATATGTTGCCAGCGCGCCTCGGCGAGCTAGGCTATGTGGGGCTGTTAAATCGAGGTTATGGGGTTAAGTTGCAGCATTGTGTTAGCTCATTGTCGATTAGCATTGCTTTGGATTTTATCGCCTTACTTGTCGTCGTGATATTTATAGTGGTTAAGCAAACGTTGGGTGATGGCCTTACAGGCTGGGCAATTGGAGCCTTAGTGATGGCGGTTTTGTTGTCGGTAATTGCCGTATTGGGCTTATTTTTTATAACGCCTTGGTTCACCAAATCTATTGTTATTTATCGACCCAACTGGCTAGAGGGAGGCCACTGGAGGGCTAGGTTACTCAACCTGCTGCAAGACTTTAACCAAAGCTTACAAGCTGTTTTAAGCTCAGGCAAAGCCAGCCTAGTTGTTAGTCTGTCTGTGTTGATTCGGATTTTGAAGTATTTAGGGTTTTACTTGCTGTTCCAAGCGGTCGCGGTCAATAGTTTTCCGGAACTAGCGGGTCTGCCGGTCGAACATATAGTCAGCGCTCTGATTGGTGGCGAGATCGGTTCTAGCTTACCGATTCCAGCGTTTATGAGCTTTGGCGTTTATGAAGCTGGCAGTACTTTAATTTTTCAATTACTGGGTGTTGGCGATCAGTTAGCAACGTTTGTGACCATGTTATGCGTTCATATTTGGAGCCAGGCTCTCGAGTATTTATTTGGCGGATTACTGGTCGCTGTTTTTCTTTTGCGTCGCCGAGGCCATTATGGCTCAAATATCGACGAGTTGGCGCCGGTGCCGCTAAGCGACTCGCGCGCGAGAAAGTTTGTGATGCTGGTGTGTGCCGGTTTAATTCTGTTGGTCGGCGTCGCTTTCCTCAGTTACCAAGTTTGGGCGACCACTAAGCTTGGCGCTTTACGTGCTCCAAGCGCTGGCGGTGTCGCAGCGAATGCGGAAGAGTGGCAACAATTGTCGCAGCAGCATGTGAGTCGCCTCGATGGCTTTGTTGTATTTAGTTCTAATCGAGACGGAAATCACGATATATTTCGCCGCGATTTAAAAACCTTCGAACTCGATAAGTTAACAAATCATCCGAACACAGAAACGTATCCGCGTATTTCTCCTAACGGTAAGCTTTTGGTATTTTCGAGAGCGCACGAGGCTTGGGTGTCACAGCGAAATACCGTTGCTTGGGACGTCTTCGTGCTAGACCTAGAGACGATGCAAGAACAACAAGTAGGGAGTAACGGAACCTCACCGCACTGGCTGAATAATTCCGAAATCACTTATTTGCGTGACGCTACAAGTGTTGAGAGAGTTAATATCAAGACGCTGTCGTCGAGTGTTTTGTATCAAACAGGCCAAAACAACATGATGCCGAAGGGGGCCCGCATACAAAACCCTAAGTTCAATGACAAAACTCAGCAGCTGGTCTTTACCGCACGTCAGAGCGACATTGGCAGTAAGTTAGGTCATTGGGGTACAGCAATTGATAGCGGCGGCGCACACAGAGCGGTACTCAATGGTTGCGAGTTGGGTTGGAGTTCGGATGCTACTCGCTTGTATCAAGTTACACCGAATGGTCCTGACGGCACCTTACACATCGTGAGCGTAGACCCACTGACGCTTGATGCGAATACGCTGATAAATCTCGAGGGCGAGTTTACTCATGAGTATTGGCCGAAAGATTCCTCAAATGGTGATTATTTTGTTTTCGGCGCCAGTCGAGGCAGCGACCAACACGAGCACGATACTCAAGACTATGAAATTTTTCTGTGGAAAAGAGGTTCTGAGTCAAATAAAGCAACACGAATCACGTTCCATACAGGCAACGATAATTGGCCAGACGTTTTTATTCGTTAGCACCGCTAAGGTAGCTCAGAGCGTCGGCTTCATTTACGCGACCGGCAGTATTTACGCGACCGGCAGTCGTAGTAATCCAAGACGATAGTTGGTGGGCAACGTAATGCTCTGTTTGACACGGTTAGCGCCTAAACAAAAACGGCTCTCAAAATGAGAGCCGTAGTGCGATTCAATCAAGTGCTTGTTACTCAGCGATCGTAGCCGACTCAATAATAACTGGCTCCAGAGGAACATCGCTGTAAGGGCCATTTTGGCCAGTTCTCACGGCTTCAATTTGATCCACAATATCGGTGCCGTTAACGACTTTACCGAATACGGCATAACCCCAACCGCTTTGTGTTTCAGAACTGAAATTCAGAAAATCATTGTCTTTGGTGTTGATAAAAAACTGTGCGCTGGCCGAATGAGGCTCGCCGGTACGTGCCATTGCGAGTGTATACTTATCATTAGTTAGACCGTTATTCGCTTCGTTAGGAATTGGGCCGCGAGATTTCTTCTCTTGCATGTCAGCATCAAAACCGCCACCTTGAACCATGAAATTGTTAATAACGCGATGAAAAATAACGCCATCGTAGTGGCCTTCCTTTACATACTGTAGAAAGTTTTCAACCGTTCTTGGGGCTTTTTCGGCGTTCAATTCGATTTCGATGTCGCCAACGTTAGTTTTAAGTGTGACCATAGTAGTTTTGCTTGTCGTTGTTGTGTTTGTTGTGTTTGTTTCGGAGTGTTGGTCGGCAAACGCCGCGCTGCTGATTAGGCAAAAAGCCATGATGCAACTAACCATCGATTTTGCTAATTTCGTCATTTTATTTGTTTTCAGCTAAATGGTGATAAATTCATGGTCGGTAAGTATAGCATCTAATGGCACATCCCACGGAGCACGCTCCAGCGAATTTACTTCTTGGAAATGATGCGCTACGCCGACTAAGTAAGGCTTGGTGCTTGTTTGGTGAGTTAAGGCTTCAAGAGCCCGGTCATAATAGCCAGCACCCATGCCTAGGCGAGTGCCGGTTCGGTCAAAGGCCAGCAAGGGCACCAGTACGACGTCGAATGCGTTAGCACGACGAGGCGAGCCGATTGCCTCGGGCTCTTTGATTCCATATTTGTTTAAGGTATTAACTCTAGCCGCTGAATAAAAGCGCATTTGATTGAGCCTGTAGTTAGTTATTCGAGGCAAAAAAATCGTCTTACACGCAAGTTTGCTAAGCAGTTTCGCCGGTGATATTTCGCCAGCAAAGGGGGCGTAACTTAGTATGTGTTTTGACTGGCGTAAACGGTTACACGCATGCGCTCGAATAGCGAGCTGGTTTTGAGCAACCGACAATTCAGCATTGCTTAATGCCGCTCGGCGTTTACGCATAGCGCGGCGCAGTTGATGTTTGGTGAGCCCTTGATTCATATTCTAAATATAGAGCAAATGCACTAGAAGAGGTATACGCAATAGAGCAACTATTTAAGGTTCTAATTTAAGCCCCAAAACGATTGAAAGCGCATCAGCCTTGAGCCGTCAGCTTGGCTGACAAGTAGGTAAAGCGTATCAGCCTTGAGCCTGTCAGCTTGGCTGACAAGTAGGTAAGCGCATCAGCCTTGAGCCTGTCAGCTTGGCTGACAAGTAGGTAAGCGCATCAGCCTTGAGCCTGTCAGCTTGGCTGACAAGCAGGTAAAAAGTAGCGTTACCCATATGTGCCGTAAGTTCTTGGTGCCTTGAACCAATGGTTCAAGTGGGAATCTACAGGCCGCATCAGGTGCGCTCGTGGAACTAGACGAACTAATTCTAACGAGAGCTCACAACAGCGACGTGGTCTGACTCCCGGGTAAAAATACTAGGTTCTAAGGGATTAAAGACCCTACGAACACCACAGGCAACGCCGAACGCTAAGTATATCAGTGTCGCTTAAATCAGGAGTGAAAAATGTTTAATTTGTTGCGGGAAATGACGCGAGGAGTTAGAGGTTTTCGGTTTCACGCAGCACGTCATCGATACGTTCTTGCAGTGACTCTAGCCGTTCTTGTACTTGCTCTTGACCCGCGGTCGCTCGGCGAAGTTGAAGTAAATCATTGGTGATGTTTAAGGCGGCCATAATTGCGCAGCGTTCTGCGCCTATGATTTTGCCGGTTTTTTTGATTTCCTTCATGTTCTTATCAAGGTAACGTGCAGCATCCATTAGGTCTTCTTGTTCTTCAGGGGGGCAGGCCACGGAAAAATCGCGACCCATAACGGAGATATTAATGCCTTTTGCTTGCATAGGACTCGACATGAGATATTAGTGGTTCAAATACGGTTGCTGGGTCAGTGGTTAATCAAGACTGGATACATGGGCTTGATTTACTGATCCTCAAGAGTGCGGAGCTTTTCGACGATTTTTTCTAATCGGCTACAGGCTAGGCGGTTTTTCTCCTTGAGCTGAGTTTTTTCGCTCATCAAAGAGTGTTGTTCAGTTTTTAGATTTCGGTTTTCGCTATTCAAGCGTTTGCATTCGCCAATTAAGGTTTCAATGCGTTGTTCTAGACCGACGATGTTGGCTTCCATTCGAAAGACCCCTGATTTTTGGTATAAACTCTATATTAGGCGTGCAATGTTAACTCGTCAACTCACTTACCGAGTTGAAGTTGAGAAAACCGTATTAAGTCGGTGAAAAGAACGCCTAAAAAAGCGCTTTTTGATCGTCTTCAAGTAGCTAAATGGTCACACCTTTGCGGTGCAACAAGGTAGAATTAGGTTTTGATCGTATTAACTTGCTGTAGGCCTTACTTTTGACCGCAGTGATTTGATAATGTGTTTTACCGAAACGCGCACCAAAGCCTGGCTGCGAGCGAAATATAAATATGACTAACTTAGTAGACCGTTTTACTCAGATTGAAGCGACCTTAGATTTAGCGGGCATCGAGGAACTTGGCCCAAGTGAAGTACATGGCACCATTGTCGGAGCTATGTGTAACCACATGAAGTCGGGCATTACCCCTGATTTACTTAAATTGATTGAGCCCACGGCTGATGCCAATGATGGCCGCTTTACGCAACTTAGCGCAATGTTGTATGACCTTTATCGAGAAACCAGTGAATTGTTGATCGAAACTAAAGACGGCTTCGACTTGATTCTACCGAGCGAAGACGAGCCGATTGACGTACGCGTTGATGGCATTGCTGCTTGGTGTAAAGGCTTTGTATTAGGTTTGTTATACAATAATGCATTTAGTATCGATCAGTTGCCAGAAAGTGGCCCTGAAATTGCCCGTGATTTAATGGAAATTGCTGAAGCGGCCGCCGGTGCCAGTGAAGAAGATGAAGAAGACTGGGCACTCGCTGAATTACACGAATATATCAAAGTAGGGTCCCAACTGATTTTTGAGTTTATCTATTCTGAAAGCTCGGCTAAAGAGGCTGAGAGTAAACCAGCTGCAAATTAACATTATTCGCTAAACGTCTTTTCATATGATTTTATATGAACAAGGAAAGCCAACTATGAACAAAGAAACGTATGCTCGGCGGCGCGCCGAGCTGGTAAATCAAATTGGTAAAAATGACATCGTTATTGTCGCGACGTCACCAGTTAAGTCTCGCAATGGTGATGTTGAGTATCAATTTCGACCGGATAGCGATTTTCACTATTTGAGTGGTTTTTCTGAACCTGAAGCGGTATTGGTTATCAGCCCAGGCAGAGCGCAAGGCGAATACGTGATTTTTTGTCGAGAGAAAGATAAGTTACGCGAAATGTGGGACGGCCGAAGAGTTGGTTTAGAAGGCGTTATAGATACATATGGCGCCGATGACGCGTTTCCGATCGAGGACATCAACGATATTCTGCCCGGACTTATGGAAGAGAAGGAGAAAGTCTTTACCACGGTTGGGCGTTACTCAGACTTTGATGCGCAACTACTCGGTTGGATGAATAAAATCAAACAAGACAAACGTCTTGGTAAACATGCACCGTATGAATTTGTTGACCTTAATCATATTTTGCACGAGCAACGTTTGATCAAGCGCCAAGACGAAATTGCGTTGATGCGCAAAGCTGGGAAAATGTCGGCCGCGGGCCATGCCCGTGCAATGCAGGTGTGCCGCCCCGGGATGTATGAATACCAAGTGCAAGCTGAACTGGAATGTGAGTTCCGCAAGGCCGGAAGCCCTTACAATGCTTATCCTTCGATTGTTGCTGGAGGCAAAAACGCGTGCATTCTGCATTACACCGAAAACGAAGCCTTATTAAAAGACGGTGACCTACTGTTGATCGATGCGGGCGCTGAATTTGGTTGTTATGCGGCCGATATTAGTCGAACCTTTCCGGTTAATGGGAAATTCAGTCCAGAGCAGCGCGTGCTTTACGATATCGTGCTCGAGGCGCAAACCGCCGCTTTTGAATTTTGTAGTGCTGGCCATGGCTGGAATCAACCACACGAAGCGGCGGTAAAAGTCATTTCTCAAGGCTTGCTAGATGAAGGTTTGCTTCGAGGTTCTTTAGAGCAAGTGCTTGAAACTCAAAGCTATGCTCAGTTCTATATGCATCGCACGGGTCACTGGCTCGGAATGGATGTGCATGATGTTGGTGATTATCAAGTTGACGAAGTCTGGCGCGAGCTCGAGCCTGGCATGGTATTCACTGTCGAGCCGGGTATTTATGTAAACCCAGCCGACGATGTCGACGAGCGTTGGCATCATATAGGGATTCGCATCGAAGACAATATTTTGGTGCGCCGAGACGGTTATGAAAACTTAACCGAGGCGGCGCCCAAAAAACCTAGCGATATCGAAGCGCTCATGATGTCTCGGCGTTGATGAGTCATAAGCTTGCGTAATATTAGATCAGATATCGTCATTGTCGGGGCCGGGCTTATCGGTTCGGCCTTGGCGTTGTGGTTGGCTAAGTATACGAATTTCTCGATCAGCTTAGTCGAGCGGAACGAGCCATTGAGCCAGCCGCGTGATGGCAACCAACGAGTCGTTGCTCTGGGAGCACTGGCGACTGACTTTCTACAGGATGTTGGCGTGTTCGCGACGTTAGGTGAGCATCATTGTTACCCATATCAAAAAATGTTTGTGTGGGATGAAAGCTCCGACGGTGAGCTTTGTTTTGATGCTGGCAATACCGGCCACGCGTCTCTCGGACACATGATTGACAGTCAAGAGTGCACTTACCAATTGCAGCAAACGGTGATCAATAGTCGAGTAGACTGTCATTTTGGTGCACAAGCCAACGCGCTGGATTTTCATCAAACAGGTGCCAAGCTCGAGCTTGATAGCGGGTGTTTTGATGCTAAGTTAGTGATTGCCGCTGACGGAAACCGATCATGGGTACGTCAGCAGGCTAAGGTTTTTGCGAATCGCCACGGCTATAATCAAAGAGGCATTGTCACCAAAATCGAGACTCAAAAACCACACCTAGAGTGTGCTTGGCAGTGCTTTTTATCGACTGGGCCGATCGGCATACTGCCTCTGTCAAACAATCAAAGCTCCATTGTCTGGAGTGCTGACAATGTGTTGGCTGAGCGCCTATTAGGCTTGAGTGATCAAGAATTCTCTCTTGAGTTAAGCCGAGCACTACAAGGTCGTCTAGGGAGCGTTAAGCTCTTGTCTGAGCGGCTCGATTTTCCGCTCGCCAGCGTTCGTGCTGAACGCTACTATAAACGTGGTTTGGCGCTGGTTGGGGATGCCGCTCATAGTATTCATCCGCTAGCTGGGCAGGGTGCAAATCTTGGTTTTAAAGATGCACGGGTGTTAGGAGAATTGTTGGCAACGGCCAATCAAAACGAGCTTGGTTGCCCTCGATTGCTGTCAGTGTATGAGCGCAAACGTCAACCTGACAATAATCAAACGGACTCATTGATGAGTGCCTTACACCAAGCTTATAAATTTGATCTGCCGATTTGGATGTTGGCGCGCGGTTTGGGAATGAACCTTATAAATACCTCTGATGTTTTGCGTAATGCTTTAGCGCGACAAGCTATGGGCTTATAGACAAGTCCTTATTCCAATAAGGGCTAAGTGGCATAGATTGAGATTCAGGATAATCGCTTGGCTTGCCGCTAATTATTTTTGCTTCCTTTGAGAATAGGCGATACATGGGTGATAAAATCTCAGTGGCCTTTGCACCGGCTAAGAATTCTATTAATGCCTCTTTAATGCCCGAAGGCGTGTTGGGGTGAAATAAATAGGCATAGTTTGAGAATTCTTGACTCTGTTGTAAGCGAATGAATTTAAATGGGTCTTCAAGCGCGAACTTCAAAAACAGGTGTTCACTCAGTGAGAAAGCATCACATTTTCTATTGTTGTGGTCCATTTCTCGTTGCACATTTTCTACCCGCAGAGTGTCGGCCGACAAAATGCTGCGAGCCATTGATTTTCGGACTAATAGAAAGCTGATATCCATGGTCGCGTTAGTACAGACGGTTTTATTGGTTAAATCGCCTACTTCAAAGATATGAGAGTCTGAACGTCTCGATACGATTACATATTGTAAGGTTCCCGGTAATCGAAGCGCCGGTTCAAATTGATGTTGATTGACCAGCCATGATGCGAAATGCGGCGCAGAGAAGTAAACGCCGGGCCTGCCTTGGCGAATGCCTTGTTGGTACGGATGCCAGTAATCGGTTGTGATTATGTCCAGCCTAGCTAAATTGGCGTTTTCTGGGCCTGCTTGGTTCAATGCTGATTTAAGTTTTTGAGTAATACCTGGGAATTGATCTTTATTGATCGGCAGGTAAAATGGGATTTTAGCCTGCTCGTTATTCGCGGCTAAGTTTTGTTTTGCATAGCTAATCGACGTAATTAGAAAAAGGCTAAAAATTAGTATGGTTTTCGCGGGTTGATTTAATGGCATCGGCTATATTCTAACGTTATATATGGTCGCGGCTAAAGCCCTTATTCGAAAACTATTAAACAGTAATTCTAAAGCTGCTAAACTACAAGTAAGATTATTTATCACCCAGTCGGCGTATTTGAAAATCGCCATATCGAGAACTCACCATGCCTTCAAGTAAAGAACTTAAAGACGCTGGATTAAAGACCACGTTGCCCCGATTACGCATTTTAGCCATATTAGAAGAGGGAAAGGGTCGCCATTACACCGCTGAAGACGTGTATAAAGAATTACTTGATGCTGGCGAAGAAATCGCATTTGCTACCGTCTACCGTGTGTTGACTCAATTTGAAAACGCCGGGCTGGTGTTACGGCACAACTTTGAAGGCGGCCGATCGGTTTTTGAACTCGATGATGGTCATCATCACGATCATATGGTTTGTGCTAAATGCAATACTGTGACTGAATTTTATGATCCTGAAATCGAAGAGCGTCAGCGCATTGTTGCACAACAGCACAATTTTAAACTTGAAGACCATTCATTGTACATGTATGGCTTGTGTTCTAATTGCCAGAAATCTTAGCGACCTCGCGCAAGCCTCTTGAGCTCTCAGACTAGCTTGCTTTGCGGCTAATCCTGCTCAATAAAATAACCGGAAGTAGCCCTGCCAAAACAATTGCAAGTGACGGTAATGCCGCGTCGGAAAGGCGCTCGTCCGAGGCCAGCTCGTAGGCTCGAACGGCTAGAGTATTAAAATTAAATGGCCGCAGTACTAAGGTGGCTGGCAGCTCTTTCATCACATCTACAAATACAATTAACAAACCAGTCATAATACTCGGTTTGATAATCGGTAAATGGACTTGCCGCAACACATTTAACGGTGTGAGGCCCAGCGAGCGTGCGGCTTGATCCATATTCGGGCGAATGCTTTGTAAGCCTGATTCCACGGAGTTAAGCGCCACGGCCAGAAAACGCACTAAATAAGCCATAATGAGCGCGGTGATGGTGCCGCTAATGAGTAAACCAGTGGGGTAATTCAAGTGTGTTCGCATCCAAGAGTCAACAGTGTTGTCGAAGTACGCGAGCGGAATTAGTATGCCTACGGCAATAACTAACCCGGGTATGGCGTACCCAAGCCCAACAACGTTCTTGGCAATTAAGGTGAACTTAGATTGGCTAAGTCGGTGGCTGTAGGCAACTAGCAGGGCCAAAAACAGTGCGATCACAGCGGTGGTACTGGCCAGCAATAAGGTGTTTCCTACCAAGACCCAGAAGTCATAAGAAGCGAGTTGTGCGGCATTGCCTATCGCCCAGTAGAGAAGCTGCGTGCAGGGAATAATAAAGCCTAAAAGTAAGGGAAGGCTCACCAAGGTAATTGCGAGCACTTGCTTATTGCCACTCAATTGCGTTGGTTCAGCGGGTTGTGAAGTTTTTTTGTCGTGGTAGGCCGCGCGCTTGCGTGAAGTTCTTTCCAATGCGAGTAACACAACCACGAATCCAAGCAGCATGAGTGCGAGTTGTGCGGCGCCTTCTACATTGCCTAAGTTATACCAAGTTCGAAAAATGCCGGTGGTAAAAGAGCTAACCCCAAAGTAGCTGACTGCGCCGAAGTCGGCTAAGGTTTCCATTAGCACCAATGACACACCTGCAATTATCGCAGGCCGTGCAATAGGCAGGTTGATACGTAAAAATGCGGTGCGCCGGTTATAGCCCAATAATTGTGCAACGTCTCTAAGGTGTTGTGATTGTTCGATGAATGACGAGCGTGCCATTAGGTATACATATGGGTAAAGGACAAACGACAATACAAAAATTGCGCCACCTAATGATCGTATTTCTGGAAACCAGTAGTCACCAAACTGCAGCCCTAAATGATCACGTATTGCGCTTTGAACTGGGCCAGCGACATCTAAAAGACCCGTGTAAGAGTATGCCGTTATATAAGCGGGCATCGCTAATGGAAGTAGCAGCGCCCAGTGGAAAAAAGCGACGCCTTTAAAGCGATACTGGGTCACTAAAAAGGCCGAACCAATGCCGACCACTAAGGTTAGAATGGCCACCCCAATCATTAAGCCAAGCGAGCTGATGACGTAGTCGGCTAGCACCGTGTCAAGCAAGTGCTCCCACAGTTCGGTGTTGGCGGAAAAGCTAAGCCAGGCTAGCGTTAATAATGGAAGAAATACCAAAGATGCAATTGCACCAGCGGTAATCTGCCAATTCCAATGGCGCATCATTATTATATTGAGCCGCTATTTGCTAGGCTTACTTCCAAGCCGCTCGGTCCATGAGCTGCAATGCGCGAGCATTGTTTTCACCAAGTTTAGTCAATGGCAATGAGTCCGCTTTGAACTCTCCCCAGGCTTTTAGAATAGGGTGTAACTCAATCCCTGCCTTCACCGGGTATTCAAAATTCACATCGGCGTACAGTTTTTGAGCGGTATCTGAGGCTAGGAACTCGATCAGTTTAATTGCATTGTCTCGATTGGGCGCGGTTTTAAGAACCCCAGCCCCACTTACATTGACATGCGTGCCACGGCCTTCTTGATTTGGCCAGATCACCTTGATTTTTGAGGCCGCTTGATAGTCGACGACATTTTCTGTGTCTGACAACATACTCGCTAAGTAATAGGTATTTGCAACAACAACGGAACATTGGCCGGCGGCCGCTGCGCGAACTTGGTCGCGGTCACCGCCTTGAGGGCTACGCGCAAAATTTGCTACTAGGCCTTTGGCCCACGCTTCTGTACTGGCTTCACCGTTGGCTTCGATACTTGAAGCAACTAATGATTGATTGTAAATATTACCCGAAGAGCGAATGCATATTTGCTCGGCTAGCTGCGGGTCAGCTAAGTCTTCGTAACGAGTAATTTCAATTTGTGTGGCCGCCGCAGTTAGCATTATAGGGCGAGCTCTTACTGAAAGCCCAAACCATAGGTTTTCTGAGTCTCTATATTGACTGGGAATAGAGTCGATCAAGGTGTCGGATACAACCGCTGAAAAAACCCCTGCCAATTTCGCACGGTGCAAGCGACCGGCATCGGTAGTAAGTAACACGTCTGCAGGGCTATTAGCGGCCTCACTTTCAATTCGAGTCAACAAGGCATCGGCTTTGCTGCTGATTAAATTTACCTTTATTCCTGTTTCACTAGTGAAGGCATCGAGCAGCGGTTTCATTAAGGCTTCTTTGCGTGCCGAATACAGGTTTACTTCTTCGCTGACTTGCTGCTGGCAAGCACTTAAAATCAGAGCTGCGATTAGAATTAGAGTCTTTTTCATTGTGATCGATAGAGGTTAATGCTACAAATGAGAATCATTCTCATTTTCTTTCATGCTGCCGCGTATTGCAAGCCCTGATTGTTGCCTATTTTCCTAAATGAAGCTAAGCAATTCTTGGTTGTCTCTCGGATTGCTTTATAATAGCTAGCGTTTTGTGGCCGAATTTGTGTTGAATTCGGTTCCCACTATTTTTATTGGAGAAAACCATGAGCGAAACACCAAATGAATTAAAGTACGCAGCTTCACACGAATGGGCGAGACTGCTAGATGACGACATTATCGAAGTTGGAATATCCGATTACGCACAAGAGGCGCTCGGCGATGTTGTCTTTGTCGATCTTCCCGAAATTGGCCAAGCGGTAGATGCTGGCGAAGAATGCTGCGCCGTTGAATCGGTAAAGGCCGCGTCTGACATTTATGCGCCAGTGAGCGGCGAAGTCGTTGCCGTTAATAACGAGCTAGACGGTGAGCCTGAATTGTTAAATGAAGAGCCCTATGTTCGCGGTTGGATGTTCCGTATTAAAGCCAGTGATGTCACTGAGCTAGAGAGCTTGCTCTCTGCTGAGGCTTACCTTGGACAAGTAGAGGACTAAGCTCTGGTGCTAGTACTATGAAAGTAGCCGTTAAAGCTACTTTTCTGAGTTTATACGGGCATTTTCCGAGATCGCCGATAGATCATGAAAGCACCGTATTGAGCCCAAGCATTGGCACCTGAAGTTGCTCAATAATATTGTTATGAAGCGGTCTTAGCTGCTTCATGGCGGTCAAATAAATTTGAACCTAAAGACGTAATTTTAATTATGAAAACGCTAATCACTGGGTCTATGGCCTATGACACCATCATGGTTTTCGAAGACCAATTTAAAAACCATATATTGCCTGAGCAAACGCACATACTGAATGTCGCATTTTTGGTGCCTAAAATGACCAGACACCTTGGTGGTTGCGCTGGAAACATAGCTTATAATTTAAAGCTGTTGGGCGGAGAGCCGCTTATTATGGCTACGGTTGGTGAAGACTTTGGCCCTTATTACCGTTACCTTGAGGAACAAGGCTTGAGTGCCGAACACGTTATTACCGTCGATGACTCGTTCACCGCCCAAGCGTTTATTACCACTGATATCGACAATAACCAGATCATTGCCTTTCACCCTGGGGCGATGAATTTTGCCCATCAAAATAAAATTGGTGATGCGAAAGACATTGAGTTAGGCATTGTTGGCCCCGATGGACGTGATGCGATGATTGAACATGCGCAACAATTCGCTGAACTGGAAATCCCGTTTATATTTGATCCTGGCCAAGGTTTACCGATGTTTAATGGCGAGGAGTTGCTGGCCTTTTTAGACCAAGCGAACTACGCCATCGTTAATGATTACGAAAGCCAAATGCTGTTGGATAAAACGGGGCTTACGCTTGAGCAGTTAGCTGAAAAAGTTGACACCTTAATTGTGACTCGTGGCGGTGAAGGCTCAGAGATCTATAATAAGGGTGAAATGATTAAAATTTCTAGTGCACCCATCAGTGGTGCAATTGATCCAACGGGTTGTGGCGACGCCTATAGAGCGGGAGTGATGCATGGTTTGAATACCGGGCGCGACTTGAAAACGTGTGGTCAAATGGGCGCGCTCTGCGGCGCGATTAAGATTGAGCAATCGGGCACTCAAAACCACACTTTTACTGCTGAGAGCTTTGCGGCTCGCTATCAAGATGCTTTTGGCGAGGCATTGTAATGGCTCGTTCAGTTCCGATTCAGCCACGATTAGATATAGTGAACGACAGTTAGTGATGGAAAAATAATGTTTGTACACCCTAATTTTGACCCGGTAGCAGTGTCTGTTTTTGGATTTGACATACATTGGTATGGCCTGATGTATGTCGCTGGATTTCTAAGCGTGTATTTTCTTTGGGTGTATAGAATTAATAAATACTCAGAGTTTACTGATTCAAAGTGGAACTCCGATCTTATTTCTGACCTTATTTTCTATGGCGCAATAGGTGCTGTACTTGGTGGGAGATTGGGTTATGTGCTGTTTTATAAGCCCGAATACTATTTAAATAATTTAGTTGAAGTGTTGTATTTACAGCAGGGTGGGATGTCTTTTCATGGCGGATTGCTGGGGGTCATTATTGGCATTGCGCTGTTTAGTCGAAAGATTAAGCTCAGCTTGCTTGTTGTAGGTGATTTTGTTGCGCCAGTTGCTCCTATTGGGTTGTTCTTTGGGCGGATGGGTAATTTTATTAATCAAGAGCTATGGGGTAAGGTAACCGATGCTCCTGTTGGAATGATATTCACTAATGGTGGGCCACTTCCACGGCATCCGTCAATGTTGTACGAAGCCGTTTTAGAGGGTTTGGTATTGATGGCTGTACTCTGGTTCATAGCACGAAAGCCCCGGCCGGTAGGTCTATTATCGGGTCTATTCTTAATTGGTTATGCATTGGCTAGAATTCCAATTGAGTTTGTCAGGGTGCCTGACGATCATCTAAGCTATCTGTTGTTTGGCTGGGTAACCATGGGGCAGCTGTTGAGCGTGCCTATGATTATTCTTGGCGGGTACTTAGTATTACGAGCTGTGCGGTCACAGCGTTAATGTTATTTAATACATTAGAACGAGTGAGAAATTTTATGAAGCGAATTATTTTTGTACTGAACGTCACGTTGCTATTTGCTGCGCTCCCGTTTTCAGCGGCGCATGCGATTAAGAAATGCCAAGATTCTGAAGGTCGTTGGCATTATGGTGATGTTGCGGTGTCTCAATGTCAACAATCGAAGGTCACGACGTTAAATGACCGTGGCTTCGTTGAGAGTGAAAAAGAAGCGCCGAAAACTCCGGAACAATTGGAGAAAGAAAGGCAAGGCAGTGACCTTGCCGAAGCGAAAGCAGCGCGTATACAAGCCGAAGAGAATGAGCGCAATCGAATATTGAGCATCTATGAGACTGAAGCTGATATTGACCGTCAGCGAGATAATCAAATCGGCTCAGTCGAAAGTAATATTGCGGTGCATAAAGCTTATACTAAATCGCTTAATGGCAAAATTGAACGTCTTAAGGTAAAGAGCGCTGACTTTTCAGAAGCGCGTAAAAAGACTTATTTTGATCGGATTAGCGAGGCAGAAGCTCGTATCAAAGAATCTGAAATTGAATTAGAGGCGTTGACCAAGCAGAAAATAGCGATCATTGAGAAGTTTGATCGTGAAAAGAAAATTTATCTTGAATTGACAAACCAAAGTTAAAATTGGGTAGCGCGTTATCTTTTTGATGAATCATTTTAGCTTGTGTTTCCTGACGCTATGAATGCTGCTAAATTCGTTGGCTGGAAGCTTTTGCTGGTTTGTTTTGGCTTAGGCGCGTTGCAGGTAGCTGCGTTTGCCCCATTTGAGTATTGGTCTCTGTCGTTCCTCAGTCTGACAATCTACTTTTATCTAGTTCAAGACCTAAAACCTAAAACGGCATTTTTCGCAGGTTTAGCATTCGGCTATGGTTTATACGGTGCTGGCGTGTCTTGGGTCTACGTTTCCCTCGCAACCTATGGCGGTATGCCTTGGTGGATGGGCGGCATTACGGTATCAGGCTTTGCTGGACTGCTAGCATTGTTTATTGCTTGCGCGTCAGCCCTGGCCGCGTTTTTATTTCCTTCACGTTTGAGGCTTTTTGCTCTGCCATTTATTTGGCTTGTATTTGAATGGATGAAAAGCTGGGTGCTTACCGGCTTTCCATGGTTAGACATTGGCTATACTCAGACATCAAGTTGGTTCTTCTCTTGGGCTCCGATTGGTGGTGTCTACCTGATTAGTTTGATGGTTGTTTTAGTTTCAAGCTGGTTAGCACTGTCCCTGAACCTATTGCTTGGTCGGCGAAAGGTGGTTTCTTTAATTCCGCTTTCTGCGGTTTTTTTGGTTGTTTTACTTTCATTTTTAAATGACCGACTAATCTGGTCTGAGCCGATCGGAAAGCCGATAGAGATCGGTATTGTGCAAGCCAATGTGCCGATTAATGAAAAGTGGCAGCCACAGGTTCGTGATCAGCTTATTTCGAACTACCGAGCCCTGAGTCAAAAACTTCAAGATCAAAAGAAGGTAGACCTGTTAGTGTGGCCTGAAACTGCATTGCCTCTTTATATACAGCAAACTGATGCTAGCTTTTGGAACAGTATCACTCCGAGTAATACCGCACTATTAACTGGGATTATTGACAGCCCAACTCTCTCTCAAGGTAATTTAAATGAGAGCTATAATGCGGCAGTTCTTAGTTGTGAAGGGCAAACCCAAGTCTATCGTAAACGTCATTTAGTCCCATTTGGTGAGTATTTGCCACTGCGCTTTCTATTTGATTGGGTACTAGAGTATCTTGAACTACCCATGAGTGACTTCTCATCGTGGCCCGGAGCCCAGACGTTGCAGTGTGGGGCAATCAATGTTGGTCTATCTATTTGTTATGAAGATGCCTTCGCCGCGGAATATCGTCAGTCTGTTGGCGAAGCGACGGTGCTAATCAATATTAGCGAAGATGCTTGGTTTGGTGATTCATTGGCACCGCACCAGCGCCGGCAGATGGCTCAGATGAGAGCTAGAGAATTGTCCCGACCATTAGTTCGAAGTGCAAACTCGGGCCCCTCTTTATTTATCGATCAACGAGGGGGCTTACTTGAAGCAACGTCTCAGTTTGAAACGGTGACTCTCAGCCGGCAAGTTCAGCCTCATACGGGAGATACCTTGTTTAAGCGCTTTGGAAACTGGGTTATCCCTGTATCGCTTATTTTGATCTTGATATTAGTGATTTTGGCGCGACGGCGAACAGAAATTTAACTCTACAAAGGTTTGAGCGTCCTATCTAGGCGCCGTTCTTTTTCAATCCAGTTGGTTCTATATTTCGCCCATTTTTTGCAAGGCTCTATCTAAACCAGAAAAATTAGGTTTTTTGATTTTACGTGATTGGCCGTTTGCAGATTGGCGTTTAGGTGTCGATCGGCTAATTTGCGGTGAGCGAGTAGATGCGGCCTGAAGCTGGGGCTGAGAAACTTGGCCTGAACTACCATCAGAGTAGCTGATAATCGAATCCTGGCCACTCGCTTTTAGTTTTTTCAATGGCAGGCTTTCAATGGCACCGTTACGGTTGAGCAGTACTTCATTTGCTCTGATTTCTTCGATAGATACACCGGCTCCCTGAATTGATTCGCCAATTGAATAAAGCTTTGAGTTGCTTTTTCCTGACATTATAATGGCTCGAGCCATTGTATTGTCAGACGCTGAGAGCACACCTTGTAAGGTTAAATCTAACGTCGTTTTAGGTGCATCTTTTACAACTTTGACTGGGTCAGGGTCACCAAATAGGTTTGCTCGAACAATATCGCTTACGTTGTATGTATGCCTCACTTTATTGCTGATCGGCGCAATTGATTGCTCGGCGTAATTCGCCATTTTGATTTGCTTCTGACTGCGAATGTTCCATGCCACGCTGGCAACTGACACTAGTAATAACAAGCCAGAGACGCCATAGGCAATTTTAAGGCCATGGCGTGTCCAAGTTCGGCTGCTAGCAATAGTGTTTAGAATTTCCATATCCTATAGTTTACATTAATCCTGATCAAAGCTCATATAAAGCGTTCACTAGCCGATAACTTAGAATAGTAATATTAATGGCCATTTGTTGTTAATTATTGGCATGAAATATAATGAAAAGGTCAATATTTTCAAATACTTAAGATTTATTTGATGGTTGATTTTGATCCATTTTATTAAGAATTAAATTCCAGCAATTTTTTATCAAATGTACAGATTAACAGAAATATACGATCGCTCAATGTAAGCCACCTGCGCTATTAGGCTCTAGCTTGTATGTTCAACAAGCGGTGGTGCGAAAAGCTAAAGCAGTAAAATAGTCGCTAGACCTAGTACCGAAAAGTAGCCCACAACATCGGTGACAGTGGTTAAGGCCACACCTCCAGCTAGTGCTGGGTCGATATTCATTTTATCTAGAAAAATCGGGATGCACACACCAGCGATAGCACCCATTACCAGGTTTACAATCATTGCGGCCGCGATTACTAAGCCCAAGTAGATGTTTTGAAACCAGAGTGTCGCGATTACCGCAATAACCAACGCCCATATGATGCCGTTCAGTACGCCAACCATGGTCTCTTTTTTCAGTACGGTCATCATGTTCTCACGAGAAATGGTACCTAAACTCATGCCGCGAATCACCACGGTTAAGGTTTGGGTGCCCGCATTGCCACCCATGCTAGCGACAATTGGCATCAATACGGCCAGCGCGACTAATTGTTGAATCGAGCCCTCAAACTGGCCTATTACCCACGAGCCGAGTAATGCAGTGACTAAGTTGACCGCTAACCAGACGGTTCGGTCGCGTGAGGTTTTGGTGACTGGAGCGAAGATATCCTCGTCTTCTTTTAAGCCTGCTGCGGCCATGATGTCGTGTTCCGCTTGGTCTCGAATAACATCGACCACGTCATCAATGGTAATGCGCCCTAATAAGGCGTTGTTATTATTTACGACTGGTGCTGAAATTAGATCGTAGTCGGCAAATGCTTTGGCCACGTCTTGTTCATCATCTAAGCATTGAAATGTTACTGGTGCGTCGATCGCATGGTCAATCGCAGAGTCTCGGCCTGGTTGAGTAATCAAGCGGTCGATCGGTAAAATCCCACTCAATCGATTTTGCCGATCGACTAAATAAATCGTATCTGTGTGTTCAGGTAGCTCCGATTTTAGGCGAAGATAGTGCAAAACCACGTCCAGTGACACATTGTCGCGGACAACCGTGGTATCGAGGTTCATCAAGCCGCCAGCGCTGTCTTCAGGGTAAGATAGCACCTCTCCTAAGTTGGCCCGCGTTTGCGTGTCTACTTCGAATAAAACATCGGCTAATAGCGCTTCAGGCAGGTCGGGTATCAGATCCGCGAGTTCATCTATGTCGAGCGCTTTGATCGCGCTTACAAGTTCTTGGTTATCAAGTGCATGCGCTAAATTTCTAAATACACCTTCACTTAGCTCGGATAGAACTTCACCTTTCGCTTCTTTGGGAATGTGGACCCATGCGAGCGGGCGATTGGACGGGGTGAGCTGTTCTAGTGCATCTGCGATGTTCGCAGGATGAGCCGTTGCAAACAGTTTGGCCACAGCCGTTGTGTCATTTGCATTTAGCAGTTCTACAATATTGGTGATCTGTGGAGTAACTTGATGCACAGTATGAGAGCCTTATCCTTCATTACCTATGATTAGGGCCGTATTATAGCCAGCCTCGGCTCTAAGCGCACTAGCGATCTACGCAAGACCGTCGAAGCTAATTTAGAGTTGATTCAGCTTAGCTAAATGATCCCTGGCCTGGCCGGGATTGTCCGCGTTCATGATCTTGTTAACAAAGTATTTCAATTTGCTAGTGTCGGCCGTCAATACTCGATCTTTCACATCTAATAAGTAGGTCGAGTCCATGCTGAAGTTTTTCAGGCCAAGGCCCAACAATAAACGGGTATAGCGTATATTGCCTGCCATTTCACCACACAGCGAGACAGGTATATTCGCTTTTTTGCCAGCCTTTATAACTTGCTTTATCAGCTGTAAAACCGCTGGGTGCATTGGGTCGTACAAATAGTTGACAGCATCGTCTACCCGATCAATTGCGAGGGTGTACTGAATCAAGTCGTTGGTGCCGATGGACAGAAAATCCAGTTTTTGGGCAAATAGGTCTGCCATGATTGCCGCCGCGGGAACCTCAATCATTCCGCCGACCTTTATGCGAGAATCGTAGTTAATTCCTTCCGATTTCAGCTCTGCTTTAGTTTGTTTGATGATGGTCAGTACTTGGTTTATTTCGTCAAAATTACTGACCATTGGAATCATGATTGACACCTTGCCGAACGCCGATGCTCTAAGTATGGCGCGCAATTGAGGTTTAAATATTTCCATATGGTTTAGGCACATGCGAACCGCTCGCAGGCCTAGCGGCGACTCACTCGATTGTTTATTTGGGTAGCTGAAGTCAAGTTGTTTATCGCCGCCAATATCCAGCGTTCTAATAACCACTGGTTTGCCGACACTAATCGCTATGCGTTTATACTCGCGGTATTGCTCGGCTTCATTTGGCGATTGGCTACGGTTCATGAATAGGTATTCGGTACGGTATAGGCCAACGCCCGCCGCATTAACTCTGGTCACCGCCTTTACATCTTTGGCCGTATCAATGTTTGCGAGTAACTGAATACGTTTACCGTCAGCCGTTTTACTGAGTTTTTTGGTTAGAGCATTCAGCTCTTTCTGACGCGCTCGAATTTTGCTTTGCCGAGTTTTATATTCGCGTAAAACATTAGCACTGGGGTTAACGATAATAATGCCGCGCATACCGTCGACAATTAGCAAGTCACCATTGTCTATGTAGCGGGTGCTGCCGTGCAAGCCGACTACCGCCGGCATTCTCAGGCTCCGGGCGATAATTGCCGTATGTGAGATTTGGCTGCCTATATCGGTTACAAACGATGCGACTTTTCGGTCTTTGATAAACATCGTTTCGGCAGGCGATAGGTCTTTACCAACGATGATTTTACCGTCTAAATCTTCGTCATTAAATTCGTCAAGCGTGTGTGAAACGATGCCTAACAGGTTTCTTAAAATACGATTGGTAACGTGCTGTACATCACCTTTTTTTGCTCGAAGATAGGTGTCCTCCATTTGCTCGAATACTTTAATTAAGATGTCAGCTTGTGCTTGTAATGCATACTCAGCGTTGACCATTTCTTCGCGAATAATTTTAATCGACTTATCCATTATCATTGGATCACGAAGCATTAACATGTGAGCGTTAATAAATGCGGCACTTTCTTTAGGCGCATCTTTTGGGAGGTTTTTTAGTAAGGCTTTATAGGTGTTCTCTGTTGTTAGAACCGCTGAACGAAAACGCTTTACTTCGCCCGCGATCTCACCCGACTCCAGCGTAAAATTTGGTATTTCAATATCACTGTTTTTGAGTAAATAAGCGGGGCCAATTGCTATGCCTCGCCCAATACCTGAACCGAATAAACTCAGCATGGCGTGTTACTCTTCCTCATCAAAGTAGTTATTAATGAGCGAGCTAACGGCCGCCATCGCAGCCACTTCATCATTGCCTTGGGTTCGCAGAGTCACAACGCTGCCGGCTGATGCGGCGAGCATCATTACCGACATGATACTTTTAGCATCGGCCGTCTGAGAGCCAAACACTACTTCGACACGACACTCGAAACGAGCGGCCGCGCTAACTAGCTTAGCCGAGGCTCTAGCGTGAAGACCAAGCTTGTTGATGATTTCTATTTCTTGTTCGAGCATATGAGGTAATGAGTGTGCTTTAGAGGCTTAGTTCGCGGTGACGGACAAGTGTTTGTATGTTGTTATGATTTGAGAAGTGCTTTTGCAAAAGGTGAGTCAAATAGACTGACCGGTGCTGACCACCAGTGCAGCCAATGCCAACCGTAATATAGTTGCGATTATCGTTAATAAAGTGGGGCAACCAATGCTCTACAAAATCACGAATCTGTTGATACATCTGTGTGCATAGGGCTTTGTCTGCGAGAAATTCTTGCACCGGTGCATCCAAACCATTCAATGGTTTAAGCTCGGGGTGCCAATGTGGGTTGGGCAGACAGCGCACATCAAACATAAAGTCAGTGTCAGTTGGGCTGCCATACTTAAATCCGAAAGACTGAAATAGTAAGGTGAGTGAGTGCGCGCTGCCGTGTTCACTATCATTACGAATAATAGTGCGTAATTCATGAGGTGTGGTCTTTGATGTGTCGATTTTTCGGTGCGCGATCGTCGACAAATGTTTAAGCAGTTCCCGTTCTTTGTGAATCGCCTCTATTAGCGAGGTGTTTTTATCGGAAAGTGGGTGTTTTCGGCGGGTTTCGCTGTATCGTTTAAGTAAGGTGTTGTCATCGGCATCAACGAAAATCACGCGCGTGTCGATATTGAGTGACTTCAAGCTTTCGAAGCTTTCTTTTAAATCACCTATAAAATCTTGATTTCGAGAATCGATGCTGATTGCACAGTTGTGGTCGGAGGTATCATTACCGAGTACGCGCGCCGCCATTTCAGGTACCAGCGATGCAGGCAAATTATCAATACAATAAAAACCTAAGTCTTCGAGCACCTGAAGGGCAATAGTCTTGCCCGACCCTGAGGTGCCGCTTATGATGAAAAACTTGGGTGCGCTTTTAGACATACACTTGCTTATGAGGACCAAGAGTCGATTAATTCAATAACGTTTTTTGGTGATTGAGCCTTGGATAATTCGGCTTTCTTGGCGGGGTCAGACATTAGTTTGGCAATGTCTGCGAGAAGGTTTAAATGTTCTTGTGTTGCCTCCTTCGGGACCAATAAACCGAAGGCAAGATCTACATGTTGTTTGTCGATGCTGTCGTAATCAACGGCGTTGTTGAGTGAAATTATCGCGACCACAGCTTTGTTGGTTTGTTCACATCGAGAGTGGGGTAAAGCCACACCATTGCCGATTCCGGTATTTCCAAGTTTCTCTCGTTCGAGTAATTGATGATAGATATCTTTTTCTCTGGCTTCATCATCTAGTGCGGTGGTCAAAAGGCGGGCCATTTGCTCGAGCAGTTTTTTAGTACTGCTGATATCGATGTTTACTAAGATTAGGTCTGCGTCTAGCGCTTTAAACAGAACGCTTTGTTGCACAGTGGTTGTTGTAGTCATTTGAAATTAGTTCTAGTCGTAAAAATCCATCGAAGTCTCAGGCAAGTTACAGAGGTAATAAGTAACTTGCTTGTGACCGCGATGGATCATTGTTTAGCTAGCCTGCTGCCCTCGACACATCGAGGGCATTTGGATTCTAGTCAGTTAATTCGAACTCTTGATCTTTAAGAGCGCCACCACTTCGGTGATGGTTGGTTATTTTTTCTTTGTGCTTACGCACTTGAGAATCTAGTTTATCAGCTAAGTCATCAATTGTGGCGTACATGTTCTCAGAATCTGCATGAGCATGCATAGTAATGCCCTTGGCGTTGACAGTGGCCTCTGCTTTATGGCGAATTTTTTCGACGTGTAGAACGACGTCGATACTATTCAAATGGTCAAAATGGCGCTCAATACGCTCCATTTTCTCGCCGATATAATGTTTCATTGAGTCGGTTAAATCGATTTGGTGACCTGAGATAGTTAACTGCATATATTTCTCCTGTTGAGATTTAAAGGGGCATTATTTGCCCGCCGAATACACTGCATACCGTTAAGGCGCTCGCGCATGGTGTACGGCGAAAGGTGCAGGTCTAACATCGGCCTGCCCATCTAAGCTCAATCACGCTAGAAGTTGCTCTAAACTAGCGATTTGCGTTGGCTTGATGGTGCTATATGCATGCTCTCGCGGTACTTAGCTACGGTGCGTCTGGCAACGATATGCCCTTGTTGCTCTAGCTCTTTAGCAATTTTACTGTCGCTCAATGGCTTGGCTTTACTTTCAGCGTCAACCATTGTCTTTATCAACGAACGAATCGCTGTTGAGCTAGAGGCGGCGCCATCAGTGTTACTGAGGGCGCTTGAAAAGAAAAATTTAAGTTCAAATACGCCACGCGGGCAATGCAGGTACTTGCCTGACGTAGCACGGGAAATTGTCGACTCATGCATTTCGAGCGCTTCGGCGATGTCTTGCAATATCATTGGCTTCATCGCTTGTTCGCCATGTTCAAAGAAGTCTTGTTGGCGCTCAACAATCGCTTGTGTAACTAATAATAGGGTGTCATAGCGACTCATCAAGCCCTTGATGAATATTTTTGCTTCTAACAAGTTGTGTTGAATGTAATCACTCCCTTGTTTATCAAGCCGGCCCGCGTTGCTGTCGCTCGATTTAAGCAGGTCTGAGTAGGTGGTGTTAACTTTTAACTTGGTTTGATTCTCTGAATTGAGTTGGGCTACCCAAGCGCCATTTACTTTCTTTACGAGCGCATCAGGAATGACATGGTTTTCATTATCACTTTGAAACTGGGCGCCTATTCTAGGGTTGAGTTGTGTTATCAGGCTTAAGGCATTCGATAAGCCTTGATCGCTGATATTAAGTTCTTTCTTGAGCTTCACAAGATTATGCGCACCGACCAAGTCGAGGTGTTTTTCGACGATTAGCTTTGCGGCCTCCAAGCCCAGAGATTCTATCGGTTGGTGAGCCAGCAAAATGGCTAAGCGTTCACTGAGATTTCGAGCGCCCACGCCTCGTGGCTCTAGGCTTTTCACTAAGCTAAGCATGGCCGCGACCTCGTCAATTTCCACGTCGAGCTCCGGCATTAACATATCGACAACATCCGGTAATTCGGCCACCAGGTACCCGTCTTGGTCGAGGCAATGGAGTAGCGTCTGAGCAATTAATTTATCTGCTTGGCTAAGGCTGGTCATTTGAATCTGCCAATTCAGATGCTCGAATAATGTTTCTTGTTTGACCGCGTATTGAGTGAACTCGGCGTCACGAGTGTCTTGAGAGGAGGCTCCGAGATTATTGGTTCTTTGCGGTTCAAAGGATTCGGCCCAGTTCACCGCTAAATCTTGCTCTGGCGCTAGGTTGTCAGTTTGTTCAATTTCAAAACTGGGGTCAGCGGCTTCAGCAACTGGCTGAGGGATGCCATTGTCTTGTGCACGTTCTTGTTCTTGAATTTGCTCGATAGGAGTTATTTCTTGTTCAATACGTTCAAGCAACGGGTTTGAATCGAGCGTTTGTTGAATTTCTAACTCGAGATCTAAAGATGGTAGCTGTAAAAGCTTAAGCGACTGCTTTAGCTGCGGTGTGAGAGTAAGTTGCTGGGATAGCTTTAAGTTTAGCGTTTGTTTCATCTACTATCGAATTTCAACTTCCACTAAACGAGGGCTTTGAGGCCTAGAGTAAAACGTAATATCACTAAAATACATGAATTTAGTCTATACCCAACACTGGGATATTGCCAATGAAAATGACAAAATCGAAACCTTCAGGCGGCCGGCCTATATCTTGAACTTAGATCCAAGATAAACATCTCTCACGCCTTGGTGGCTCAAGATTTGCTTCGCGGTGCCTTCGGTTAGTACGCTGCCTTCGCTTAAAATGTATGAATGGTCACAAATATCTAAGGTTTCACGAACATTGTGATCGGTGATGATGATTCCGATTCCAGAGTTACGCAGATAGTCGATAATCTGTTGAATGTCACCAACTGAAATTGGATCGATACCCGCAAAGGGCTCGTCGAGTAAAATGAAATAAGGCTTTAGTGCGATGGCTCGTGCGATTTCAGCACGGCGGCGCTCACCACCAGAGAGCGAAATGCCTAATGTATCGCGTTTATGACCAATATTAAATTCTTCCAATAGCTGTTCAACACGACGAGTTCGTTGCTGCACCGACATTGTTTTATCGGTTTCGAGCACCGCCATTAAATTTTCGGCGACCGTGAGCTTTCGAAAAATCGATGGCTCTTGAGGCAGGTAACCTATGCCAAGTTTTGCTCTTGAATGCATTGGCAAGTGACTAATATCTTGCTCATTTAGCAGAATGCGACCACTGTTACTGCGAACAAGGCCCACTACCATATAAAAGCTGGTGGTTTTGCCTGCGCCATTGGGGCCAAGAAGGCCAACAACTTGACCGCTTTGCACCGAGATATTAATTTTTTTCACTACTTGCAAACCTTTGTAGCTTTTACATAGGTCGCGTGTCTCGAGAATACTCATGCTTATTTTTTGGGTCTCTGATAGCTGGTTTTGGACATTTGGTCTTTAAACCAAAGCTTTTAAATCATCAGTTTACTTTTTCTTTTTCGGTTGAAGAATCAAGCGTGAGCGACCAGCTTTTGCTGGCGCAGCGGTTGGTTCAGCTGCGATTGGGTCAGCGGCGGTGCTCGGGGCTGTCGCGGTTGCTGGGCTAGGAACCTCGTCTTTAAAGGGGTCTTCGAGCTTAGGCTGAGGTTTCGCGCTACCGGCTTTGCCGGCCGAGTTTAGATTTGAACCGCCTTTGATTCGCAGCTTGTCGGTCACCATGTTATAGACGATTTCATTGCCCGTCGCGGTTGTGCCGCCTTGCTTTAGAGCCGCTTTGCCTATCAGGGTTATGGTGTTTTTCGTATGATCGACGAGTATTTTTTTGGCGCTGCCTTCGACATCGTTAGGCTGGCCGTCGGGGCGCTGCTTGAATCTCGCCAATGACCCGTCAGCGACCGCTGTGATCAGCTCGCTGCCTTTATAGGTGGCTACTAGCTTGTCGGCTTTAATCCTCAACGTTCCTTGCACAACCAACACATTATTGGTGAGTGTTCTCACGCCTGTTTTGAAATTGACTTCGGTTTCGTCAGCTTCAACTTGAGCTGGCTGGTCTTTGTCACTCGTCAGAGCGCTCGATTGCGCGCTGAGAGTTGTGCCCGCTATTAATGCGAGGCTAAGCAGTAGGTGTTTTTTCATTTTTGTTGCCCTTAATTGGTGCGGCACTTATTTTAATGTTTGATTTTATTATTGGGTTACGCCGTTTAATCTTGCTGGCTTGTCAGCTGGAACAAACGTAGCCGACAATTAACTAATTCGATTTTCAATATTGGTGTCGCATACAAAATATACCATACAAGCTGACTGAGAGATGAACAGCCGAGCTAAAATAGTGCTTCGCTTGTGCTCTTGTCGAGCAATATACGCATGCGCTTCGATTTGAGGGACGCGCCTGGGCCTGTTGCGTCGGCTTCGACCACAGCCTTGACATTGCCTGTCATGATTACTTCGTCACCGGTCGAGTTCATCCAGCCTGAGTCTGCATAGGTGTGACGGGGCGCAGCGCCCTCGACATACTGAACGATATGTGGATTGTCGAACAGCGCGGTATCATCATCTGGAAAATGAGCCATGCGACTTGCTTTTATGACAAAGCGGCGCTGGCCATTTTTGTCTAAACCTGTGGCGACAAAATTCTCAATATAATAATCTGGGTCGTGACGGTTCTTGAAATTCTGCAATTCAGGTTCATCTTCCATCATCGACGTTTGTAAATATATGCCGCCTAAGCCAACCAAGCCTAGAATGGATATATAGAGAAGAGATTCGAGTTGTTTCACTTGATGTTGCCGTATATCAGTGGTTGTCGATAAAGGTAGTTACTGGCCAC
>JALZVW010000158.1 GCA_023301745.1 Arenicella sp. | reverse complement strand
TCGTCATAGTCAGATTCGTCATAGTCCGATTCGTCATAGTCTTCATCGGTATAGTCAGAATCGTCATAGCGATAGTTTTGCTCATCTTCACCGCTTGTTTCACTCTCATAACGACGACTCTCTTGACTCTGGCCCGCAAACTCAGACGCTCGGTCAGCGCCGTCGGTGCCCTGCTCTTGGGCAATCGCGTTACAGCCAAACGCAAATAGCGCCGCAATGCTAAGCGATGCGATTGGCGTCAAGATAGCGCTTGCTTTAAACATCATGACCTCCATCATTCGATGAAGGTTGATTTTTGAATGTAGTCATCCAATCTCGAAAGCATATCTCAATGTCCCAACCTTCTAACTCAACACGCCGTGAGATATACAACATAAACCCAGCTGCCGTATAAAATGGTGCCACCGCTGCCATCACGATGATGGAGGCGGCATCAACATAAACACTGTTTTGACTTAGATTGTTAAACCACGCCAACGCGACGTCAATATTCTGCGGAAAAAGTATCGCGAACAGCGCCAATAGAGAAAGAGTAAATATTCCCTCAATGAAGAACAGCACAATGGTTAACCACATCGATTCACTTGAAAACTTGCTCCCTAACACTGACGCGCGTTCAGAATAGGCGTTTGATTGAGGGCGTTCGAGTAAGGTTATCGGTGCCGACATGCTGCGAAAAATGCTAATTCTACGCAGTGTTAATATCCAGACTAAGCCTGGCCACAACCACGATTTGAAGTGTGCGATTGTTTGAAAAAAATCCGTTTTTTGACTAAATAACTCGCGACTCATAAAAAATAAAATAGGCCGTTCAAACAATGGTTTGCACCACCAAAGAACAAAGAATGGCAATACCGAATCGACATCACTGAGCAAGCGAGTTAAGGCAAATATGGGCGCGGCAACCACAATGTACAAGCAAAAACCTCGTACCCAAAACAACCGCGCCAGCACAAACCCGAGGTCGATAGACGACCAAGCAGTACGCAAGCGAGTTTCAATGATTAGCTTATTGAGTTGCATGTTGACGTTGGTAATGCGCAACCCGATCGCGTGCGAAAAAGAAGCAGTAGTAGTAAACAAGTATCCACAAAATTGCACCAACACCGTATTTAACAGCATTAGGCAGGCTTGAAGACGACGACCAAAAGGCTTCGATAAACGCCGCTATAAACAACATCACGAAGACCCCATACATAATTTTGATCGCGTCTTTGGCTGCCAACTGCAACGCTTTACCACGAGTCAAACTGCCCGGGGCTAAGAGCGAAAAGCCGAGTTTTAAGCCGGCCGCCCCACTGAACACGATCGCGGTTAACTCAAACGACCCATGGCCCACAACAAAGGGATAGAACGTGTCGACGTAGCCGAGTGAGGTGAGGTGACCACTAACACCACCAATAACCAAACCGTTATAGCCAAGAATGAATAAACTGCCGATACCGAGAAAAATACCCATGGCGAAACTGCGAAAGCCGATGCTGATGTTGTTTTGGATATAGTGACCAAACATATAAATATCAGTAGACGATTGGCGTTCACGGCCAAATTTTCGAAGTTCAGGGTCATACATCGACTCCATAGAGCGAACTTGACTCGCATCCATCACTGAATAAATAATTTGGTCATTTAGCATACAAGCAATCATTATCGCCGCATAAGGCAGAACGAAGACGATGGCCGCTGCCCATAAATAGCGGGCATTTGATCGCAGCACAGCGGGAAACCCATAGAGCAAGAATGCAATAATGGAACTTTGATTGTTTATCGATTGACCGTACAGCGCTTCATAACCTTTTTGCACCAAAACATTAAGCCTAGATACTAGCCCTGCGGCATAGCGACGGCTTTTAGCCATCGCTAAATGCTGGCAAAGACGTCGATAGTTTTTAGGAAACTCGGCTATTTGCTCTGGCGTTTGTTGATCCACACTATTGAAGAACGTTTCCATTTCGCCCCAGAAAGGCCCGTAGCGATTCTCAAATTCAATTTGCTTCATAGTTTATTACCGAGCACCTAATAACCACTTACCAACACCACGAACGTAGTCGGAGGCTTTATCCACATTCAGCGGCAACCGTGGCCGTATAATTTCAGCGATTTCTTCTTGCCGATCTTTAGACATTTTTCCTCGGTTAAGCGCAAAGTTAACAAATGCCAGCTGCTGATCTTCGTTAATTAATTGTGCCGGAGCGACGGCCTCAACTTGATCTAGCGCAGATGAGTCGTATGAGTCTGGCTCGCTGTAGATAACAATAGTCCCGGCCGCCAAATCGCCTAGGCGCTGAAAACGAGCAGTAAAGACGACCGACAAAATACCGACCGCGTAAAACAAAGGGAAAAAGTCAGCGCTTCGAAGTAAGTTTCGAATCAATGATGGCCCAAAGCCTACTGGGGTTAAATCGTCGTTGACTACTTTGATTTTATAGGCTTTCTTGCCCCAGGTTTGCCCATCACGATAAACCTCAAATAGAACCGGGTACCACCACTCCAATATAAAATACGCGATCAAAAAAATACCGGTACCTAAACCACCAAGTAACAATGAAATGACCCAGACGACAATAATGATTCCAACTCTAATCAAAAAATCGATAATGTAAGCCAGAGTTCTGGGAAGCAAACCAGCGAGGTCAGCATGGAGGTCTGTTCCCTCAGGCGTTTCGATCAACGCAACGGTGTCAATTTTCATAATATAGGGCGGTATAACAGAGGTTCATTCCATTGAAAATAAAATATCTGCACAGTCAGTGCATCAAGAGCCGATATTCAACTTTTTTTTGTGAATTTGTAATTATGGTGTCCCTATTTCTATATGTGATTGCACAGCCATTAAACAGATATGTATTAGCAGGGTCTTCAACGGCATCGAAAAATCGACATGCAGTCTAGTAAAAAGAATCAAAATGGCCCCCTAATGACAATCAATCTAAAACAGTGCTTCATGATTAATTATATTCGATGCTAAACTACTTCACCCTATTTTGAAAGGTTCAAAACTAGGCAGACTTAATTAATAATAAAAATGACCAAAACGGAGTTTATATGACTACCAACCCTTATCAGGCGCCCGCTTCTGACGTTACACAAGCACACAGTAATCAACCATACCAACCTAACATTTTCACCGCCCAAGGCCGTATCGGTCGTTTGCGTTACTTAGGCTACGGCATGATATCGTATCTATGCTTAATTCCTATTTTCGCTTTGATCGGTGTGAGTGCTGGAATCTCGGGAAGCACTGGTGAGTCCGGTGAACCCGGTATACTTATTTTTGTTCTCGGAGGCATCGCTTATTTAGCATTAATTGTATTCAGCTTTATATTAGCCAAACGTCGCTTAAACGACCTCAATCAATCCGGCTGGCTAAGCCTGCTACTGTTCATTCCGCTGGTCAATATCGTTGTCGGTTTATGGCTACTCTTTGCGCCTGGTAAAAAAGAGCAAAATAATTATGGCCCCTACCCGGTAAAAAATCCGATAGGAATTGTCATATTGGCACTCATTATGCCAATTGCAATACTTGGAATACTCGCGGCTGTCGCAATTCCAGCTTATCAAGACTACGTCGAACGCGCCTCTTCGTATGAAAACGTTTTAGAGAACGAATCAATTTATTCTGAATAATAACTTGTGATTAAAAAAGGCCGCTGAACGGGCATTGCTGCTCAGCGGTTTTAAAACCATAGAGCGAACCTCATTTGAGGTTCGCTTTTTTTATGTTTGTGCACATCGCGATAAATTTGCAGTAACACTGGGTGTCACCCCTTTATCACCTAAGATAAATTCAAGAGGTAACGCCAGCTAAATCCAAGTGCAGAGAGAGTCCTTCACGTGTTTCCACCCGAAGGAAAGTGTCTAACTCTAGTTGTCAGTTTTTATAGCATACGAAAGTAAATTCGCCCCTGCGTATGCACAACAACTAGCTATTGATTGTACTGTCTTCAACTCCGAACATATCTCGATACAGAGTTGCCCAGGCAAGCATCACGAGCGGAAATGCCCAGATCAAGCCAATACCTAGGGGGATCGCCGCGACCACTATTACTAACATAGTCAACAAACCAAACCCTAACATTGCGAACCACTTATGCGTTATTGCTTTACGTGACGTCATGGCGGCTTCCCATGGGCCCATTTTCTTCTCTACCACTAATGGCAACGACATGCCCAAGGCTATCATCAAATATATTCCAGGAATAATCAAAAGTACGAACCCTACACCCACCAAAATATAAAGAATAAGGTAAGTCAAAACTAGAGGGATGAGTTTATCAAAATGCTTAAACAATTCGCCTACTTCAATTTTTGCACCAACCGAAAATTTCAGCGCGATCATAAAGAGCCCCATCGTCATTGGAGCCATTATAAAACCAACTGACATTTCAGCAATAAACGCAACGAGGTTAAACTCGAATGTCTCTGGGTCGACAGACTTACCAACCAACGCCTCCAATAAAAAAATCACGGCCATGTAGATCGCACCGTATGCAAGAGACGCTAGCCAAAACGTGGTTTTCAGACCCTTTAGATTCGCCCATGAGCGCTTAAGTAATTCAACCGGTTTGAGTTCGTAGTCGCCAGCTAAGGCTTTTTCAATAGAGCCATACTCGCCACGTGGCAGAGGGTTAGTTAGTTCGGCTTCGGGGGCTTTGTATATATCAGTCATTGCTTTTCCGTGTCATTAATGTGTGGCCATAGTTCTAGCATGAGTCTCTAGCATGAGCTTCTGGCATGGCTCTTTATTATCCTTACAAATTCTCGAGGGAGTCTCAGCAAGTTCAAATTTTTCTAAGGCAACATGATTTATAACTAGCGTTAAATCATATTGACATAGTTTGATCCTATAATACTTCAAATTATTTAGGCGCGTGTAAAATCAGGTGGTCCCACCAAATAACTATACTTTAAATAGCTTACTTATAATAACCACCAACTGTCATAAAACTAACGCGGCCGTTTAAGTCACCCTTAACGTGTTTTAGAACGTAAGTCAGTGAGGATTCAACTCGCTATAACGAAACAGTCTGAAAATGCTCAACAACCGGAAACGGTTGATAAAAATGATGCAGTAATTTTTTCCATTGTTGGTATTCGCCAGACTGTCTAAACCCAACAGTATGGTCTTCTAGAGTTTGCCAATTAACCAACAAAACATAGCGACTGGGGTTTTCAACACACTTTTGAAGACTGTGCGAAATGTATCCATTCATACTACTAATAATAGAGTTAGCTTGCGCAAAAACGGTTTCAAACTCGCGTTCTTGGCCTGCTTTAACGTCTAAAATCGCTAATTCTAGAACTTCTGTTTGAGGGTCTAGATAGGCGAAGCGAGGTTTGCGTACGCCATCGTGCTCAATCATTTCTGCAAACATTGATAGCGGCCTTGCCCAAACGCCCTTTTCACCATAAAGCGCTCGATAAATAACCAACGCTTCTTCAGTTTCAGAATGCTTGGCGACTTCCATCACTCGGTAATATGGGCCTTTGTAATGCTGATATAAGCCGGTTGAAATATTCACATCAAACCTCGGCTTGATCGCCTTTATCGCTTAGCCAAGCTTTACGAGCTGGCACTTGTTTTTTAGCCAGCAGCATATTCATAACTTTCGAGGTGGAGTCGCCCATTTCTATGGTCATTTGCACTAGGCGCCGACTCTCTTCTTTCATTGTTGTTTCGCGCAATTGACTTGGGTTCATTTCGCCCAAGCCTTTAAACCGCTGAACGTTAATCTTGGCATTCGCCTTCTCAGACTTAATTTGCGCAATGATTTTATCGTGCTCAGCGTCATCTAAGGCGTAAAATACTTGTTTCGCCTGATCGATACGATACAGCGGTGGCATCGCCACGTATAAGTGCCCGGCTTCGACCATCGCTCTAAAGTGCTTAACAAAGAGCGCACACAAAAGCGTAGCGATGTGCAGGCCATCAGAGTCGGCGTCAGCGAGAATGCAAATTTTGCCATAACGCAGCCCATCAAGGTTATCAGAGCCTGGGTCAACCCCTAGCGCCACCGAAATATCGTGCACCTCTTGCGACGCGAGTACTTGGGCTGAATCGACTTCCCAGGTATTCAAAATTTTACCGCGCAGCGGCATGATCGCTTGCGTTTTGCGATCACGCGCTTGCTTGGCCGAGCCGCCCGCGGAATCTCCTTCGACCAAAAACAACTCAGTGAGATCAATGTCTTCGCTTGAGCAATCGGCCAACTTACCCGGTAACGCCGGCCCAGAGGTAATTTTCTTACGGGTGATTTTCTTGGCTGATTTTAGCCGGCTTTGTGCATTCTCGATCGCCACCATGGCAATGCGTTCACCAACTTCTAGGTTTTGATTTAGCCACAGAGCAAAGGCATCTTTAACTTTAGTAGAGATGAATTGAGAAATCTCACGTGACGACAACCGCTCTTTTGTCTGACCGGAAAATTGCGGGTCTTGCATTCGCACCGACATAACATATTGACACTGAGCCCAAACATCATCAGGCGATAACTTGACGCCTTTTGGCAGTAAGTTTCTAAAGTCACAAAACTCTCGAATGGCTTCGGTTAAGCCGATCCGTAAACCGTTAACGTGGGTGCCGCCTTGTATCGTCGGAATAAGGTTTACATAGCTTTCAGTAATCAACTCTGCCGCTTCACTTGACCAAGCCACAATCCATTCGACCTGTTCACCGTCACCGGTTTCTTTACCTTGAAAGCCCTCATGCGGCAAACGCTCATGATCGCCCAGGGCGCCGAGTAAATAAGCCTTTAAGCCGTCTTCGTAATACCAGCTGGTATTCATTTCAGGCTTAGCTTCGTCTTCAAAGTTAATGGTTAAACCGGGGCAAAGCACCGCCTTAGCACGCAATAGGCTACAAAGCTTGCCTGCGTGTATTTTAGGGGAGTCAAAAAATGATTCATCCGGCCAGAATCGAATCGTTGTGCCGGTATTACGCTGTCCGACGGTGCCAATTTCTTCTAAGCTATTGGTTTTTAAACCATCAGAGAAGGCCATATTGTATTCAATGCCTCCTCGCTTAACCCAAACCTCCACATTTTTAGAAAGCGCATTGACCACCGAAATACCGACTCCGTGTAAACCGCCGGAAAAGGCATAGTTCTTATTGGAGAACTTACCACCCGCGTGTAAGCGAGTCATTATAACCTCGACTCCGGGCACGCCTTCTTCTGGATGGATATCAATCGGCATTCCACGGCCGTCGTCTCGAACTTCGACCGAACCGTCTTTAAAAAGTGTCACATCGATTCGCTTACAGTGGCCAGCGATGGCTTCGTCCACACTATTATCGACCACCTCTTGCACCAAATGGTTAGGTCGCTCAGTGGTGGTATACATGCCTGGCCGTTTTCGAACAGGTTCAAGGCCGGTTAAGACCTCGATGGAGGAAGAATCGTAATCTGTAGACATTAAATATAATCAGGCTAAAAGAATAATTATTTGACCTAAGTTTAACGCGATTTGGTCATAAATAACGAGTAAAACTTATGCTTATAACCTAACTTAGCGGCAGGAGTGTTAGAATAGGTGCATCTAAAATATTTACGGCACAATTGAACAAAAAAATGTCTGATACTCAAACTATTGAACTCGACTTTGAGCACGCCTATAAGGAGCTCGAAAGCATTGTTGAACGCATGGAGCATGGCGAGCAAGACTTAGAAAACTCTCTCAGCGACTTTGAACGTGGCGTTGCGCTAATGAAACACTGCCACAGCGTCCTTAAAGAAGCCGAACAAAAAGTTGAAATACTGGTGAAAGACAACGATGGTTTGTTTAATACCGAACCATTTGAAGAAAACTCCCAAGGCTAGCGGGCATGAGCAATCTAATGCTCGACTATCAACAGCGCATCCAAGCGGTGCTTGATACAAAGCTCAATAATCTCGATGTTCCTGAGCGCCTGCGATTGGCTATGCGGTATTCGACCTTGTCGAGCGGCAAACGGTTTAGAGCGCTGTTGGTCTACGCGGCCGGTATGGCCGTTGATGCTCCGCTGCCTAGGTTAGACGCGGTTGCCGCGGCTCTTGAATGTATTCACGCCTATTCCCTCATTCATGACGATTTACCCGCCATGGACAACGACGATTTACGTCGAGGCCTGCCTACTAGTCACATAGAGTTTGATGAAGCCACAGCGATATTAGCCGGCGATGCACTACAAACACTGGCATTTGAACTGATCGCGAGCCAGTCTTCTCAGTTAAGCGATGGCCAAGCACGCAGTATTTGCTTAAAATTAGCCCAGAGTTCGGGCCAAGTTGGGATGGTCGGAGGGCAAATGCTCGACATAGAAGCGACCGACAAACAGTTAACTAGAGCGGCCCTAGAAAACGTCCATCGTCGCAAGACCGGTGCTTTAATTAACGCCGCTGTCGTCTGCGGAGCACTCTGCAGTGATACAGTCACAGACCAACAATTAATCGACCTTAACAGCTACGCCAACAGCCTGGGCCTGGCCTTTCAAGTGGTCGACGACATACTCGACATTGAATCCTCAACCGAAGAACTCGGCAAACCCAGTGGTAGTGACGTTGAAAAGGGTAAATCGACCTACCCAGCGTTAATAGGCTTACACGAATCTAAAAAGCTTGCGTCAAATCTTTATCAAGAATCAATAGTCAGCATAGCCTCTATAGGCGATAATACGCAGCTACTTAAAGACTTAGCCAAACTTGTGGTCGAGCGCACGAAATAAGCACCTGTAGTTTGTAATAATCTCGAACTGCAGATCAGAATAATAGACAACAACACCAGACAAGCAAATTGCTAAGCTAGTGTGACCAATATGCTAAGCCAGAGCGACTAATATGCTAAGCCAGAGTGACTAAAAGAAGTGAGCGACGAACAGACTAAATACCCACTGCTAATGACACTAGATCAACCTAGTGACCTTAGGCAGTGCTCAGAAGACCAGTTACAACAGGTCTGCGATGAAACTCGTCAATTTTTGATTGATACGGTGTCTAAAATTGGTGGCCACCTTGCGGCTGGTCTTGGTACAGTTGAACTCACCGCGGCGCTGCACTATGTATTCAATACCCCAGATGATCGAATCGTCTGGGACATCGGGCATCAAGCTTACCCACATAAAATTTTAACCGGTCGGCGAGATCAACTACACACCATTCGTCAACCCGGTGGTTTATCAGGTTTTTTAAAGCGCACAGAAAGTGAATACGACACCTTTGGAGCCGGCCATTCGAGCACATCGATCAGCGCCGCCTTAGGGATGGCCGTTGCCGCGTCTCAGCAAAAACTCGATCGCGATGTAGTCGCGGTTATTGGTGATGGCGCTATCACGGCCGGAATGGCTTTTGAAGCGTTAAATAATGCGGGTGACATGGATGCCAACATATTGGTGATCCTTAACGATAACGACATGTCGATCTCGCCCAACGTCGGTGCGCTCAAGAACTACCTAACGCGATTAATGACCGGGCCGACGGTGAGCTCAGTGAGAAGCGCCACAAAGAAAGCGTTAGAAGGCATTCCGCCGGTTCGAGATTACGCTCGCCGCTGGGAAGAACACATCAAGGGCATGATATTACCAAGCACATTTTTCGAAGAGATGGGCTTTTATTACGCTGGGCCAATAGACGGTCATGATATTGATACCCTGGTTACCACGCTGCGCAATCTAAAAGAGATTGAAGGGCCTCGGTTTCTGCACATTGTCACCAAGAAAGGCAAAGGCTTTGAACCTGCCGAGCACTCACCGATTAAATACCATGGTGTATCGCCCTTCAACCCAACCACCGGTGAGATTGGCAAAAAGGCCAAAGTGCGTACCTATACCGATGTATTCAGTGATTGGTTGTGTGACATGGCCGCCACTGATGACAAGCTCATCGGCATTACACCGGCCATGCGTGAAGGCTCTGGCTTGGTTCGTTTTTCTGAAGAATACCCAGAACGCTACTTTGATGTGGCGATTGCCGAACAACACGCCCTCACCTTTGCCGCAGGCATGGCCTGTGATGGCCAAAAACCTGTCGTGGCTATTTACTCTACGTTTTTACAACGCGCCTACGATCAATTAATTCACGACGTCAGCGTTCAAGATCTCGATGTTATGCTGGCAATTGACCGTGCCGGCTTAGTTGGCGCTGATGGCGCAACGCATGCTGGTGTGTTTGATTACAGCTATTTACGCTGCATTCCCGGTTGCACAATATACGCGCCAAGCGACGAAGCCGAATGTCGCGACATGCTCTATAGTGCCTACAAACACGTGGGGCTCACCGCCGTGCGATACCCTCGCGGAGCTGGCACCGGCGCGGCTGAACAAACACAGATGTCTGAAATAGCCATGGGCACGAGTGTCACCGTCAAAAAAGGTACCCGTATTGCAATTTTGTCTTTCGGTACCTTGCTACCTGGCGCCATCGAAGCGGCCAATACACTCGGCGCAACCGTTGTTAACATGCGTTTCGTTAAGCCACTGGACCACAATGTGATCCGCGACTTAGCCAAAGATCATGACCTGCTGGTTACCTTAGAAGAAAATGTCATCGCTGGCGGCGCAGGATCAGGTGTTAATGAGTATTTGTCTGCTGCCGGAATCAGCACCCCGACCTTGAATTTAGGATTACCAGACCGATATATCGATCATGGTAGCCAAAGTGCTTTATTAGCCGAATGTGGCTTAGATGCAACTGGAATTGAGCGTTCGATTATGGCGTCTCCTTTTTACCAACCAGCGGCACACGCGCAGAACTTGTAGCAAGCGTTTTAATAGACGCTTGAAACACCAATCAAGACTGTATAACTAATTACATACCGTATTATCTACCCTTATGGAAGACGTTCAAGCTAGCCTCGACACACGCCAGATACCAATCAGCCGTGTCGGCATTAAAGATATTCAACACCCGATCACGGTCGTCAATCGTGATGGCTCACGTTCAGCGAGTATTGCGACATTTTCTATGTCGGTGAGCTTGCCGCACGATCAGAAAGGCACGCATATGTCGCGCTTTTTGCAAATGTTGAACGAAACTGAAACTGAAATATCGGCCAAGCATTTTCATAAAATGCTTGCCGACATGGTTGAACGACTCGACGCTGAGGCCGGTTATATCGAATTACAGTTCCCCTACTTCATCGAAAAAACAGCGCCTGTCTCAGGCGTTAAAAGTTTGATGGACTATCAAGTGAATTTGATCGGCCAAATTGAAAATGGCCACCTGGCGTCTACCTTAGAAGTCACCATTCCAGTCAAGAGCTTGTGCCCATGTTCGAAAAAAATATCAGAATATGGCGCGCATAATCAGCGCTCTCACCTAACGGTTGGCATTAATTGCTCGAGCAAGCTTTGGCTAACCGAGTTAATTAAAAGCGTAGAAGCGCAAGCCAGCGCCGAATTGTTCGCGATTTTAAAGCGCCCAGATGAGAAGTTCATCACTGAGCGAGCTTACAATAATCCAAAATTTGTTGAAGACGTAGTTCGTGACGTAGCCAATGAGTTCGATAACAATGATAAGATTTCGCGCTATTACGTTCATGCTGAAAACTTTGAATCGATCCATAACCACAGCGCCTTTGCGATAGTCGAGCACGATAAGACGACCTAACAAATTTAGTTCAGATAAGCACAAAGAAAGGCCGCAAAGAAATTCGCGGCCTTTTTTACGTTCAGGATGAACCGTATGTGTGAGCCCATGGATGCGCAAGAGCAACGCCTTAAGAACAAGCAGTCCAGTAGCGACTAACGCTTTTTTAAAACCATGGTCTGGCCACTTCGATTCATATCAAGTCGGCTTAAAAATGTCATACCAAGCAGCGGTATCCCTGGAAAGCTACCTTCAATGACCCCCACTCTTATATCATTTAGCGTTAGCCCGCCTACGCTAATACTATCGACGTTTAGAGAGTACATTGGTGCAACGCCCGAGGCCGTCGATGCAAAGCTTTTCTCCCCAGCGAGGTAATTCAACCCGAGCCGCGTTGCATCAAGGCTATTAAACACCACTATATTGGCACCGGTATCAACGAGAAAACGTACAGCGCGGCCATTAACCTGACCGCTGGACTCAAAAAAGCCAACGTCATTCTCATAGAGAACAATTGAGCTTGCCGTGCTCTTTGGCGAAACACTCAATGACTCACCAAGCACTGCGGTGCTATTAAGACTTAAAGTTCGGCGCTTACCGTCAACTTCAATCACCGCCTCAGTGGTATTTGAGCTGATTACCTTAACACCTAAATGGCTTGTTCCAGACCTGACAATCTTCGCTTTTTCACCATCAACAGAAAGCATCGCTCGGTCATTAAACAAGGCTATCGCCGACACCGTCTTGGCCTCGGCTTGAGAGACGATGACTAAACTAACAATCACACTACACATGAATAATCGCAAAATTTGAACTCCTACCATTGTGTGACGGCTAAGCCACGTTCCTCATAAACGCAGCACAAAATACTCGCCTATCATTTTCAAA
>JALZVW010000157.1 GCA_023301745.1 Arenicella sp. | reverse complement strand
GGTGCGATTGTCATTATCGCGTTGTTTTATACCTCCAAGATATCCATTACGGCATTGGTTGTTGCGGTAATTTGCTTACCAATTTTATACCTAATGAACCGAAAAGGCGTGGTTGCCCGCAGCCCTTATATTTTAATCGGAGTGATCGTTTGGGTCAGTTTGTTAAAGTCGGGGGTGCATGCAACCTTGGGCGGCGTAATACTGGCTTTGTTTATCCCAATTAAAGATAAAGACAACCCTGACTCCTCACCACTGAAAACGCTTGAACATGATTTGCATTCGATCGTCGCATTTTTTGTATTGCCGGTTTTCGCCTTCGCCAATGCGGGTATAAGCTTAGTTGATATATCGCCAGAAGTGATGCTCCACGATGTGCCTGTTGGCGTCGCCTTAGGTTTGTTTTTGGGTAAGCCGATTGGTATTTTTGGCCTCTGTGGCCTGGCTGTTGTTATGGGTTATGCTTCCTTGCCTAAGGGCATGTCGATGGCCACTCTGTTTGGCGTAAGTGCCTTGTGCGGTATTGGCTTTACCATGAGTCTGTTTGTGGGCTCATTGGCATTTGAAGAAACGGGTGTGAACTTATTATTTGATGAGCGGCTGGGCATCATTGTCGGCTCTTTAGCCTCGGGCATGGTTGGCTACTTTGTGTTGAATCGATATTTGCCTAAAAAGAAGGCAAGTAATTAGCTGAGCCAAAGCAGCTTGCTGAACCACGTATCGTTAACTCTGATGGGGTTGAACGTTTTAGTCGAAGAAGTACTCAACGCCAATTTGAATGAAGCTGTCATCCTCTAGCCGAAAAAGTAGGTCGCTAGGGGTGTCCGACTCGAAATAGCGAAGTTCAACGTTCATTGTCAGTACTGGCGCGAGCCTTGTTGACGCTTCGACAAAGATCGCACGACTATCACTATTGTCTAAGTCGTTCGACAAACCAACTAATAGCTGAGAATCGTTAACGTCATTAAACGCTAAGCGTGCACCGATGAACGCATCATTTTGGAATACAGAGGTGGCTAGTTGGTCGCGCTCATCCCATGAATATTCGGCCAGTAAACCTAGGTCATAGACTGACCCTAGTAGCCCTACAACGGTGTATTCAGTGCCAATTGTCGCGGCCGCAAAATCTTGATAAAAAGGATCATCATGATTGCGTTGAATGGCTTCGATTTTAACTAACCAACTGCCAGTGGTTAGTTGTATATCCGCACCTAATTGCGTGATTTGAGGGTAAAAGGGGGTTGTTGATCCGGCTTCGAAATCAGCGAACCGTAACAGGTCGGGCTCACGTGAAGTGCCTCCAAACCAGGAAAAACCTAGACTCCAATCGCCAATGGTGTTGCTGTATCTCGCGGCAAAATCGACGTGCGATTGTTCGGCGCTTGACTCATACAGCGCACGGTCATTATCGACCACAAAGCCACCGTTTAAACGGCCGTTGGCACCTTCGAAAGTGCGTTCACGGAAATAGGGCAATACAAAGGCTTCGAAGGTTCCGTAATCGTTGAAGTACGAATAATGGATCATTGGCTGGCCGAGTTTATCTTCACCATCAATGTTCTCAACATTGTCGGTTTGGTTAATCACGTCAACCAAGTGTTGTGACTCAGTAACGCCCCAATAAACTTGGCCTATACCGGCCGAAAGCTCATAGTTCTCGCCATTATGTGACCATATCAGCTGCCGAATATCGGCATGGGAACGTTCATTGTCTTGGGCATCTAAACGAACAAAGGGCTCAAAGACAAGCTGATCGTCGCCGTTGTTCCATTCTTTGAAGAATTCGGCTAAAAACCGAATGCTCGTTTGAGAGTGGTTGATCCCGGGGAAGGGGTTATCTTCGATAAATAGGCGTTGCTCGAGTTCGACGCTTCCATCAAAGCCAAGGCCTTGGGCGAGCGCCGCTTGACTCATAGCCATGCAGGCTATGAGGCTCAGCATTTTCACTTTTGACTTGGGCGTTACAACCAAGGCCGGTAATAAACCCTTGTGATGAGCCTTAGCGCGCACGTTTTAAGCGGTTTTCATTGAAGTCACTGTCGCTGAGCCCGGTGTCAAACGTCAAGTTCTTAATAACGATATCGGTACTCTTGCCGGTTTTATGATTCGTCATGTTTTGCTTGTCAGCACGCCAGTACTTATCTTTGTAGAGTTTGTAATCACTGATTAATAAGGTTTTCATTAAGGTGTCGCGTCGATCGTAGAAGACTATCTTATGAACCCGGTAGTGTTCGGTATCAACCCACGCGTTTGCCTTAGTGTAACCAGAGTTAGGGTCAACCGGGTCCATGCTGAGAATCACCATGGCTTGCCCATTAAGTGACTCATCGCCTAAATAATTGAAATTAAATTTTTCTATTTCAAACGAGGACAAATCTTCAAAAGCGAACTCGCTGCCCAAGAAAGGGCCCGACTTATTTCTTGAAGCAATACGTTTGACTCGCTTTACCGCAGGCAAATAAATCCACTGATCATCGTTGCCGGTTGAATGCGAGAACGATAAAAATGACGTGCCTTTTACGTCAAGAGGGGTGTCGAATATGGTCAGCGCCTTGTCGCCATCGCCTTGAACTTCAAGCGTCTTGCTACGCATTTGGCGAACAATTTCTTGCCCTTTGCGGGTGCGCAGAGTCATGACCATCTCACTTTGAGAGTCGCCCCAGCCAATATCTCTAGACTTCATCTCGTTGGCGATTGCCAGGCCTTTCTCTTGTGATGTTTCGGCGTGCAATGCCGAGGCCAACAGCAGACAAACAATGCCAAAGGCACAGGTAAGGTGTTTCATATATTTCATCATATTTTTATAAGTTCACAACGCTGTTGAGTATAACGAATACAGTGTGAAACATTGAGTTGTTGACTGCATTTAGCGGCAATAATTGGAGTCAATTACGCGTTACTTGAGAATAATTTTGCTCTTACCGTTGTTCGATACTGTTTTGGTGTGGTCGACGAGAACTGGCGAAATAATCGAGCAAAGTAGCTCACATCGGTATATCCAACTCGGTAGGCGATTTCGTTAATGCTTAAATTTGTGTTCTGCAATAGGTCGCGAGCTTGATCGAGGCGTCGGCTTTGTAGGTACTTCAATGGAGATAGGTTGGTGGCATCACGAAAGCGGCGATTGAAATTGCGTTGACTCATGCCCAGCAAGGTCGCTAGATTTTGCATTGATAGGTCATGCATCGCTAAATTATTTTGCATCCAAAGCTGGGCTTGTAAAATGATTTCGTCAGGGTGGTTACTATTGTCTTCTTGATTAAAACTCAGTTTATCAAAGGGTTGCCTAACTTCATTTGAGAAGTGCTGTGCTAAGTGATCTGAAACGTCTTTACCGAAAGTGCGATGAACATGATGTAGGTTTAAATCAGTTTGTGCGTTGATACTGGCCGCACAAAATAGCCGGCCCGCAGACGTGATGAAATGCTGGCGTTTCAACTCGACCAGGGGGTAACTCGCGGCGAATTTCTCTAAGTGATGCCAGTGGGTAGTCGCTGGCCTATTATTGAGTAAACCTGTTTCGGCGATAAAGCAAACACCTGTGCCGGTTCCATTAATGATCGCTCCGTGTTCGTATTGTCGGCGTAACCAATCGACCACTAATGAGTTGCTTTTGACTACCGGAATTGGGTTTCGCCATAGAGCTGGAACATAAATAATATCAAACAAGGAGTCATCGATAACGTGATCAGCGCGTAGCGATAAGCCCGAGGGCAGTTCTACCCGATTTTTGTTGATTGAGACCTTCAGTAGCTCGACGTCATTCGCCACTTTTAGTCGCCGCATCTTCGCAGCTTGTTTGGCCGCAAAAAACAACTCGTAGGCGTTAGTTAGGCTAGTCGCTAACATGTTTGGAAGCACTAAAAAGGCTATTCGCATTGATTGACCTATCACTTATTGGCTTAAACGTCATTGATTATGGCCAAAATAGCATAATTATTGCCATCTTAGTGCACTATAATTTCGCCATCAATTTGTGTTTGTCAATAAAAGAGCCCTAGAAGGGTCTTGGAGTTTTAATGAATCGTTTACCTGTTATTGTTGGTTTCGGCGGCTACAACGCGGCTGGGCGCAGTTCTTTTCATCACGGCTTTAGGCGCACTGTTTTGCATAGCCTAGACAATGATAAACGGGTTAAAACATTACTCAGTCTAGCGACATTGATGAAGTTGGTTAAACATAACGATGGCCATTATTTTGATGATGATGAGGTTCCTATGTCGGCTCAACAAGTGGCCGACAAGTACCAAACTACGATTGAACAAAACACACTGATTCGGCGTATACACGATGAGTATTTTGATGTTGACGCCGTCCCAAGTGTTAGCGATGTTGAGCTTAAAAGTGATGAGCAGATGGATTTCACCGTCAATCGTCGCGATCTTCCAAAGCCGCTGCCGAATAATTGGCGCGTCGAGACCCTCGATGATTTAACCGTAAAGGTCAGTATCTCAGGCGGTTTGTCAATCAAAATGGAGAGCTTTCGAGAGTTTGATGTTCAGTCTGGCGGCATTTTACCAACTGGGTTTATACCCGCTAACGAATACAACGCTCGGTTTCACCCAAAAGGCCTGCAACTTACAGTGCTTGGTGCGTCTGACGCAATCAATTCCATGGGAATTCCATGGGACGACATCATGGCTAAGGTTGAACCTGACCAAGTGGCGGTATTTGCGGCGAGTGCCCTAGGCCAAGCTGACGAGTATGGTAGTGCCGGGTACATGAAATCTCGTTTGTGCTCGACAAGACCCACTTCAAAGCAAATGGCGTTGAGCTTGAACTCGATGGTAGCCGACTTCGTAAATGCCTATGTTTGTGGCAGTGTGGGTACCACTGGTGCCTCGTCAGGCGCTTGCGCGACGTTTTTATATAACCTTCGTTTAGCGGTTGACGACATAAATGCTGGCCGCCATAGAGTCGTTATATGTGGTTCCAGCGAGGCACCGGTCACGCCAGAGGTAATGGAGGGTTTTGCCGCGATGAGTGCACTGGGCACAGACGCACGCTTGGCCAAGCTTGATGGCGGTGATATCTGTGATCATCGCCGAGCGTCGAGACCGTTTGGCGAAAATGCGGGCTTCACAATGGGTGAGTCGAGCCAATTTTTCGTGTTGATGGATGACGAGTTAGCGCTCGAATTAGGCGCTGACATTTACGCTGCGGTGCCAAACGTATTTGTTAACGCTGATAGTTTTAAAAAATCGATATCGTCTCCTGGTGCAGGTAACTATGTGACGATGGCGAAAGCCGTCGGCGCTGCGCGAGCGATTGTTGGCGATGAATCGATTCGCAATCGATCTTACATACAGGCACACGGGTCCAGCACCCCCCAAAATCGAGTTACCGAATCCATGATTTTTGATAAAGTAGCGGCTGGCTTTGGTATTGATAACTGGCCAGTTACTGCCGTCAAAGCATTTGTTGGTCACCCATTAGGCCCTGCAAGCGGAGATCAATTGGCGAATGCCTTGGGTTCCTTTGCCGACGGAATTATCTCTGGCATTAAGACGGTCGAGAGCGTTGCTGACGACGTGGTGGATGAACGGCTTGAAATCTTATTGGAGGACAAAAAGGCCGAAATGGACGTGGTCTTTCTCAACTCTAAAGGTTTTGGGGGCAACAATGCGACCGCGGTCGTACTGTCTCCGAACAAGGTAGAATCAATGATGGAGTCTCGTTATGGCATAGACCAAATCACAGAATACCGCCAAAAAAGAGACGCTGTGCGCGCGGTTGCTGCGCAATATGACCTCGACGCATGTAATGGTGATTTAAATGTCATTTACAATTTCGGTAGTGGCATTATCGAAGACCATCAAATTTCCATTACCGACACATCTGTGTCTATCGAGAATTTCGAATTACCGATAAACTTGTCGTTTGAAAACCCATATTCGGACATGAATAATGCCTAACGAAGGTGTAAACGCCGATTCACATACACGTTTTAAAGATAAGCTACCGCACAGCTTAACCTTATCAGGAACGCATGCGGTGCTTGAGCCGATGCAATTGGCTCACGTAGTTGATTTAAATATTGCCGCCAATGATGGCGAGCTTTGGCGCCTTAAAGTTACCCGTGTTCCAACGGAGCAGGGCATGCAGGCCTATGTAGAGCATGCTCTGCAACAACGCGACAAAGGGCGTGAATTTCCTTTTGTCATCCGCCGTTTAAGTGATAAGCGTATTGTTGGAACCACTCGTTATTATCAAATTAGTTCGACTAACCGTAATTGCTCTATTGGCTACACCTGGTATTCAAAGTCAGCACAGAGAACGGGTATTAATTCTGAGTGCAAATTAATGTTGTTAGAACACGCGTTTGAGCAACTTTCTTGTATCAGTGTTCAGTGGCATACACACCATGAGAATACACGGTCTCAAGAAGCGATACGACGGTTGGGCGCTAGCTTTGAAGGAGTGCTCAGAAATCACATGATTTTGCCTGATGGCCGTATACGACACACCCATTGCTTCTCTATGCTCGATACTGAATGGCCATCATCTAAGGCACACCTAGAAGAGCGTTTGGCCGTTCATCGTTAAATTTCAGCTTAATACTGTGTTAAATCACCGAGAGTGATATAAATTGGC
>JALZVW010000156.1 GCA_023301745.1 Arenicella sp. | reverse complement strand
CTGGTTAAGTGGCCTTTCATCGAATGATTGCCTTCACTATTATCTAACAGCCGTGTTTAAGAAAATTAACCAAGAGCTAAAATGACTGACTTAGAGGCCGCGAGTGTGGACAAACAAGTGGCTTACCAAGAAGGTGCTGATTTCAAGGGCCGCGCCGTTCAGCTAAACCGTTTAGCCCAGTATTTAGACTTGTGTTGTCGTAACAGAGAAACAATTACTTACCTTGAAGCGGCTGATGCCATTGCTGTGGCGGCCCCGCAACGAATTCATCAGGTAACTCAATTGCTTGAAGCGCTAATCGAGCATGACCATAGCTTGGGGCAACCAATACGTGCTGCGCTGGTTGTTTCGCGCACTAAGGGTGGCTTACCCGGTGAGGGTTTTTTCTTAAAGGCGCGGGCCTTGGGCTTGATGTCGAGTGTTAGCGCACAAGACTTTCACCAACAATGTCTAAACCGTTTATTTGATGTTTAAATAATCAGCCTTCGCACGACTTGAAAAGTTGCCAAATTTATTTGGGATTCTTTTTAGGGATCAAGTAAAAAAACAGTCTGTCCCCCGTTAACCGTCAACATGCGTGGCCACACAGTGTGCCTGGAACCCTAGCTGTTTATTCAATCTTAAACCTGGGTGTGAGGAACCCGCTCCGTTACTCGCCACTATAATTTCATTTGATGGTGCGATCTATTTCGAAAACTTTAATCATGGCGGCTATGAACCTTACGATCAGAGTTGATACGAAACCTTCTAACGCGACTAAGAGCGTTGTCATGAAAATGACAACCAACATTACTAAGAAAAAAACCATTTTATCTCCCAATTCGAATAATTATAAACAGTACCCGCTGCGCAGTAGTACAACCATTAAAAAAGCGAGCTCTAGCATTAGCTCGACATAACATCGCTTATATTTTTTCGCTGCTTAGCGGAACAACAGGCGATCAGAATCACCTTTATATGCATCGATGGCAATCACATAGCTATAAGTACAAATTGATTGCACCTGGCGATCTAAGAAGCGCTACTTAGCCTGAAAATCAGCCTCTGCCTGTCCCCCTTGTCTGTTCTCAGCCTCAACATTTCAACCGTTGAATTCTCCTACCGTGTTGATAATTGAAATGGCGTTCTAGCGTATTGTTTTACCTAATTTTCTCAAAGAGAAGAATTTTAACAATGTTCACAGTTTTGATCAGAGAGCCATGATACTTTCAACGCTTAACAGTCTAAGCGTTGGCTGGTGAACTCATCTGGCCGAGCTTGACTTTTTCTCACCGACCGGAGATAAATTAGGGACAAATATGAAACACGTTGTCATTGTAGATTCAATGTCTAATATTCCCGCCCACGTGCTCGAAAAAAGAAGCCATATAAAAGCGATTCCTCTTAATACACAGATCGGGGGCTTAGTAGGCTTAGACTTTCTAGAGACAGAACAACTTCGGCAATTTTATAAAGAAAACCCGTTAAAAGACGATGCTAAGGCGAATGCGACAAGCCCTACTTCAGAGCAAATGTCGGTATTTCTACTCAATGAAATTGTCCCTCACTACGACTTCGCGATCTTTCAGACGACTTCGGCCGCCTTGAGCGATGTCTTCAAGTGCATAAAGGGCTGTGCTGAAACCATTGAAAATGACGCCCGAGTAGTAAGAAAGATGGCCGGTATCACTGAGCCTTTTAAGTTGACATTCAGTAACAGTGGTAACTCGAGTTCGGGGCAGACTTTGCTGGCGCTTTACACCGATGCTTTACTTAATAAGGGCGTAGCCGTTGAAACCGTAGTCGAGAACGCTGACCGATTCAAGAAAAAGGTGAAAACCTATTCGGTTATCCACGACATTATGCAGGCACGCAATCGAATGAAGATGTCTGGGTATAAAACACTCTCTATAACGTCAGCGGTGTCGGGTCAACTGCATAAAAACACGCCACTTGTCAGCCTTTGCAACGATAAATTTAGGATCATCCACTTAAAAATCAGTTATACGCAAGCGATAAAAAGTTTATTCGAATACGCTGAACGGTGCCTTGAATCTGGCCTTCACCTGCCAATTATTCATGTTTCTTATGCCGGTAGAGTTCGAGATTTACGTGGAATGAGCGAGTTCAAGTCGCTGCAAAACAAAGCCAAAGAGCATGGGGTAATGCTGATCTTAGGAATGATGTCGGTAAGTGCCTGCATTAACTATTCTGCTGGCTCGGTCTCGTTGGGGATCGTGCCTAAAGATGAGGGTGCAGACCCTGTTAACTAGATTGGCATGAGGCCACCGCTATAATAAGCGCCACTGGCTGTAGGGTGAGCCGAACCAGTGCGCTGCTGACAATCTTTGCGATACTAAGCCGGCGGGCACAGTCGACACCTGTTGCGACCTGCTCAGTGGCCCAGATATCCTATGCCTCTATATGAACGCCCACGGTGGGCAAAAAAATGGGGCAAACTCTATATTGAGCTTGCCCCATTGTCAGACCTTATTGGCAGGTCAAATTGCTATGCTGACACCTCTAATGGGTGTTCTCAAGACGGTAAAAACGTATTTGATCGAAATCATTGCCGTTACCAGTGTTGTTTTGCGTATAAGCACCCGCTTTGAAATACATCCACTCGTTAGGCACGTCATAACCAGTACCACCTTCGACGATGTTGTCCATGTCGATATTAAGTTGACCAATGATGTCACCATCGTTGTCACCTCGGCGGATGATAATCTCGATGATGGCGCCAACATTAGTAATTTCGTAAGAAAATAACTCGCCCAGTTCAATGCCGTCAACAATTGGGTCGGCGGCGTCATTTGCGCGGCTACCAATAATATCAATATTGATATCATCGCCACCACGAACTTCATGCACCGCGTAAATGCCACCTTTAGTATTACCAGGCAACTTACGGTAGTAGAGTCTTAGAGGCTCATCATTCTCGGCATGAATTTGGCCAATGATAACGCGACCTACTTGACCAGATGCACCACTGCTGGTGACCTGACCAACGCTCAATGTCGCCGTTAAGCGGCCACCTCGTGCACCAATATCTGGATTGACCGGTTGATGATCAAGCGCCCAGTTGTTCGGGCCCACACCTTGCGTACTGGCCGTAGTGTCACCGGCTCTTAACATCTCACGCAATTCTGAACGAACAAAGCTGGTGTTCTGAGATGTGCGTGACCCAGCGATGGTTGATTTGAAGACCATTGCGCCGTCAGAACCGGTAAAGAAGAACGGCTCTGACCCTGGGAATAGCTCGCCGGCGATAAAATTGAAGTCTTGGGTACGAGCTGAAAAGCCATCGCCATTTCCAAATTCGTTGCCAGCGGGCGTGGTGATCGGGCCGTTATCGGGGTTCGGTGCATCCAGAGCCCAATCGCTTAGATCATAGTTTTCCCAAGGTTGAACATCAGGGTTCACGTTGAAATGTAAGGCGTTCTTTTCAGCGTCAGTGAATTCAACCTCAACAGGTCGTTCAATTCGAACAAGTTTCCAAAATCTTATTCTAAAGGTACGACCCCAGAAGCGTATAACTTTGGTGACCCTTTTCCAAACATAGACTGTTTCTGTAACCACTGGTGCAACAAAGACGCCTTCGGGAAGAGTCGGTATCACTTCGATCTCAGGATGGTCGCCAGTCGGTAGAACAACCGGAGGAAGGTCTACCACTGCTGGGCTGAAAAAACGATCATAGTTGACGCTAACATTAGTGATGTCGATTCCATTGTCGTTAACGACCGCAGGATCAATTCCAACACTGTTTGACGAACCTACTGCATTAGAGTTGGCATAGAAAGCCAGCATGCCAAAATCAAATGATGCAGGGTTTGCATCAATACCCGTGAAGGAGCTGCCTAAAAAGTTCACTGTGATCTCAAGCTCACCCGCTTCAGTACGCGTCAGTTTGAAATCAACCGTATATTCGGTATTCGGCTCAATGACATAGCCAATATCATCACTGTTTCCAATCGACGTAAAGCCGCTTGATGTCGTTAACAATCGACCGGTGGTTGAAGGGTCTGATTTGCGAACGTCTAAGTCGGTTCCCGCATCAGCGTTTTCGATATCCAGTTCAAGGTAAAAACCAGGTAGACCGGCAAAATCAAGATTTGGAGCAGATGAGCTAAAGCTGGTATTTTGACCGAGTTGATCAACGCCAGTACGCCCTAATGAATCAAACAGCCCTATACGAATGTCTTCACCGCTGGTGGCGACCGTCTCAGGCGTCACAAAGGTCACCGATGTTTCAAGAACGTCGCCAGCGTTAGCCAGTGTCTGTGAGTTGAATAAACCATGAATCTGGCGACCAGAAGACCCGCTAACCAAACCAATCGAGTTGGCATTGATTTCGATCGCACTCGAGGTACTTGAGGCAAAGTAATCTATATCGGTGTCTGCCGTTCCATCAACCGCAAGGTTGTCATCAACCACTGATGTGCGAATAAACTCGATATCAAGGTTGGTGATATCTAAGCCGTTATCCGCTTCTCCGGGAACATTAGAGGTGCCCATCGCATCGGAAGATACGTTGATCGCCAACATGCCGAACTGAGTCGACAATGGTGCGGCGTCGCTTATGGTGAATGATCTGCCTTGGAAATTTGTACTTACATCAAGGCCCTCTTCTGTTCGTTCAATCGTTAGATAGACCGTGTAATCAGTGTTTGGCAGAATCGTGTAACCAATATCCTCACCGTTTTCACGTGCGAAGCCACCATTAGTGTTCAACAAACGGCCAGTGACGGTTGGCGTAGATCTACCGATTTCTAAATCCGTTAGAGGGCTGAATCGTTCAACATCTATTTCAACATAGTAGCCAGGCAAACCTGCAAAAAGTGGGTTCGGGCTAGATGAGCTAAAGGTTGTGTTAGCACCAAGTTCGGTAGCTGAATCACGGCCTAAGTGGTCAAAAAGACCAATTCGAATATCATCACTACCAATCGACACGGTTTCTGGCGTAGTAAAGCTTAAAGACGCTCTAAGTATATCGCCTACTCGTTCTAAAGACTGCTCAGGGAACAAGCTGTGAATATGACGGCCAGACGGGCCACTAACGATGCCAATTGAATCATCATTAAACTCAATCGCGCTGCCGCTGTTAGACGCAAAATAATCCGCGTCGGTTCCGACTGTTCCGTTATTGGCAAAATCGTCTGCAACCACCACTGTTGAAACATCGCTGCCAGTGTTACCGCCGTTTCCGTCGCCGCCATCGCCGCCATC
>JALZVW010000155.1 GCA_023301745.1 Arenicella sp. | reverse complement strand
TCAGTTTTCTTGTCGTCAGGCCTGTAGCGCGCTTTTAGTCGGCGCGCTTGAAACGCTTCAATATTACTGCAAGACGAGATTTCACGGTACGCCTCTTGACCCGGCAGCCACACTTCTAAGTCATACGTCTTGGCCGCAGAAAACCCTAGATCGCCACCACAAAGCGACACTTTTCGATAAGGCAGTTCTAACCCTTTCAATATTGCCTCGGCATGACCGGTTAACTCTTCTAAGGCATCATACGAATTCTCAGGCTTAACAATTTGAACTAATTCAACTTTTTCAAATTGGTGTTGCCGAATCATGCCTCGCGTGTCACGGCCATAACTGCCCGCTTCACGACGAAAGCATGGTGTATGTGCGACTAATTTAAGCGGAAGTTCATTCGACTTTAAAATTTCATCACGAACAATGTTGGTGACCGGAACTTCGGCGGTTGGAATTAGGTAATAACCGTCTTCAGATTGTGTGGCAAACAGGTCATTGTCAGCAAACTTAGAAAACTGCCCCGTGCCCTTCAAACTATCTTGATTGACTAAATACGGCACATAAACTTCTTGATAGCCATGCTTGTCTGTATGCGTGTCCAACATATATTGGATCAACGCTCGATTCATTCGAGCGAGTGCGCCCTTCATAACAACGAATCGCGGCCCGGCAATTTTAGTCGCTGTTTCAAAATCTAAGGCACCTAGCGCTTCGCCTAAATCAACATGATCTCGCACATCAAAATCATACTGCTTGGGTGTACCCCATTTCATCAGCTCAACATTGTCATCTTCAGACTTGCCTTCAGGCACTGAGGCATGAGGCATATTTGGCATAATGTCAGTGATCGCAAACATCTCATTTTTAACGTTTTCCAGCTCAATTTGAGCCTCTTTCAATCGATCAGCAAAGGAGCTTACCTCGCGCATTAGCGCTTCAACATCACCGCCTTGAGCCTTGGTTTTACCAATCTCTTTAGACCTGGAGGTGCGCTTAGCTTGTAGCCCTTCGGCCTCAATTTGAAGCGACTTACGCTTTGCTTCTAGCGTTTGATAGGCGGTAACATCTAAGGTGTGGCCTTTTATTTTTAAGGCCGCTGCAACCGCATTTATATCGGCACGTAATAATTGTGGATCAATCATAGTTATTTAAGCGTTAAATCTGGATCTGTAATATTGTTGGTGACACTTGGGTGACCGAAGCGATCAATCCGGCGAAGTAATCAATTAGAGTTGTTTGGCTAGAAACAAACCTGCAAAGCACATAAAAAGACAAAGCGTAACACTGATTCCAACATAGGCAAATGCCTTTAACGATGCGCCTTGTTGAATCATCGATATCGTCTCAAGGGAGAACGCCGAAAACGTCGTAAAGCCACCTAAAAAGCCGGTTAGTACAACGACTTGAACCTCATTAGTCAGCTGCCAGCGATGCACCAGCATCCATGATAAATAACCGATGAGAAAGCAGCCCAGTAAATTAGCGATGAGAGTTCCGAATGGTAGCGCAGCCCAGCCCAAATTAACAGCCGCCCGCCCTAGCAAGTAACGCAGCAGAGCGCCGCTACCTCCGGCTAACACTATGGCGATATAAAACATCAGTTTACTGGCGTATGACATCAACGCCATCAGCTGGCGTGAATTCAAAAAGGGCCGTCTCAAGCTCAGTATTAGTCACCACGTTGGACAAGGTTAAACTGGTTTCATTACCGAGCCCATCGGTCAAGACAATGGCGCTTAAGACTTCTTTGGCAAAACCTATCATCAGCTCTTGATAGCCAGCATTTTCGTCTTTTGGCTTTAGCGCAACCCAGCTCAAACCATCGGTCAGGCCAAAGTCAACAATATTAAAGTGCGTTTCTAAGCGTTCACCAGATTCAACCAGCAACAGCGTAGGTACTTGTTCGAGCGCATTCTGCATACTACGTTGATTGGCGGTATCTAAATCGGGCTCGAAGAAGGTAATCAAACGGCCATCAGAGATAATTTGCAGCCCTAGCGGAAAATCTTCATCGTCATTTGCGTAATTCCAGCGAAATTTGCCTGGTCTAGACAATGAAAAAACCCCTTTTTTGATTTCAAGAGTCATACCACTCTCGTCTACAATTCGCTGGTTGAAGTCGGCCTGCAAGGTGTTCACCTCTATAAAAAAGCGCTTAAGCATCGCTTCAGAAGCCGAGGCTATTGAGCTTGAAAGCCCGATAAATAGACCTAACACCACTAGCACTATCGCTTTTTTGGGCTGCATCGTATTTTTTGAGATCCTAGTATTTTTTGAGATCCTAGTATTTTTTGAGGTCCTAGTATTTTTTGAGATCATAGTATTTGCCTATATATATCTAGATTTTGGTCTAATACTCGGGTGGTGGTGGCGCAAGCACCTCGCGTCGACCATTGTCTTCAGCCGCCGTAATAACACCCGTCATTTCCATCGTTTCGATCATACGAGCCGCTCGGTTATACCCAACTCTTAATTGACGCTGAACAGACGAGATTGAGGCTTTACGAGTTCGGGTAACAAACTCCACGGCTTGATCATAAAGAGGGTCATTTTCAGGGTCGTCATTCACCGCATCGTCTCGAAAAGCGCTCGGCAAGGCATTATTGATTTCTTTCGGAGCACTAAGAATAGACTCATCGTACTCAGGCTTAGTGTCGCCGATCAGCGATTGAACAACTTCGTGAACCTCTTTATCTGAAACAAAACTACCATGCACGCGCTCAGGCAAGCTGGTACCCGGCGGCAAGAACAACATATCGCCATGACCTAGAAGCATTTCAGCGCCCATTTGATCAATGATGGTCCTTGAATCAATTTTTGATGACACTTGAAAAGCAATACGGGTCGGGATATTGGCCTTTAGTAGACCGGTAATCACGTCAACCGACGGCCGCTGAGTGGCTAACACCAAATGCACGCCAGATGCTCGGCCTTTCTGTGCTAAACGAGTGATTAATTCTTCGACTTTCTTGCCAACGGTCATCATGAGGTCAGCGAGTTCATCGATAATTACCACCAAACAAGGCAATTCCTGTAATGGTTCAGCTACCTCGCCTTCTCTCACAAAAGGGTCCAGAATGGCCTCACCGGCTTCTTCGGCAATTTTGACTTTACGGTTATAGCCTGCGAGGTTTCGCACGCCTAATTCTGACATCAATTTATAGCGACGCTCCATCTCAACGATGCTCCAACGCAGTGCGTTGGCGGCCTCACTCATGTCAGTCACAACCGGGCATAATAGATGCGGAATGCCCTCGTACACCGAAAGCTCAAGCATCTTCGGATCAATCATGATCATGCGCACTTCTTGAGCCGTTGCCTTATAAATCAAACTCAAAATTAGCGCGTTAATGCAAACCGACTTACCAGAGCCTGTTGTACCGGCAATTAATACATGAGGCATCTTGGCTAAATCAGCAATGACTGTTTTACCACTGATATCTTTACCAAGCACTAATGCCAGCGGTGAGCTCATATTTTCAAATTGGCTCGACGACAAACCTTCGACCAAGCGAACGATCTCGCGCGACTCATTGGGTATTTCGATACCGATATAGGCTTTACCTGGAATATTTTCAACCACACGAACGCTAACAATTGAGAGCGCACGGGCCAAATCCTTAGCGAGCCCGGTAATCGTAGCCGCTTTAATACCAGGCGCCGGATCGATTTCAAAACGAGTGATCACTGGGCCTTGATGCACACTGACAACTTCGATAGACACATTGAAGTCGGCCAGTTTTTTAACCAAGAGAACACTTAACGCATTGAGTTCATCATCGGAATAGCCAACCTGTTGAACATCGGGCGGGTCAAGCAGAGACAAGGCCGGCAGCGCGCTATTAGAGCTGTGCATGGTGTCGAACATATTGGTTTGCTTCTCGCGTTCCATGCGCCCACTGTCTTCTTTTTTACTTTCAACAGGGGCTAGCTTAGGCATGATTGTTGGTGCAATCTTGACCTTCTCTTTGAGTTCAGTCACAACTTCTTGGCGAACGATACGCGCCTTTGCACCAATTTCACGATCTTCTTTTTGCTCACGGCGGTCGTTGAAATTATCAATTACGCTAAAGATACGTTCGCCAATTGAGTCCATCAAAGTGAACCACGACACGTTGGAGAAAATTGTGATGCCGGTCAGGAATAACACCACCATCAGCATGGTTGTGCCAATCTGACCAAATAGTTCAACTAAACCACTATTAAGCCAACCACCGAGGTAACCGCCAGCAATGAAATGCTTTGATTCAGCCCAGTGATTAAAATGCAGGTTTTCGATACCGCAGCCGCCCATCACCGTGATTAGAAACCCGGCCGCGATCAATAGTCTATTGAAATACGACGGTTCGGAGGTGTCATGGCGGTTTCGAAAGAAGTTAACACCGAGTAGCAAAATCATAATCGGTACCAAGAACGACATATAGCCAAAGCCGTGCAGCAACATGTCCGAGAAGTTAGCGCCAAATTGGCCACCTAAATTGCTTACTTTAGTGGCGTCGCCACCACTGTGTGACCAACCCGGGTCGTTCGCGCTGTAGGTTAATAGTGATAACAAGGCGTATAACGACAAAAATGCGCTAAACACCACCACAATTTCAGAGCCAAGCTCACGGACTCGCGGCGACATAATGCCGGCCCCACCTTGTTCAGTTTCTTTGATTTGCTTGCGCTTTGCCTGTGGCATAATTTTTTTGCAGACCTCTCAATCTTTATGGCCCTATTCTAACGCGAAACGTGCCAGTAACACTATTCTTAACCGTTCTGTAGTAATCGCACTCGTGAGAAATAATGTCGGTGTCGATGATAGAATAGTGTTACCAACGATAATCTCTTAGTGTAAGCGCCCACCATTATTTATTCAGAGACTAAATGTTAAATAGTGTAAGCACTTTGGCTAAGCCTGTTTACAGCCAAAATTATTAAATTGCTTGCTATTAATCAGCGCCCAAATTAATTAGAATTCCTCACCAAATAGTCGTAGCACTAACGAACACATAATATTAATCACCAAATATCGGAAAACCCAACTCATGTCTGATTCAAAACATTGTAAAGTTCTTATATTAGGCTCAGGCCCCGCTGGCTACAGTGCTGCGGTTTATGCTGCACGAGCCAACCTGAACCCAGTATTAATAACCGGCATGCAACAGGGTGGACAATTAACCACCACAACTGAAGTGGATAATTGGCCCGGCGATGATCAAGGCGTTGACGGCAATGAATTAATGGCCAGAATGCTTCGCCACGCCGAACGTTTCGAAACCGAAATCGTGTTTGACCACATTCACACCGTTGACGTAAACAGTAAACCATTCACTCTAACCGGCGACTCTGGCGTCTATACCTGCGATGCATTAATCATTGCTACAGGAGCGTCGGCTAAATACTTAGGCCTAGAATCAGAAACGGCGTTCATGGGCAAAGGCGTTTCAGCCTGCGCAACATGCGATGGCTTTTTCTATAAAGGCAAGCCTGTTGTCGTTGTCGGTGGTGGTAATACCGCCGTTGAGGAAGCGCTGTACTTGTCTAACATAGCCTCAGAAGTCACGGTAATTCACCGTCGCGATGAATTCAAAGCCGAAGCGATTCTAGTTGACCATATCAATGAAAAAGCCGCTAACGGTAACGTCAAAATCGAGTGGAACGCGACCTTAGACGAAGTGCTCGGCGACCAGATGGGCATGACGGGTGTGCGCATAAGAAGCACAAAAGACGATAGCACCAAAGAACTTACCGCCGACGGCGCGTTTATTGCCATTGGCCACAGCCCTAACACGGGCATTTTTGAGAGCCAACTAGAGATGGCGGGCGGCTATATAAAAGTACACAGTGGTACTGAAGGCAACGCGACAGCAACCAACGTGCCCGGCGTATTCGCCTGTGGCGACGTAATGGATCATGTTTACCGCCAAGCGATCACCTCGGCGGGGTCAGGCTGTATGGCCGCATTAGATGCCGATAAGTATTTAAAAAGCCTAGAATCTAAAAGCTAATTAGCTAAGCCGAGTAAGAATAGAGTTGAAGTTTGGGTTCAGACGATGACAGCATGGCGCGATTAATAGGGCTTGGTGTTAAACCACTTAAGCAAGATAAAATCGCGCCCTACCGTAAACCGGCCGACACCACGCCCAGACAGCGTTTGTTAGACGATCAAAGAGTGCTGGATGAATTGCTCGAAGAGTCTGACGAAAGTGCCAGCTTTGAAAGCGGTGACGAACTCAAGTTTTTGCGCTCTGGTTTCTCCAGCCGTTTACTTAAAAAATTACGCCGTGGCGACTACGCAATCCAAGATGAATTGGATCTACACGGCCTAGTCGCCGGAGACGCGAAACAAGAAACCCACGGTTTTGTTAATGAATGCGCCAGAGACAATGTGCGCGCCATTCGCATCGTGCACGGTAAAGGTCGTAACTCGGCGGGTCGTAAGCCGGTACTAAAAAACATGCTTATTGGCTGGCTTAGTAAAAATCAACATGTGATTGCGGTGGTCTCAACGCCAGCAAATGACGGCGGCACCGGTGCGGTTTACGTCTTGTTAGATAAAATGAAATAGTGGCCCCTTTTCGCAATCATCGGCTTTCAGCCCTACCCCCAAGCATTAACGTTAAATCAAGCAACTCGCTGCTTCGAAATAGGCTAATGGCTAACGCCTATCGCATACCGAGTATTTCTCAAGCGCTATTGCGGTACCCCAGCCACATTTGATACAAGATTAGCCTAAGTTGAATGATTTTTTGATCGCTCTATCGGCAAACGCACCCGGAGACCCCAATGACAACCCCTCTCAGCACAGTAGACCCAAGCGGCTTACTCGAGTACTCAGTAGTCTATACCGACCGTTCCTTGAACCACATGTCTGTCTCGTTTCAGTCCGTGATGAACAATATTTCGGCTACCCTTAAAGAGGTATACAACGCCGATGCGGTCGCGGTTATTCCCGGTAGCGGCACCTTCGGCATGGAGGCCGTAGCTCGCCAATTCGCCAATAACCAGCACTGCCTGGTTATTCGCAATGGTTGGTTTAGCTATCGCTGGACACAAATACTAGACATGGCGGAGCTACCCTTAAGCTGCACGGTAATGAAAGCGCGACAAACACATCTGGACAGCCAAGCGCCCTTTGCGCCCGCACCGATCGACGAAGTCGTTTCAGCCATAAAAAAAGAGAAACCGGCGGTGGTATTCGCGCCTCATGTTGAAACATCGGCCGGTATTATTTTACCAACCGACTATTTAAAAGAAGTTGCCGATGCGATTCATTCGGTCGGCGGGCTTTTGGTACTAGATTGCATTGCCTCCGGCGCGGTTTGGGTCGATATGAAAGAGGTCGGCGTTGATGTACTCATTAGCGCTCCGCAAAAAGGCTGGAGTGGCTCACCATGTTGCGGCTTAGTAATGATGAACAACGCGGCCGTTGAGCGTATGCAAACTACCCAGAGTAATAGCTTTGCATGTGATTTGAAAAAATGGTCAGAGATTATGATCGCCTATGAAAATGGCGGCCACGCCTATCACGCGACCATGCCGACAGACTCACTGGTTCGATTCAACCATGTCATGCAAGAAACAAAGCAATACGGCTTTGCTAAAGTTCATGCCGCGCAGATCGAGCTAGGCCAAAAAATTCGCGCAATATTACGCGAAAAAGGAATACCAAGCGTTGCCGCTGAAGGCTTCGAAGCCCCCGGAGTTGTGGTCAGCTATACCAAAGATGCCACTTTTCAAAACGGCAGCGCCTTCTCAGCTCATGGCATGCAGATCGCAGCAGGCGTTCCACTTCAATGCGATGAACCCGCCGACTTCCAAACCTTTCGCCTTGGCCTGTTTGGCTTAGACAAACTTTATGACGTAAACGCCGCCGTCACGACGTTTGAAAACACGCTAGAAAAAGCACTATAAATCAAACGTTACCCCTAGCTTCTCTGGGTTAAGTTATGGGTTTAGTCGGTCAATAGCTGGCTAAGCCTAGTAAAAAGATAGCAAACAAATGGCCGATACAAGCAGCCAGTCGACAAAATGCACCCTAGTTATAGTCCAAATGTCTTATATCTTGCTTTAAGACAAGCCGATATAGTGTCCTGACAATATCGAATAAAAAGAATTTAAAACACGGGTGCCTCATGTTTCAACCAGTAAAAAAGCTATTCAAGTCAAGGCAGGTGAGCAACAGCGAGCCTCTCGAATCAGACGTTAGATTAGCAACCGCTCGTTTAATGCTTGAAGTGGTTAAGGCCGACGGCCGAGTAGATCGAATTGAACTCATCACCATGACGGAGGTTCTACGGCGTCAATTCAACCTTCGCCAAGAAGACCTAAACGCCCTATTTGCCCAAATTTCAAAATCTCGCCCCGATGAAGACGCGTTAAAGAAAATCACCCGCACTATTTGCGAAACTTGGGGCAATGCCAAACGCATGAAGCTGCTTGAAAACCTATGGCTGGTCGCGCTCGCAGACCAGACAATTGATCAAGATGAAAATACCTTAGTTCGTAAGCTCGCCGGCCTATTGTGCCTAAACGAGATGCAAATTTTTCAAACTCAAGAGAATGCTAAGCTGCAAATGGGGATTGAGGATTTCTGATCATAAATAAGACCCAAACATAACAACCACTTTCACTACCATTCTATACTGGAATACTTGTATAGACGTATTTAGACCTAACGTTCCTTAATCTGGTCGATGACCTTTGTGAACCCCAAAGTGAAGTGGCCAAGCTATTTTTATATAGCCTTCTTTCTACCAACATAGATGGCAAGCATAGGTGAATACTATGCTCACCAAGTTCATTTAATGTGACGTTGTATATCATGGTCCAAAGGTTCGTTTCCTAAGAATTCAGTGACTAGATAATCTCCCCTCCTGACTCCTATTATAACGAATCGAGACTCTAGTTTGGTTTTACAGAACCCCAATTCGAAAACGATGCAGGACAATTACAATATGGGACCTCTTTAGGCGTATTTGGAAAGAGTAACCGCGCTGGCTGCTGTAGGGCCACACTTTGCTCCACACAGCCTTTGGCCACTGATGGACAGTTACCATAACCCGTAAAACTAATACAACGCGCCGATTTAGGGTATGCGCCATTGGGCGTGAACCCCTCTGGGCATAAGTTACCTTGTTGAAATATTCGGTCTAGCAAACTGCTCATTTCTACTTGAGTCAATTGTCTCAGCTCTTGCGCATTCACGGTATTGAACACACTAGAAATCGCTAGAAATAAAATAAGAAAACTAACCTTTACTGTTATAAGTCGATTCATAAAAACATCCTGTATTTAGCCCTGTTAGAAACGATAAGAACTTTGGGCTATCGGTTCTCATCGAAAGAAATCTCAATATTCTTAGACTCTCAAAAAAGTAAAAGGGGCGATGACAAACACGCCTACTTCCGGCCCCCTTTTACCTTCCTGATATTTATTAGTTACAAACATGTATTAGTTAGAAAGCTAGTGCTAGGGGTAGTGCCAGTAACGATCAGAGAATTACCCAAACATACTTCGGTTGTGGAAACAATCGAGGTACCCGTTAGACTGCTGCCAACAACAAATCTTGAACCTGTGATTGTGGCGCTAAGTCCCTGGGCTGCGGATAAAAGGCTGCTGGTAACTGGGTTTTCGAGAAGGCTGTTGCTAATGTCGAACATCGCTCCAAGACCAGTAATAGCTACCGTGGCGTCGGTACTACGGATTTCTGAATTTCGAATAATCACGGAGTCACCTGAAGACGCAACCAATGCCCCGTTTCCAGCACGTAAGCTCGAATTACGAATAATTGTAGTGCTGGCTCCAAAGACAGCACTGCCAGTGGATGCGGATATGGTAGATGAATCAACTATCAAAGTAGCTGAGTTAGTAGTTAACAACGCACTACCGGTAGAATTTATATTTAACCTATTCATAGTGAGTTCGCTATTAACTTGAGACGAAATTCGAAAATTACCTTCTATACTGACATTATCGAACGCAATCACTCCGCCAACAGTAAGCGTTTCTACTAAACCATCTGGAGTGCTAAAACGAACATTACTAATCTCCCCATTTTGTAAGGTAAAGCCACCCTGAATATCGGTGCTTCTACCTGAGCCTTTAATGGAAACATTGTCAACAGCTGATAGACCGCCATCAGCATAAATACCGGGTTCTAGGAAAATAAGCACTGGCGAAGTCGCGCTGGCAAGGCTGTTTGCTTGAATCATTGCCGTATTCAATGCCGTGCGATTCTGGACAGGTGTTCCATCTCCATTCACAACAATGACTCTTTCAAAAAGATCTGCACCAGATGCGCCCGTTGCGCCCGTTGCGCCCGTTGCGCCCGTTGCGCCCGTTGCGCCCGTTGCGCCCGTTGCACCCGTTGGCCCGGTAAGACCACGCGCGCCAGTAGCGCCAGTAGCGCCAGTAGCTCCGGGCGTTCCGGGCGTTCCGGGCAACCCTCGTGCACCGTTTATTCCGTTTGCCCCAGATGCAGCAACTAAATCCCAAACAGAGCTCGGCGGAATATTGCCTAATGTCGAAGTATGTGAATTAATGGCGATATAACTGCTGCCATCGAACTCGACAAGGTCTCCTGCGCCGTAGCTGGTGTTTATAAGCCATGCACCGCGCCAGGTTGATACTGCATCGTCACCTAACAAAGGAATAACCACCACTCTGGTTTGCGCCATAGCAGCAAAAGACGCACCCAGTAGGATTGATATCATTAGTGCGCTGAATAAATTTTTCATTTTAGATGTAACCCGTTTTTAGTTTATGTTGTGAGTTTTAGTAGCTAAACTCATCAATTTATTATTGATACTAAGTACCCTTTAAACGAACTATTAAGTAAAAACGGGGGTTGATCAATGCATGCGCACTCGCTTGCAGCACTGGTGACGCATGTTGCAGCACCAGTGACGTCCTATCGGTTCAAGTTGTTTGATTTCCCGGTTTTCAGCGGCTTTTCGCTGCTTTAGCGACTCTTTACGAATGCTTCAAATAGGCGCGGTATTGAAGGTTTTCTGATAAAGGCGCGAAAAATAACCAGCTTGGCTAAAACCAACGGCTCCAGCGAGCTCTTTGACAGAGCGAACGCTTCCTTGTTCTGATAATTGCCGAGCTTTGTCTAATCGGCAATGCCGAATAAACTCAGAGGGCGTGAAGTTACCCTTCTCAGATAAGCGCCGAGCCAAGGTCGCTCGACTTACATGCAAATGCTCGGCCAGTTCGTTAACCCCAAAAGCGGGGTTTGCCAAATACTGATCAACGATTGAGCGCGCTTTGCCAATGAATTGGTCCTTGTCGCTCTGAATCGATTCCTTGAGGTTGTCTGCGGCAATCGGCTCACCAGCGCTATAAAACGCATGAAACTGGGCATTTTTTTTCAACAAGTTACTAACTCGCAGCTTGAGCTCACGCGCGTCAAACGGCTTGGTAAGGTAATCATCGACGGCGGCAAGTAAACCGCTAAGTCGATCATCTAAGCTGGCTTTGGCGGTCAACATAATGACAGGAGTGTTAGCCAGCTTATTGTTCTCGCTGGTTTTTAACGATTCAACAAACGCTAAGCCATCACGCTTGGGCATCATAAGATCTGTAATAATTAAATCAGGTAGCTGCTTATTGGCCACGGCCTCGGCTTCAACGCCGTCTTGCGCTTCGATCACGCGATAATCTGATAGTAGATGGCCGCAAATGTAGGCACGCATGTCGTCATTGTCATCAACGACCAACACCGTGGGGCGGTCACCTTTGGGGCTTATAACTTCAGCTTTGGGTTGGTTTTCACTTTGCTCAATACCTATTTGGCTGCTTTCTTCGCCTATCAGAGGAGCAATATCGCCATTAACAATTATTTCATTGTCCGATAAATGAGCCTTACCGAGCGGTAGTCGTATGCAAAACACGGTTCCTTTCTTGTTTTGATCAATACCTTGGTTTTGGTCACGGCTTATCGGGACTGTTCGCCTACGGTGTGCCACCTCAACATAACCTCCGTGCAACATCGCAAACTCCTTGACCAGTGTAAGCCCAATACCAGTACCAATGCCTGAGCCATTTAATGCCGATGAGCGAGATTGAAAAAAACGATCAAAAACATAGTCAAGTTCATCATCAGGTATGCCATGCCCTGTATCGGTGACACGAATTTCAACATACTCATCGGTGGATCTTTCGCCTTCCAACATTGATCTATCGGCCGCACTAGATACGTCTACCACTACACGGCCACTAGCCGGGGTAAATTTGAACGCATTGCTTAACAAATTGTTCAGCATCACCTGTAGTTTTTCTATATCAATATAGGCGCTCACTTCTGGCGCCTCACTTTGAAAGCTTAGTTTAATTTTCTTGCTTTCAGCGAAGCTATAAAACTGGGTAGTTATCAAATTCACCGCGTCACTGACATTGATTTTCGATGCTCGAAGGCTTAGCGAATCGCCATCGAATTTACTCAACATCAGTAATTGATCAACCATCGCTTGTAAAGATTTAGATTGCCTAATCGCACTATTAATCACCGACGGGGTACTGCTTTTCTCAGGGTATCGTTCGTTTGCTAAAAGATCACTAAGAGGGCCTTGTATAAGTGTAATTGGCGTTCTAAATTCATGGCTTATATTGGCAAAAAAGGTCGATTTGACCTCATCTAATTTGATTAGCTTTTGCTTTTGTTGTTCGAGTTCGGCGTTGATTTTTCGGATTTGGGTTGTCTTCTGCTCGACTTCCACTTGGAGCTCATTGTTAAAATTGCTTTTCAAGCTGTTCGAAATCTCTAGCTGCTCTATCGCTATGTCCTGAGCTTGGTATTTTTCGCGGTAGGTAATAAGGCCATTACATAAGGCCATTAATACCATGGTCGCGCCCAAACCAACCTTCGGCGTGTACGGTATAACGTATTCGGAGGAAACTGCCATTGTGAACAGTGTACGATCAATAATACAAACCACCAGCGGTAGCTGAGCCATTAACAAGTATTTGCTATGTGTCGAACGCCGGCTAACCATTCCATAAAACGGCGCAATTACACCAAAATAAACAACCACGAGAAATCCACTCATAGCGCAGGCTTTAAAATAGACTACGTGCCCCTTAGGGTACGCCACCGCTATGACCACAACGCAGACAGCAATAATAGCGTGGCCAACCTTATCTAACAGTGGAAACTCTTTAAGCCGAATGAATTGGCGAGCGAAGAACGCTGAGACAAGGACACACAAGGGATAGGATATAATAATGAACGAATACGCTCGTTCGGGGTTGTCGGGCAGAACATATTGCAATATTCGGCCATCAACCGCCGCGAATAAAACGATTATGCTCGAACACCAAATCATGTATAAAAGCGACAGTGGGTCGCGCACCCAAATATAAAGCAGCATGGTGTAAAGCATTAAACCAAGTAAAACCCCTACATAGAGCCCGTCTAAACTTTCTCTACCATCTTTTGCAATGAGATACTCTGGCTCACTCGATATCGACGCACGGATATATGCCTTGGAGCGTGATTTTACTCGTAGGTAAAAATCTTGTGTCTCACCGGCTTGAAGCTGAACATTAAAGTGATACTGAGGCGAATTTATATCTCGACTACTAAACGGCTTACGGTTACCGGTTTGAAACGCTTTTAATCCTTTTTTTTGCGGGTAGAAATCAATTTCAGCAAGTACCGCGGGCGCCGCGGCTAACACTAAATTTTGAACGATATTCGTTGTGTTAGATAAACAGAACCTCAACCAATGGCTCACGCCACTTTCACCCAGAACGTATTCGCCCGATAAGTCAGCCATTCTATTAAAGTTATTACGCTCAAAAAAAGCATCAAAATTTTTGCTATATACCAAATCGGAGGCTGAAAATTGGTTTTGATTATCTTGGTAGTGAAAACCAAAATACAAAAGATTTGCGCCTTGCATGTTCTCAACTACAGGCATGCAATTGTCTTTATACGGCGGTGCAGTGGCGAATGCAGAACTTGAAAAAAACGTCAAAAAACACAATTTCAAGAAGGCATTTAATATCAATTTTTTTTGCATTTTTTGCTAGCGCAGAGTCGATTCTAATGTCGCTTTCTATAAACGGAAAACTCAATATACTACAATATTGAATTTCAACAAACGGGCGAATTTGATTGTCATTGCACCGTTCTATTCATTCCACTGCGGCGTATTATCCTTAAAGCTACACCTGTGAAAAATCAGCATCTCGATTTAGGCCAAGAAGAGGCGTCACAGGCAATGATGAAGAAGGATGAAAAATGCGCTGATGGATACTGGTTTCGCGCAGACCTTTTTTCAATAGAAATAGCCTGGCGCAATAAAGTCAAAGCACCACCCAAAGAATGATTAATAGCTATCTATGATTGCGTCTGAGATAACAATCGTTCAACTCAATCATGCATTCATACCAGCCACATAGCCCGAAGACCAAGCCCATTGAAAGTTAAAACCACCAAGGTGACCTGTCACATCGAGCACTTCACCAATGAAAAACAGGCTTGGAAGCGCTTTAGTGGCCATGGTCTTAGACGAAATAGCGTCAACATTTACCCCGCCACGGGTGACCTCGGCGGTGCGATAGCCCTCGGTGCCTGATGGGCGTAATGCCCAACTATTAAACAAGCTACCGAGACGCTGTAGATCTTCATTTTTCATTTCATGCAAGGTTGACGATGCACAGTCAGCCCACCATCGGCCTTGTAACTCGGCAATTAACGATTTGGGCAGAAAATTGCTCAAAATGCCTGACAACATACTTTTGGGATTCGTCTTCTTACGCAACAAAAATAGTTCAGCGGCGTCTTCGCCCGGCAGTAAGTCAATGCTAATCGGGTCACCTGAATTCCAATAGTTTGATAATTGCAAAATCGCCGGTCCACTCAGGCCTCGATGAGTAAACAACATACTCTCAGCAAAGCCCTTTTCTGGCACCGACACAGCGACCGGCAGTGACACACCGGATAGCGCCGTTGAAAGGTCTTGCCACTTACCACTTAAGGTCATTGGCACTAGCGACGCTTCGGTCGGATTTAAGCTTAGGCCAAACTGTTCGGCAAGCTGGTAACCAAAACCCGTGGCCCCACCTAAGCTCGGGATCGACAGGCCACCGGTTGCGACAATTAAACTGGCCGCTTTAAAGCTACCCTGGTGAGTATTTATATTGTATTCGTTGGCGTCATCAGCAACGCATACACTATCAATTTCACAATTTAGGCGCAGATCGACACCGACCTCTTCGCATTCGTCGACTAATAGTTTGAGAATGTCCTTGGCCGATTTATCACAAAATAGTTGGCCATGGCTTTTTTCGTGATACGGCACGTCATGCTTTGCCACTAAACCGATAAAGTCCCACTGAGTATATTGAGCCAGTGCCGACTTAACAAAATGCGGGTTATCACAAATAAAGTGATTTGCTTCTACTTCAAGGTTGGTGAAATTACATCGCCCACCACCCGACATCAGTATCTTTTTACCCAGCTTGTTTGACACCTCGAGCACCGCGACACGTCGCCCGCGTTGCCCAGCAGTGAGCGCCGCCATTAACCCAGCTGCGCCGCCGCCGAGAACAATAACGTCAAATCTAGTTTCAGACATCTTGATGTTTATCCACGGCTAAAGTGTATGTGTGCATTGAAGTTCTCTTTTCTGCTAGTGTATTTGCCTAGTACCAATAGTCATAGGCGGAGAAGAATTATAACGTGTTATCAACCGCGCACAGTAAGCCCAACAAGAAAGAAGGCTATGCAACCAGCTTTGTCGAATTACCGATTATCTCGATAAAGCCCCATTAACCATTGAGCAAACACTCGTGAACGCCATTCACTGGCAGTAACATCCACTCTAGGTGGCAGGCTTACAACATTTGACGCCGGATGTTGAGACGGTCCAAACATGGGTGCGATCAGACTAGCCGCCGTAATGTCGGCATTAGAAAGAGAATCGCCAACCAAATTACCACTACCATTAGCTAGTAGCGAATCCAACCAATCTAACTCAGCTGCAACAATCTCCCGAGACTCAATTTCTTGATCAGCGCCTAAATCCATTCGCTTAATCATGGTGGCGACAACTTTTGGCCATGCGAGGCTTAACATAACTCGCCCAATCAGGCCTGAGCCTACTGCAAATACGGGTTTAACGATCTTGGGGCAATCGATTAATGATTCAGAGTAAAACCAGCGGCGCACATGAATGCCTAGAACATCGTCCAAACGTTTCTCAATAGCTAATGATTCTGGGGTAATCAGCAAGCCCGGTCTATCGTTCTCTGGCGCTTGAGAATTAGCCCATTCAATGATCGCGGCTGAGCCTTGAATAATGCCGCTACTGGTTTGCAAAATCGGTAATGCAGAGCTTTTCGCGCCTATCTGCTTTGCGGTCTTTGCATGAGCCAATGGTGACAATAGATTAACGTGGTAATCAACCCCACACAGGTCGAGTGCCCAGCGCGCCTTCTCGCAATAGTGAGATATTAAAAATACATGAAGAATTGGTTTTTTCATCTTTAAAGGCTCTGTGTATTTGTTTGCAAATTAAAACCACAAAAGACACACGATGTGCATCAAAGCAGCGTAAAATTGAAGCATGGACTCTATCATATCAATTAAACGCTTAACCAAGGTCTACGACAATGGTTTCCAAGCACTAAAAGGCGTCGATCTAGAGATTGAACGCGGCGAAATTCTTGCGCTTCTCGGCCCAAATGGGGCGGGCAAAACAACCTTAATTTCAGCCGTTGCCGGTATTGTCTCTGCCACTTCAGGCACTGTAACCGTTGATGGCCACGATAATGTAAAGCACTACCGTAAAGCCCGCCAGCTTATCGGGCTGGTTCCGCAAGAGCTGACGTTAAGCTCATTTGAAACGGTTTGGAACACGGTACGTTTTACGCGCGGACTCTATACCGGCAAAAAGAATGACGCCTACCTAGAGCAACTTCTCAAAGATTTATCATTGTGGGATAAGAAAGATAATCAGTTGCGCATGCTCTCAGGCGGCATGAAACGCCGTGTGCTGATTGCCAAAGCGCTGTCTCACGCACCTAAAGTATTATTTCTAGATGAGCCGACCGCCGGGGTAGACGTTGAACTGCGCAAAGATATGTGGCGCATGATCAGCAAGTTACGCGAGTCCGGGGTCACCATTATTCTGACTACCCATTATATAGAAGAAGCCGAAGATATCGCCGACCGTATTGGCGTTATCAGCGGCGGCGAAATCTTGTTGATTGAGGACAAAACCGAGTTGATGCAAAAGCTTGGCAAAAAACAATTGATCATCGAACTTAAAGAACCGGCTAATGAGGTACCCGCTAGTTTAGTGGGTTTAGATGTAGAGCTGTCAGCGGCCGGCACTAGCTTGACCTACACTTACGATGCGGCAGCGGATGCCACAGGCATTACTAAGCTACTCAATTTGTTGAGCGAAACTCAGTTGCAGCTTAAAGATTTAAAAACCACACAAAGCTCGTTGGAAGATATCTTTGTTAACCTAGTACAAAAAGGCTCTAAGCAAAAGCCATTATCGGAGGCTTAGACTATGAATTTCTCAGCAATCAAAGTGATTTATCGTGCCGAAATGATGCGCGCAATAAACACACTATTTCAGACCCTAGCGTCACCGGTCATTTCAACCTCGTTATATTTTATTGTATTTGGTTCAGCCATCGGCTCTCGTATTCAAACCATTGACGGTATCAGCTACGGCTTGTTCATCGTGCCCGGTCTAACCATGCTGACGATACTCACGCAAAGTATCTCAAACGCGAGCTTCGGCATATTTTTTCCTAAATTTAACGGCACGATTTATGAAATATTAATCGCCCCGCTATCGTTTTTTGAAGCTCTAATTGGCTATGTCGGGGCCGCGGCAACCAAAGCGTTTGTCATCGGCTGCGTCATTCTTCTTACAGCCAATTTATTCGTTGACCTAGAAATTCAACACCCAATATGGATGATGACATTTCTGGTACTTACCTGTATCTCCTTTAGCCTCTTCGGCTTTATAATCGGCCTATGGGCCGATAGCTTTGAAAAGCTACAAATCGTGCCAATATTAGTCATTACCCCCTTAGTATTCTTAGGTGGTAGTTTCTACTCAATCAGTATGTTGCCTCCTTTTTGGCAAACAGTATCCCTTTTTAACCCTGTGGTTTACCTAGTCAGTGGTTTTCGTTGGAGCTTTTTCGAAGTCTCTGATGTGAACGTTTGGACTAGTCTTTCAATGATCTTCGTCTTTCTGGCTATTTGTTTGACGATCGTTTCTTTGATGTTTAAAACCGGATACAAACTTAAAGATTAATTCTAGAGAAAATAATGAGCAGCAAGAAATACCAAAGTGAAGTATTGCAAGAAGGCGATACTTGGACAGCGCGAATCACTCGCCAAGTGACCTCGCGTAAATCAATCGTGTCTAAGCAACAACAAGACTTCAGCAGCGAAGCTGACGCACAGGCTTGGGTTGAGACCAACCTAGCCGAATTCATTAATACTCAGAAAAGCGCAAACTCTCGGCAAGGTACTAGCCGTAAAAGCCAAGAAGAGATTAAGCGCCAGCGCTCTTCACGACGTGCAGAGAAAACTGAGATTGCTAAGCGCGAGAAAGAAGCCGCCTTAGAGGCTAAGCAGCAAGCCGGTCAATCACCTGAAGTTGACGCTAATTTTGAAGCCGAGTTCGATTCCTTTGACGACTAGTCAAGTTGGCTGACTTTATAGCCTTGAGCCTTTAAGCGTTTAATTAGGCCATCATCACCGGCCATATGCAGTGCACCGACCAAGATGAATTCTTTGTCCTGGGTGAGCATCATGGCCTTAACTTCTTTGAGCCACTGATCATTGCGTTTGACTAAAATAGTTTGATACAAGCTTGGAAAATCGCGCTTCATTTCGTCGATGCCAATGGCTTCTAGTTGCTCTAAGTTTCCACTGCGCCACGCACTGAGCAATTCGCCCCACATACTTTCTATCTGCTGTAGATCTCGAATACCTGATTTGATAAGCAAATTAGGATCAAGCTGGTTCATGCTTTCAATGAACCCCAGTTGCTCTTCAAACGACTCAAGGAAAATCGACTCTTTGTTATCACTAATCGCCCGCCCACCAAAATGAGCGTCAACACCTTCAACTCCAATTAAGCCTAGCCGTTGCAGCTCAAATTGGGTTAATGCCATGACCGCGCCGGCGGGCGTAAAGCTATCAAAAACGGCAATCGGCAAGCCTTTCGATTTAAGCAGTGTGTCGAGTTGACTATAAACCTCGCGATCCAACACATTCGATAAACCTCGGTGATCTTGATACGACATCGCGTTTAAGATTTGGCCTTGCACCTCAGGCGCCGTTAAGGCCACGGTATCGGTTTCTAATACAATGTCGTCTGTATTTTGGTAGGCTAATTCAAACGCCTCGGGCAATGGGTAATCATCCTTAGATAACACGTGAATAGTGCCTCCTAAGTAGAGAAAGTCATCGCCCTTACTGACTTTCCAAACGGGTGCTTTTGCAAATACGGTCATCGAGAAGGTGATGAGTGTAAGAACCAGAAACGGCTTCAAAATAAGTTTCATGAGTAACTCGCTTAGGTTTTATAAAGAACTTGAATCAGGTGGAAACCAAACTTGGTTTTTATTGGCCCTAGGTATTTTTTATCTTCGCTACCTTTTGTGAACACGGCTTTATCAAACGAAGCAACCATCGCGCCTTTGCGAAATTCGCCTAAGTCGCCCCCCTTTTTAGCTGATGGGCAAGTTGAGTGTTTTTTTGCCAGCTGTGCAAAATTATCACCGTTATCCAACTTGGTCTTGATATGTTTAGCGTCTTGCTCGGTCTTAAGCAAAATATGCGATGCGCATGCCATTTTAGCCATAATTACTCTCTCTTAACGTGCCGCTAAGCGTTTCGGTGTTGCAAGGGAAATCAATTCACAATTCGATTCGTTGATATCACGCCATTCATCAACATGGCATTCAAACGAAGCAACTGCCGCGGTCGGCATTTTCTCTAACTCAGATTCGCTTAGGCGCTCTACCACTCGATGAATTGCGGGGTTGTGCGCAACCACGGCGACTCGAGTCGCATCTTCAGGCAGGCTTCGAATAATTTCCATCAGCTCATCTTCATCAAAGGTATAGAACGATAAATCTGGAACTAAGGTCACATCGGTAAACTCACTAATCACATGCGCAAAATCAAGCGCCCGATTAGCAGTACTGGTAAAGATTACGTCCAAGCCTTCATCGGCGTCGGCTAAGTAACGTGCCATCGTAAATGAATCACGTTCACCACGCGCATTCAGAGGTCGCTCATGATCATCTAATTCGTCGTCAGCCCAACTCGATTTTGCGTGACGTATTAACAATAATTTTTTCATGAATATCTAGCCCTATAACGGTGACGTAATGCAGCTTAACAGTATGTGTAGCCGGAGTATAACCAGACGAGCATTGACCCTCAATAAATGTATTCGTCAAACTAGACCGTGCTGGCGCGACTGCAAAATTCGCTCATAGTTCATGAATATTTTTTTCTGTTCGATTTAAATAGAAACATTTTGGTGATCGGCCGATATTAGCCAAACCTTCGAGCTTATCACCTCGAAGGCATACATTTATATCGGCTATTAACTAGCTACGAATTGAGTCTATAAATAACTCAGCCTCGGCAATTGATGCTTCCATCTCCTTAATCAAAGCCGATACGTCTTGTTCTATTACGGCACTTTCTTGCTTTAGTGAACTGATCGCCTGCATATTTAAGTTGTGTTTCACGAATAAGACTTGATCCCTTAGTGCACCCAATACGGGCTTGGTTTTCGATTCGGCCTTGCGCATTGCATCGATCAGGTTTTGCGCTTTGATACGTGTTTCATCAAATTGAGCTTCGGCGCGACTCTTGATCGCCGCATCGTGGTATTGCTCGAGTTCCTCGCGCCACTCATCGAGCAAATTATTAGTCGCGCTGACCACCCGGTCAACTCGCTGTGTCACGTTTTTAGCCGCACTTTCACTGCGGTCATACGCCGAACTTAAGGTATTAAATTTTTTCTCTAAATCACCACCGTCAAAGTTGGTGACTTCTATAAACTTTTCTAACGCCGATTTAAACTCTTCGGCGGTTTCTTTCTGGGCGTCGCTGGCCGCTTCTACGCGATTAATTAATATATCTCTTGGCTCAGCATAAAATGTATCAAAACTAGGGATACCCCAATTAGCCCCCACGCCATTCGGGCTGAACATTTGATGCGCACCAGCAATCGCAGCAACCACCACTAACCATTTTTTATGTTTCGAAAAAAACTGGCTATTCATTAAAAACGGTAGAAATTTTACAAGAGGGTTCATTGCTTGCGCTCAGGTGATTACAAAATAAAAATTTAACATGGTTTTATCATTGGCGGTAAGGTGTTTTTGTTACTATCGGTAAACTACTGTCACAACTACTCATTTTAATGACTATGAAAATTGCATTCGCCCTTTGCTTAGCCCTAGCCCTGTCGGCCTGTGGAACCGTTCAAAAAGCCCAATACTCAGCGCTCGAAAAAGTGGGCATACACAAACGCGATATCTTGGTTGATCGAATTGAGAAAACATCAGAGACACAAGAAGAAACTAAACAACAATTTAAATCGGCCTATGACGAGCTTGCAGGCTTAGTCAATGTCGACGACGGCGGCTTAGAGAAAAAATATAAACGCATGGCTAAAGCGGTAAAAGCAAGCGAAGAACAAGCGCAAGAACTAGATGATCGAATAACATCGGTTAACGAGGTTGCCAATGCCCTGTTCAAAGAGTGGCAGCAAGAGCTCAATGAGTACCAAAGTGCCTCGTTGCGGCGCACCAGTGAAGCGAATTTGAATAGCACCAAACAACGCTATGCGGTGATCTACAAAAAAATGCAGATGTCACAACAACGAGTGGAACCCGTATTAAAAGTGTTACAAGACAACACGCTTTATCTAAAACACAATTTAAACGCACGCGCGGTGAGTAGCTTATCTAGTGAAGTCTTGGTCATTGAAGATAAGGTTGGCGTATTGATTAGGCAAATGGAAGCATCCATTAATGAGTCGAAAAACTTTATCGATGCGATGCAAAACAAATAGTTATTTAGGCTATCTATGTCACAGCATGGACTCTGGTTTTTTCATGTCGGACGAGTCACTCAAATAAATTAGCTTGTCTCCAGGTACTACTCTTAGGTCGTGATCTAAGGTATTAAAGGTCAGGTCGCCATTGGGTTTAACCGCCATCAAAATCAGCGCTAATTGGTTATCTAGACGCCATTCCTTATATGCATAGGTATCACTAAGTTCGGTTACCCTAATTGCCGAGCCCGCGTTTAATTGCTTTTTAAGGTGCAGTTGCGTTGCGTCTTCATTGAACAACAAACGGCCACTATTATGAGTGCTTGCCACGTGCTTATGAAAACGTTCGGTTGACTGATTAGGCGGCAAGATAAAGACATTACGTGCGCCGAAGTCGTCGCGAAAGCTGTTTGCTTGAGTCACGTTGTATTCGAAATGGTTGGATAAACCCAACATACAGCCGTAAGCCGATAAGTTTAGGTGCAATTCGGCGTGATCTGAGCTGGGGTTACCGTAATAGGTGTTAAGCCCTAATATTCGGGCACGGCTAAGGAACTCCCAATTGGTGTCACAGATAACCGTCTCAACGTCGATCTTCTTGAGTGATTCGGCCAAGGCTAGACTGAACGGGTTTGCGCCAATAATGACCAAGCCATAGGTTTTCGGCATCGCCACACCTAAGGCTCGAGCCAATGGGCCGCCGGTTAAACTTTGCAACACCACAGTGCCAATAATAATGAGAAATGCCAAGGGCACTAATTTGTCGGCATCGGGAACCCCTAACTCCTCCAAGCGTAGAGCAAACACGGCTGAAACGGCGGCCGCGACGATACCTCTCGGGCCAATCCAGGCAATCAGGGCTTTTTCTTTAAGAGTAAAATCTGAACCGATAAAGCTTAGGGCGACTTTCAGCGGCCGTGCAATGAACTGCATAATTAGCAGCAACAGTAACGCGCTCCAGCCGAGAGCCGCGAAACCAGCAAAATTTAAACGAGCGGCCAATACGATAAATAGCGTCGAGACAAAGACAATGGTGAGATCTTCTTTAAATTCAAGAATGGCGGTAATGTGAACGTCCTTCATATTAGCGAGTAGCACACCCATCACCGTTACCGCTAACAAACCTGATTCGTGCATTAGGGTGTCCGACGCCGCGAATACAAAGCAAACAATGGCCAGCGATGAAAAATTATGCAGCTTTTCAGGGATGATGTGATGGCGTAGCAATAAGCCAAATAGATAACCAGCAACAACGCCGATAATGAGACCGACTGCGACCGTGCCGCCAAACACCGTGAATATTTCGTTGAACTCGGCCGATTTATTTTGTACCGCAATCCATTCAAATACTAGCACTGCGATTAAGGCGCCAATCGGGTCTATGACAATGCCTTCCCAACGCAATACGTCGGCAATTTTACGGTTGGGCCGAATGGCCTTTAGCATCGGCATGATCACCGTTGGCCCCGTCACCACCATCAAGGCACCAAACAAGGCTGACAGCGACCAGCTAAGGCCGATAACATAATGCGTGGCGACACTCATTATAACGCCGTTAACCAACACGCCGATGGTGACCATATTTTGCACTGGCCGGCCAATGCCTTTTAGTTCTTGACGTTTAAGAGTGAGCGCGCCTTCGAATAGAATCACGGCCACCGATAAGGAAATAAATGGAAACAGCATGTTGCCAAATAGCTCGTTAGGGTCAACTAAGCCCAGAGTCGGGCCAATTAAAATGCCTGACAGCAATAAAAACAATATTGCAGGCAGTTTTACCTTTTGCGATAACCATTGGCACAAAAATCCAATTAGGCCGATTAAGCCAAGCGTAAATAGGGCAGACATGAGTAATAGCAAACCAAGCTTGAGTAAAATTTAGTCGGCTTAGTCTGACATAAAATTAGACATTCATCCAAATTTTAGTGGCTTTTATAACTAACACCTTCTCCCCGGTTTCCCAAAGGAGATCCATTGTAAACGGTCAACAGCCTTGTCCTTTTACTGCGCACTCTAGGAAAACTTCCGATACTTAGAAACTTCCGATACTTAGAAACTTCCGATACTTAGAAAGTTCAAACCCGATCAGACTCACTCGAGCTATTACCGTAAGTACGAACCAAGAACCGTTTGATGTCTTGCATGATTAGCATATTAATCGGTACAAAAAACAAGGTTATAACCGTGGCGAAAATTATCCCGAATGACAGTGATACCGCCATTGGCTGAAGAAAAGCCGAGCTAACGTCGCCTTTACTTAGAAAAGTTAATGGCATGAGCCCAAAGAAGGTTGTTATCGAGGTTAGAAAGACTGGCCTAAAGCGAGCCACGCCGGATTCACGAACAGCATCAATTAAGCTAACGCCTTTGTCGCGCATTTGCCGTATGTAGTCAACTAACACCAAGCTGTCGTTAACCACCACGCCAATGAGCGCTAACAGCCCAAGAATGCTTAATAATGACAATGGTATCCCCATTAGCCAGTGCCCTAACACCCCCCCGACCAACGAAAATGGAATAACCGACATTACGATCAACGGTAAACCGTACGATTTTAATGGCAATGCCAACAAGGCATAAATAACAAACAATAATGCGAAAAAGCTGAGCAGTACGCTCGAAAACGCTTTGCGTTGCTCTTCGGCTTCACCGGTAAACGACACGCTGACACTGGGGTATTGTGATGTCACCTGATCAAGAAAGTCCGCAATTTCACGATTAATGATGGTCATATTGGTTGTTTCTTTATTGACGTCAGCCGACACCGTGACGGTGCGAAACTGATTAATACGGTTAATCGTGCTCGGGCCCTTACTGGGAATTAAATCAGCGACATTCGATAATGGAATTCGATTACCGTCAGGTGTGGTAATGAGCATGCCTTGCAAGGTTTGAGTGGTGCTTCGTTCAGAGCGAGGAAAGCGCACCAAAACCCTAATATCATCTCGGCCACGTTGAATTCGCTGTGCTTCAAAGCCATTAAACGCTTGGCTAACTTGGCTTACAACGCCGTTGCGCGTCAAGCCTAATACATGGCCTTGTTGTTTGAGCTCGATTTGTATCTCTTCTTTACCGTTCGCGAGCGTGTCGGCAATATCAAACACACCGTCAAATTTAGCTAACCGTTCTTTTAATTGATCAGAGACTGATTGAAGGTCATCGAACGATTGACTTTGCAGTTCAACATTGATCGGTTCGCCCGCACTAAACCCGCGCGAACGAAAGGTTAGCGATTCGGCTCCAGGGATATCGCCTACGCGCTCACGCCACTCTTGCATGATTTCGATACTAGAAAGGTCGATCACTCGCTCACTACGAGGAATGCCCTCAAACCGTATCGACGCCAGATTAGAAGTAACACTGCCTCCGCCGCGGCCCGATGTGCCGGTGGTTGCGAAAATATTAGTAATAATGGGCCCACCACCTTCGCCGTTGGTGTATTGCTCTTTGAGCTCCAGACCGACATCCATAAAACGTTGAACATGCCGATCAGTGACCTCAAAGGGAGTGCCCGTTGGCATCACTAAGGTGACAGAGCCGCCATCGCGCTCAACACTCGGTATAAAAACAAAACGCGACCAGCCAGTAGAAATCGACATAACAATGATGATCAACGCACATATAAATAAGATCATTACGCTGTATCGGTACTCAATCGCTTTTTCGAGGCTTGGTTTGTAGTAGCGCAGGATCATGTCTTCAAAGCCTTGAGCAAAGCCCATTTGCCAGCGAGTTAGTCGACCGGCTGTTTTCGGGTCACGCAATTTAATATGCTTGAGGTGAGCCGGAAGAATAAATTTTGATTCGATCAATGAAAATAGCAACACCGGAATCACTACCGCGGGGATAGGTAAAAAGATACTCCCTAAGCGACCCTCGAGTTGAGTAATCGGAATAAACGCGGCGATTGTGGTTAAGATCCCAAAGGTCACTGGAATAGCGACGGCCTTAGTACCGTTGATTGATGCCAGCAAACCGTCTTCGCCCTTGCGCATCCGTGAATAGACACTTTCACCTGTGACGATCGCATCATCGACCACGATCCCTAGCACCGTGATAAAGCCAAATAAACTCATGACATTAATGCTGATGCCAAGTAAGTCAATCGCCGTAATAGCCCCCATAAAGGTAACCGGAATACCAAGAGTCACCCAAAACGCCACGGCCGGGCGAAGAAATAAAGCAAGAATAATAATGACCAGCAAACCGCCTTGTAGAGCGCTGCTACCAAGCGTTGACAAGCGAGATTTTAAGGATTGCGAGTCGTCATCCCAGTACTCAATGTTGGCACCCGTCGGCAGACCACTTTGTTGACGTTGCGCTATATAGCCGCGCACCAAATCAGCCACTTCGATTGAATCTTCTTCTTCGGTTCGATAGACGTCAATCATCGCCGCAATTTGACCGTTAAACCGAGCGAGCAAGGCTTCTTCTTGAAAGCCATCGAGCACGTCGGCGACATCTTCAACTTTAATAATCGATCCGTCGGCATTGGACTTAACAACGATCGACGCGAAATCAGCGTAGCGATAGGCCTGGCCCTTCGAGCGCAATAATATGTCGCCCCCCGAGGTGCGAACATTACCCGCTGATAAGTCTTGTGAGTTATTCGAAATTGCGTTCGCGACATCGGCGATGCTCAGATCAAAGTGGCGCAACTTATCTTGGCTTACTTCAATACCAATTTCGTAGCCACGCACAGAATCTAAATCAACTTGTGAGATACCGTCAATGCGTAATAGATCATCGCGGACTTGCTCGGCTAATCTGCGCGTTTCCGCTTCGCCATACTCGGTATAAACCGCGACTGAAATAACTTCTCGCCGGCGTTGGGCCAGTGCGATAACAGGTCGCTCTGCCTCGGCCGGAAACGTGCTGATCGAGTCGATGCGGTTTTTTACGTCATCTAAAATTACGCGAGGGTCATGATCCTCATTCACGTCGATGCTGACAGAGGCTGAGCCTTCTTGCGAGGTACTGCGAATTTCATCAATGCCAATCAGGCCTTGAAGCGCTTCTTCAAGTCTAACGGCAACCCCAAGCTCCATGTCTTCAGGGGTCGCGCCACGCAGCGAGACCGAGATCGAAATAGTATCAGGGTCTGACGATGGAAATATTTCTAAGTTTAGCCTAAGCGTTAAGGTGATCATTCCCGACAGCAGAATCGTCACCATCAATAAATTAGACGCTACCGCGTTGCGCGCAAACCATTCAATCATGATACCAATCTCGGTGATTTAAACACGTTTGCCTGTTCATCTGCTTGTTTAGGGCCGGGGCCTTCAGAATTAGGCGTTGGCACCGCTTCAGGCTTACTTTTTTTAGCCGGTTTAGCCTTAGTTTTAGCCTTAGTTTCACCCTCTATCTGCACCTTTAGGCCCGACGCAACTTGACCCAATGTTGTCGTAACCAAGAGATCACCATGGTTCAAACCTGAACCAATCAATGATTGGCCGTTGTTTTGCCAAAGGGTTTTGATATCTCTGCGCAAAATTATATTGTCATTAACAATATAGACATATGAATTTTGATAGATCGATTCCGACGGGATAACAATCGCGTCTTCTATTACTTTACCTGTAATTTTAGCCGTAACGTATTCGCCGATTCTTAGAGGTGTCTTAATAGGCGGGTCAGAGTTAAAGGGGTCGTCAATTTGTATCACCACATGCAACTGGCGCGCATTTTCATCTATCGCGCTTTCGGTTCTAACCATTCTCCCAAGCCACGGTTCAGAGCCTTCAACCAACGAAGAGTAAATATCAACCGGCGAGTCGTTCTTGGTTGCGCCGGCGTTGCGGTATTCCTCAGGCAAGTTAACGAACTTTAGGTCCGCCGTGAGCAACGGCAGCCTGACTTCTAAGTAATCGCTTGCGTAGATTTCAGCAATTTGAGTATTGGCGTTAATAACTTGGCCAAGATCAACCTGCTTGTCTAGCACGCGGCCATCATACGGCGCGATTATGGTTGTGCGCTCTAACGTCAATTGAGTTTTAGTGAGTGCCGCTTGAGCTGCGTCTAAACGCGCCTGCGCCGCTTGCTGTTGAGGCTTGCGTAAGACAAGGTCACCGGGTTTTCCTGAGTTACCAAGGTTAACCCAATCGCGTGCAGCTTGTGATGCAAGCGCTACCTCTTCAGCTAATGATTGCCGTGCGTCAGCAAGGTTAGCTTGCGAGATTTTTACATCAGCAAGGTAGTCACGATCATCCACTCGAAGCAGCACATCGCCCTTATTAAAGAAGCCACCGTCGCGTAGTTTATTGCTTACAAAGGTGATCTGACCATTAACTTGAGAAACGATAAAGCTTTGAGTACGAGGAGAAACCGTGCCATAACTTTGAACATTAATTTGAAAGGGTTGCGCGCTCACATCAAACACCGACACCGTTAGAGGTGGGGTTAGCTTGCCTCTCTGCGGTTTGGCTTGCGGCGAGCTATACACAAAGAAGAGTATTATGATCGCCGTGAAAACCAGCAAAGCCAGTGGGATAATAATTTTTAAATTATCGGCAATGAATACTTTTCTTGCACTGGGTTCGTCACTGTCTACGCTAAGTTGTTCAAATTCGTTCATGAAAAATTATGCCGGTTTAACGAGATACTTAAAAATCTCATTACTTAGATGGATTGGCCGTATTTTAGGCTGGATTACTATAATAAAAAAGTGCACTCGAAAGCTTTGTGAATTTACCATGACGTTTTTCTAATCAATGTTGAAGAGCGGAAAATAAGTACTGACCAATCAAGACCGCCAACCTCTATCTAAAATCACCAGGCACCTATCTTAAAGTACATTCTTAGAGCACATTGAGGTTTAAAGATGAGACGTGAATTCGACGAGTGAGAGCGGCCCAATTCAGGGAGAGCCACCATTCATTTAAATAATATTTAGCTGATACGTAAATTCAGGCACAACCCTTTATTTAAATTTATCTTTTATTTGCGTGGCGTTTCATTTCAATCAAACGATCGATAGGCAGTGCAATGCCATCGACACCATAAATATAGGCTTGGTCAAACTACTACTTCATTCTACAAGTATCGGGCCAATGCATTCTACCGCACCTATCGTGCCCGGCTGGTGATTAGCCTTTCGACAAATTTCAGCTTCTGTGCGATACGGGCGTTTTTCCAGATTACTTTGAAAGCCAAATTCGCTCAAAAACTGAGGCTCGAGCTTTAACGTAAGTCGTTGAGTTGCAATAAAGGAATCTAATGAAGCTAATGATAGCTCCGAGTTAGTACCTAAAGACTCAAAGCTAAGCTGCTTGGTGTCCCAAAAAATCAGTGTTGGTGTGTGCCCAAATCGGAGACTAGGCTGTAATTCTGTTGCTTTGCCACCCTTTTCAATAAAAGACAATTCGGTGTCGCCAATAACTTGAAACCTAAAAATTCGCAGGTGGTTGCTTGTTACGTGGCGAACCAAAGTATTGATTTTTTCTGTAAGGTCACGTCGATTTTCTTTTGCGAGCTTAGTAGGTCTATACAACAAGATAGAAGGATCGTGAATCACCTCGTTTTCACTCACAATCGATTGGTCACCTGAGAAGCCATTTTCAACTTCTTTGTTGCCATGGTAATAGCGATTATATAAGCGTTCACTAAGTGAAGACTCGTTGAGCTGCGCACCGCGAAGATCACTTTGATGACCGGCGAGATTGTATTGGGCCGATTGTTTACGTTTTTTAAGCCGATATCTCTTTTTTACGTATTTCTTTTCAGTTGCTTTATCGAGTTCTCCAGAGTCAATTTCATCAGCTAAGTATTCGCGTTCTTCACGAGCATACTCAATCGCATCTTTGGTCTCATATAAGCGTGCTTCTTGGGAATCTAAATGCGCCCGTGCTTGATAAAGGCGTTGGCCGTCTTTAAATGCCGCGTCGAAGTCGGCTTGTTGATTAGGGCCGCAAATAGGGTAATAGTCTCGATCTCTAAGGCCAAACTCGAAACCATTATGTTCAGCGCAGAACGCCTCTAAACCAAGCTCATAACCCTCTATGAAATCAGCTTGGTTTGACCAAATATTGTATTTCTTGCATTCCTTATCTTGGTACTCCCAAGATGGGTGAAACAAACGGCCACGCTTCGCGGTGTTAAAGCCTTCGGCTGACCAATCTTTGCTAAAACACTGTTTCTGAGCAGAGCGCTCGAAGTAAGTTGCACACCCACTCAATGCGGCAGCAAGTATCAGCACAAAAAATATGCGAAGCGGTCGGTTAATAATGTGTGAAATCATAATGGCTGCTTAAAATCTTGGGATTTAGCGAAACTCAAATTCTCTGACTGCGTTTAACGATCGCCAATGAAATGAATACCGCGCTGAGTATTAGGCCTGAAATAAGGGGCACGCTGGTGTAGCTATTAAAACCGAACCAGCGATTCACCATAATGTTGTCACCAATCACGCCATTTAAAAATAATGAATCAATAACCCACAACAGCATTGGCGCAACAAACGCTAACAAAAATGGGTTTTTCTTAGCCACTTCAGAACAAAATAAGCACCATGCTACGGTTGGCAATAAAGACCAAATTATTATCTTTAGAAGCAGCGCTAATGAACCGCTTAAATACACGCTTAAGTAGTCAAATGCGCCCAAACCAAAAAACACAAAGGCCACGACTATTTGGCAAACAACCACCGTTAGTGGTGCAACAACTAAGGCTATAAGCAACTTAGAGATAACCGTCGTGGTGTCTGAAACCGGTAACGATCTCCAAAAGAGTATGCTCTCATCTTGGCGCTCGTTGTATAAGCAAGACAAGGTGTAAAAGCACGCCACAACCATAATTGTCATGGTGATTATGGTGTTCATCCAGTTCAGGCCACGAGCAAGTACACTATTGACGACGCTGTCGACTTGATCGTCTAATTGCAGTTGCGACGGCAATTCAAAATCAACACTCAAATTACCGAAGACTAACGACAAGCGAACCAATATCGCGATACCAACTAATATCACCGGCACAAACCAGATATTACGATGCTCTAAAATTTCTCGTTTTAAGAGGGCTAACATTACTTTCATATCTATTTTCCTTAAACGACGAGTTATACGTTAATGGCGACAAACAAGTCTTCAAGACTCGGTGTTACGACTTGGCCATATTCAGTTAATGCAGAGGCCTCAACATCTCGAAAAATCAGCTCGCTGTGTTCGGGTAGAGCGCGTTGATAAATGGGCTTTAAAGCCGGGTCGCTGAACACCACATTTTGCGTGGTGATGAGTTTACTGTAACGGTCTTTCAATTCAGCTATTTTTATATCAAGCGTGATAAGCCCTTCTTTAATAAACACAACTCTGGTGAGAATGCTCTCAACTTCATCGATTTGATGCGTGGTGATTAGTATCGATCTATTTTGGGTGTAGTAGTCTTTAACCAGGCGATCTTGAAAATCCCTACGAACCAGTACGTCTAAGCCAAGAGTCGGTTCATCAAGCACAAGAAAATCGGTATTAATCGATAGAATAGCGACCAAATGCAGCCGTGTTTTCATGCCTTTCGATAAGGTTTCGATGCGGCTATTTAGCTGAATCGGCGTATCTTGAAGTAATTCTTTCGCTCGCGCCATATTAAACTTAGGGTGTGTTTGCTCAACAAACTCGAGTAGATCTTTTACCTTCATCCAACCAGGCAGTGAGGCTACATCAGCAATGTAACTCATGTTTTTTAACAGCTCGGTTCGATTTCTGGATGGGTCTTTATCAAAAATTGATAGCTTACCTGAATACTTTATTAACCCCATAATGGCTTTTAGCAACGTCGACTTACCGGCACCGTTGGGGCCGACCAGACCAACAATTTCGCCTTCACCAATCGTTAAATTGATATCACGCAGAACGGTATTGCTACCATATTGCTTGGAGAGATTTTCTATTTCAACGAAGGTTTTCGACATAATTTCTGGGTTAATCCTTAGGTCACACAGTTAAATTGAATCTTGAATTAATACGAGCTTGTTTAAGCATTCTAGCCGTTTGACCGTGGTGAGCCAAATTTAGCGTAAAAGCCGCTTAAGGCGTATCAACATATCGATCAAGTAAGCAGGCACTATCCAATTTAGCACCAAGCGCTGAGACAAAGGTAAAAACCCCTGTTAACTTACGCACCATCAGCATGAACTCAGACGGCGGAATAACAAAGCCTTTAATTAACATGCCCTCACTGCCAAGCCGGCCTGCGCGCTTAAGTAAACGCGATGCTTGCCAATCGTAGAGCCCATCTTCAGTGCGGGTAAAATCAGGCAAGACTGAAAGATCTGAAGAAAATGGCTCTAAAATAAAACAACAAAATTCAGCAAACGACTGTTTGACGCTTTGTGTGTCAGACTCGCGCAGGCATTTCAGCTCGATTGCACCCGCTATGGTTGTTTGAATATCACCCGCATGCGCCGCCAGTATGGTTTTCTTTAACGACAAGACAAAACTATTGGGCAGGTGGTGCACCGCGCCAAAATCCAGAAGGCCTAGTTGATCACTCTCGCCCTGCTCATCAATAATCACTCGATAGTTTCCGAAGTTGGGGTCAGTTTGCATCAACCCCCACTCAAATGCTTCTTTAAAAAATAGCTCAAGCATGGCGGTTGCCAAAGCATTACGCCGAGACTGGCTTAGTGATTGAACCTTTGGGTGAGTTACATCGTAACCATCAATAAACTCCATGGTTAACACCAACTGAGTGCTAAACCTAGGGTAGTAGACAGGCACTTTATAGCGACGATCGTTTGACAGTTTATCCCGAACCAACTCAGCCGTATCGAGCTCGTATTGATAATCAACTTCACGTAAGAGTTGATATTTGAGTTCCTTTGTTAGTTGTTCTAATTGCCTCCCAGATTTCACCCACCGAGCCAAAGTGAGCATTTGCATTACATTACGAAAATCGTCCTCGATAGCGCCGGCAATTCCCGGGTATTGCACCTTAACGCACAATCGCTCTGACTTGCCCTTGACGCTGGCCTTGTGAACCTGAGACAACGACGCTGCAGCAAAGCTAGTTGCTTCTATATCTAGAAGCTTTAAGCGCTGTTCAAGCGCCAACTGCAAATGTGGCTCAATCACGCTCCACTCTAATTCGGTGGTTTGTGATTCTAAGGTATGCAGCGCGGTGGTCACTGCCTTGGGCAATAAGTGCTCGCCGTAGAGTGCCAACATTTGGCCAATCTTGACGTAAGCACCTTTAAGTTCGCCCAATTCCTTAACAAACCTCATGGCTTCTCGCTCTAAAGCGGCTTGTTCGTGGGCCTCTTGTTGGTCTTTAGATAACAACAAGCCTGATGCTTTGGACGTAAGTAAACCTAGGCCGCCTCTAGCCCCTGCTGCGCCAATCGCAAAACGCCGGCGCAACCCGCCTGTCTTAATCTTCTTCATAGCGGCAATTGTAGCGCCTTCGAGGTGTTAATAGATGAATACTCGAAGCAAAAATAACGCCGTTTTTATGAAAACCTCATCCCTGAGAGACTTCTCCTTTTCCTGCACACTTCGACTCAAAAAGTGTGAACGAATTTAGGTTCATAACCATTAGTTAGCTAGAAGTGCCTCTAGGAGCTGAAATCTCTCACCCGTTTCGATAATCAGCCTTACAGTGAGTGAATCATTAGGGAACTCCCATGCAGGCTCGCGCCAAGCCGCATTAAAAATTCGGCTATAGGGCTTAAGAAGCGGCTTGAGAATCGATTAATCCACCCTATCGGCGATATGCGTATTGCTCCAAGTTTGAGCAATGCTACAATTAGTGTAATTAAATTACATAATTTTAGGGCCCTGTTGTGAATCCACCGATTAATGCACTTAGTGATGACGCTAAAATACTGCCTGATTTATTAGGCGAAGTTATTCTTGAACAAGAAGGCCGAGATGTCTTTGACGCTGTCGAGTTATTGAGGCAAGGCTTTATCAGTCAACGCATAACGCCTGACGCCGCTAAACAAGAAGAACTGCTGTCAGCCATTGATGGTCTAGATGTCGAGTCGCTTGATCGTGTTATTCATGCGTTTAGCACCTTCTTTCATCTGACCAATATCTCAGAAGAGCACGCCAACCAAAAAGCACGTGCGTCACGCGAGGAAGCTGGCGAAACCTGGAGTAATTCCTTCATTGACACCGTAGAAGGCTTCAAACGCGACGGAAAATCATTGAATGAAGTAATCGAATTGGTTAGCGACTTAAACTACTACCCAACATTTACCGCCCACCCAACTGAAGCGAAGCGCCCTATTGTCTTAGAAGCGCTGCAGCGTATTCATAAAGAGTATCAGGGTTTAACCCGCGAAGGTGTGGTTGACGCCGAACTCAGTGAGTTTCGCCACCGATTAAAGGCGATGATCCAAATTTTCTGGAAAACAGAAGCGGTCAGACCGTCAAAGCCAACTGTTTACGACGAAATTGAAAACTCTTTATATTATTTTCGTGAAAGTATCTTCGCTTGCCTACCCGAAATTTATCGCGACCTAGAAAGCGCGATTAAGCACTCATACCCAGAGGCTCGCGGCCAAGCGATTAACTTGCCGAACATTGTGCGTTTCGGCACCTGGGTGGGTGGCGATCGCGACGGCAACCCGTTTGTCACGCCGGAGATAACGCGTAATGCACTGCGCATGCAGCAAATTGAGGTGCTTAACGAATACACTCGGCGAGTCGATAGCTTAAGTCAAATCCTGACTCACAGCATTGATCAAGTAACGCTGTCGGAAGAATTCGAAGCGTCGATGAAACGAGACCGAATTCGCTTAAGCAAGTACTTGGGCGAAAAGCACCATAAAGAGCCTTATCGTCGTAAGTTGAGCTTAGTGAAGTTACGACTAGAGCACACCATTGCGATTGCCGAAGCCCACCTAGGCGGCGGCCACCCATCGTTCGATCCCTTGGCTTTTCAAAACGAAGCTGAATTCAAATATGAATTGACCACGGTGCGTGACTCTCTAAATCACCATAATGAGTCGAACCTCACTCGCGGTAGCCTACAAGATTTATTGCGTTTGCTTGATAGCTGCGGTTTCTACTTGTCAAAGATGGATATCCGCCAAGAGTCAACCCTCCACAGCCAAGCCATTCATGAAATTGGCTTGACCATTGACGAGCCCGTTGATTACTACGCAATGAACGAAGCCCAGCGTCAGGCTTGGTTGACAGCGCGAATTCTAGATACCGAGTCTCTGAGTTACGACCGTCGTCAAATCACCATTCAAAGCGCCGATATCATTGCCGTATTCGACCTAATGAGCGAAATGCGCGAAGAAGTGTCAGCTGAATGTTTTGGCAGCTACATTATCTCGATGACGCATGAAGCTAGCCACCTGCTTGAAGTTGCTTTACTGGCAAAAATGTCGGGCCTGATCACATCCGATGAGCATGGCAAGGTTACAAGCGAAATTCACATCGCGCCTTTGTTCGAAACGGTGATCGATTTAGAACACGCTGAGCCAACGCTTGAAAGCTTGTTCACTAATCCTGTGTACCGTCAGCTCTTGGAGTTCAGTAACAGCACCCAAGAAGTCATGCTCGGTTACTCTGATTCGTGTAAGGACGGTGGCATACTGGCATCCAGCTGGAACCTCTACAAAGCACAACAAAATATTGTGTCGGTTACGGACAAACACGATATTCGTTGCCTGCTGTTCCATGGTCGTGGTGGCACAATTGGCCGTGGCGGCGGCCCGACTCATGAATCAATTTTGAGTCAGCCCAAGGGCACGGTTAAAGGTGGTATTAAGTTTACCGAACAAGGCGAAGTACTCTCGTTCAAATATAACTTTAAAGAAACCGCTCGCTATGAATTAACGGTCGGCATCACAGGTTTAATGAAAGCCAGTGACCCGAGCAATGATCGTCAAGACCAAGCGGCACATATTGCCATGATGGACCAATTGGTAATTTCAGGTGAAGCTGCGTTCCGCGAACTTACCGATGATAATGTGGCCACCATGCAGTATTTTTATGAAACCACACCATCGAACGAAATTGGTTTATTGAATATTGGTTCACGCCCATCGCATCGTAAGAAAGCCGACTATTCTAAAAAATCAATTCGCGCCATTGGCTGGGTATTTGGGTGGTCTCAGTCTCGCCAAAACATTCCTGGTTGGTATGGCTTAGGCAGCGCATTGAACGATGCCATTGCAAAAGACGGTTTAGCGACCTTGCAAGACATGCAAAATAACTGGCGTTACTTTCAAAACCTGTTGAGTAATTCACAAATGGTCATTCTAAAAACTGACCAAAAGGTTGCACAAGAGTATTCCAAGCTCTGTAGCGACGCGGACATTGCTGAACGCACCTACGCTCAACTCCATAGCGAGTATCGTTTATCAATTGAGAATATTAGAGAGATTACCGGCGAGCGCCTAATGATGGCTGATTTCCCTGAGATTGGTCAGTCGGTACGATGGCGTAATGCTTATCTCGACCCTCTAAACCACATTCAAGTTAAATTGTTAGCGCGTTTAGATCAGGAAGACGACCGCATGCAATCGAAGTGGCTAAAACCGGCCTTAGATAGCATTAATGGCATAGCGACTGGCTTGAGAAATACGGGTTAAGCCTTATATTTAGGAGCCTAGTAAAAGATTTTCTACTCGAGTACCGTTTATAAAGATAAACAGTACTCGAGCACGAACGGTTTTTAAATATGAACATGATTAGACAGTTTGCGGCTTCGGCTTTATTTGATCGCATCATCATTGGTTTGATTTTAGTGACCGCGGCGATGATTGGCTTTGAAGCCTTTCCCAGTTTGATGACTCCAACCATCGAGTCTATTTTCAGCACTGGCCACACGATAATATTAGGGCTTTTTATCGTCGAGGCCATTATAAAGATTGTCGCGCTCTCGCCTAGGCCTTGGCAGTATTTCAAAGATGGTTGGAATATCTTTGATTTTTCACTGATCGTACTTTCATTACTCCCTATCTCGTCTGAATTTGCGATGCTTGGGCGAGTATTTCGTTTGCTTAGGGTTCTGCGTTTGGTCAACGCATTTCCTGAACTGCGCCTCATCGTCGAGACGCTGGTTCGGTCAATTCCGTCAATGTTTCATATCACCATTCTGATGAGCTTGTTGTTCTTCATCTATGCGGTTTTGGGCTTTCACCTTTTCGCTGAACACGACCCAACGCACTGGCGCAACTTAGCGTATTCACTGCTCACGCTATTCAGAATCGTCACACTCGAAGACTGGACCGACGTGATGTATACCGCAATGGAGCTATCACCCGCTTATGGGCTCTTTTTCGTGAGCTTTGTGGTCATTGGGACATTTGTTGTGGTTAACTTGTTCATCGCTGTGGTCATCAATAATTTGGACGAAGCCAAGTATGCTTACCTGCAAAAGCTCGAACACCCGGATCTGCACGACCAACTGATGAACACAATGGTCACCACTAAAGCACAGATAGAATCACTTGAGAAACAGCTCAACGCGCTCAAACCTAA
>JALZVW010000154.1 GCA_023301745.1 Arenicella sp. | reverse complement strand
CAAGAAGCAACCGGCCATATTTACTATGATTGCGTACAAGGTTGTTACGACAATATGGATATGATGTCGCCGCAGGTTCTGGCCTACGCTAAAGAGCATCATCCAGATTATTTTGAGGCACCGACAAAATGGTACGGCCCAAGCTTGTCTAGTTTAGAGCACTATGCGATTGAGCAGACGCCACAACCATTGAAGAAGAAATAATCGTTTAAGTTAGTAATATCAAAGATTCAAGGCGTGACACCCTTATTTTATGTATGGCAATGGTTCAAAGATGGCCGTTTGTTCCAGCGAACGCTGGTTGATGAAAATTTTGTCACTCGTGATTGGAAAGCTCACGAAGGCTCAATGATGGTGCCTGACATTTAAAACTCTATCGGTGCAATCTTATTGTTGAGCAATTGGATTGACGGATGTCATTAAAATTCTACAAGCACAACCGCAATATTTTTATATGTTGGGCACAGCAAGTAACTTAATTTACTTAAACTTTTGGAGTAGTAATCATGCAAAGCAAGTTTGAAAAAAAACAACAAACAGAAAATCAGCAAGATAAATTGCCTCGTCGTGATTTTGTACAGACAGCCGGTCTATTGATCGGCGCTGGCATTGCCGGAGGTGGTATGGGGCAAGCGTTGGCAATGAGCAGTCCCCCAGCCGAAGAACCTGATAGCAGCCCAATAGATACTTCGACACTTAGGTACAGCGATAAGTATTGGAATCGCGATACAGTGGCTCGCATACACGGCGACCTTGACTTTGGCAAGCAAAAATTTGGTTGGTATAAAGGAACCGTCAGAGGGGTTGTGCCAGGTGAAAAGCATAAGCAATTATTTGGTTTTGAAGGCTTTTCATTCACTCGATTAGTCGACGTTGGTGACGGTACCTATCAAAAACTCCTTAAAGAGGTCGGCTATTATACTGACCTTAAAACGGGAGAGGTTATGGACACTTATTATAATCCTTATATTGATGAGGAAGTAAAAGTGGTTCACATTGCCAATGACCCATTTAACCGTGTGATTAGTGCGTTCTTGCCTAAACCACCTTCATACGGGGGCCTTAACGCCGACAAGGTGCCAGATATTCCGATGATATTACCGTTTAAAGAAGTTGGCAATAATAAGGTATTATTTCAAAGGAGCATTGATCTGTTTTATCCCTCTGCGCTGCAGCCGGACAAGTGGCCACGTGAATCATCAGGCAAGATGACACAGGTATCTGAGATGTTTAATTACGTTTTCGATAAAGATGATTTGGCAAATACGGATATTACCGGCCTACACTTTTCAGGTAGCTGGGGCCGACTAACGCCTTGGCTTCCATGGATGTTAATGGGTCAAGAAGCAACCGGCCATATTTACTATGATTGCGTACAAGGTTGTTACGACAATATGGACATGATGTCGCCGCAGATTCTCGCCTACGCAAAAGAGCATCATCCAGATTATTTTGAGGCACCGACAAAATGGTACGGTCCAAGCTTGTCTAGTTTAGAGCACTATGCGCTAGATCAGACACCACAGCCGTTGAAGAAAAAATAATCGTTTAAACAACAAATTAAAAAGCATGCTATTGATAAGTAGCATGCTTTTTTTTGGTCTTTAGTTTATGGCCTCTAGCTTTGTTCGGGTGGTACTTGCTGTGCATAGTTTTCCCACCTGCCTACAGGTTGTTTGAAAGACCATTCGTTTGGTACTTTTAGTGATTCAGGGTGGTATTTTTCTAAGTGTGAAAGTAATTGTTTTGGTATGTCTTGATGGCCAGGTAAGCCTTTATGACTAAACATTCGTCCAAATCAAACGCCGTCTTGATATTTGATGCCGCCCGTTTTCATCCATGGCCACCATTCTGATACTTTTGAGAAGCCGGCAACGAAGCGACAAGCTGGTAGGCTACGATCTTCCATTTCTGATTTGGATATTCTAAAAGTAACGTGCTCTGACGGACTAATTAATGCGCCAGCATGGGCCTTTGGCCATTTATCTTTAGTGACGGGGTTGGTGTAACCATGTGCATAATCCCAGCCTAATAATAAATCATCACCATAGCTTTCGAACGGCAGGATAAAGGGAACCTTGCCATTGTCCTCAATGTGCGTGCCTTTGTTCATGAGCGTAGGCTCATCGCTCGCGCCACCGAAAAAATAACGCGGCATTTCCGGGGTTAATTTAGCACCAACTTCATTTAAAAAAATGAATGGTTTAACTAATTCCCCAGTATCGGGATTAAGCCATTCTTCTAAAATTTCTCCAGACGCTAGATCAGTGAAGAAGCCTGTTTCTTTACCACGAATTAGTAAGTTACTGTCATCGTCATGCTTGGCTCGCATAACACCGCTGCCGGTATAGCCAAACAGCGGCTCATGCCGTTTACCACCGGCTCGACCAAACATGATGCCATGACCAGGCCCATATTGAGGTTCATCAAAACCGGCCCATATTTTGCCGAACGCATAAGTAAGTTGTCGCGTGGGCTTTTGTGGTCAAGTGAGACTGGGTCGCTATTTATAATCGAAGGTACTACTTATTGAGCAAAACTATTGTTGTAGCCGCCATCGCAGATAAGCCTGCAAATGCTTTTAGCGCATCACGGCGTTTCATGAAAAGACCGTTTATAAATTCAGAGTTCATTGGCTTTGCCTCGCGTAGTTAAGTTATTTAATCATCCTTTTCATCTTCTGCCCAACGACGATCGAATTCCCAAATATCTTCAAAACCTATCAAACGGTTAAATTTTTGAAAGTCATATAGCTCAACGTCCTTTGACTGACTCGTACCGTATTGTTTGAGATGCGATAAGGCATTGTACATAGCTGTAGTGGCCGCTAGTGTTGATGTGCCAGGGAAAATCGCAATCGAAAATCCAATGTCTTGCAGCTCCTTGGCGCTCAGAATGGGGGTATCTGTGCCATCGGCCATATTGACCATTATCGGTTTGTCGATCGCCTTACAGATATCGCGCATTTCTTGTTCTGATGTTAAGCCTTCAGGGAATATGATGTCAGCCCCCGCATCAGCAAAGGCTATCGCTCGTTCTAACACAGCGGCATAGCCTTGTGATTGATAAACATCGGTGCGTGCTGAAATTAGGGTTTCATCTTTGCTGCAGGCTTCTTTGGCGACTTTGATTTTGGTGACCATCTCCTTGGTTGTGATTACTTTTTTATTGGGAGTGTGGCCACATTTCTTTGGGAATTGTTGGTCTTCAATTTGTATTACTTGCACGCCAGCGGCTTCGTACCCACGGACCGTTTCACGAACATTTAGTAAGCCGCCATAACCCGTATCAGCATCTGCGATGATAGCGGTATCCCCGACCGTCTTGGCCAGTGTGCTTATACGCTCAAGCATTTGTGTATAGGTGGCAATGCCAGCATCAGGTAGGCCAAAGGCCGATGCGACCATCCAGTAGCCTGAGGCATAGACGGTATCAAAACCTAGGTCCTTGGCTATCAAGGCCGACACCATGTCTTGTGTGCCCGGTGCGCATATGAACTCACCGGCCGCAAGGCGTGCTTTAATATTCATTCGCAACCCAGCCTAATGGTAAGCCAGCTTGCGGAATGAAGCCAAACAGTTCTTCGTTGGGAAGCGCGGCCGCTAATATCGCTCTCGACTCAAACAGCTTTTCGAAGTCGATACCAGTATTTAAGCCCATTGATTCAAGCATAAACACTAAGTCCTCGGTAACAATGTTGCCACTTGCACCGGGTGCGAACGGGCAGCCCCCAATACCTGCCATGGAGCTATCGATAGTAGTGATGTCCATCTCCAGCGCAGCAAGCACATTTGCCAGACCTAGGCCTCGAGTGTTGTGTAAATGTACGCCGGTCAACTTGTCGTGACCAACCGCTCTTCGTACGCTTTGAATTAAACGCTTCACCTGGTCCGGGGTAGCGTAGCCAGTGGTGTCAGAAAGCCCGACCTCATCGGCCCCTTGGGCCATTAATCGCTCGGCCGAGCGGGTGACGGCACTCTCGCTTACCGCGCCTTCTAGGGTGCACCCAAAGGCGGTTGAAAGGCTCACCTCAAAGTGTGGTCGTTGTGATGGTGGTAGGCTATCTAAGTGTGAGCGAATTGCGCTCACTTCATCGAAAAGTTGTTCATGACTGCGTTTGAGGTTCGCCTGACTGTGAGTTTCGCTAACTGAAAATGGCAGCGTGATTTTATCGGCGCCGGCATTCGAGGCCGCCACCGCGCCATATAAATTAGGCACCAATACAGCCACCATGAGATGCTCGATCTGGCTGGCAAACTCAACGATTTCTTGGGTGTCCGCTAGCTGTGGCAATAATGTTTTTGGCACAAAGGAGCCAACTTCAATTTCTTTTATCCCGGCCCCAGCAAGCGAGCGTATCCACGCCTTCTTGTCGCCGGTTTGCATGATTGATTTGACGCTTTGAAGTCCGTCACGTGGGCCTACTTCGCTAACTAGAATGTCTGTCGTATTCATAAGTGTATGTGGTTCTAAATAGGATAGGATTGTTGCAATCCGCAAGTATATTGTTATGATGATATAGCATTAGGGCTATATATGATAGTTCACTCAATACTAGTTCGTTGAGCTTTCTCAGCGAAGAAGTTAATTAAAAATAGAAAATGGTCGGAGAGAGGCATTGATTTGTATGAATAAATTGCCATTAGAAAATATCAAAGTTATCGAGTTTTCCCATATGGTTATGGGTCCATCGGCTGGAATGATTTTAGCTGATCTTGGTGCTGAGGTAATCAAGGTCGAACCCGTTGGCGGCGATAAAACTCGGAACCTTAAGGGATCGGGTGCGGGCTATTTTGCGATGTACAACCGAAATAAAAAAAGCGTCTGCATCGATATGAAATCGGCTGAAGGTCATAAAGTTATTGCCGATATGGTAAAGGGTGCCGATGTCGTTATCGAAAATTTTCGACCAGGCGCATTGGAAGAAATTGGCTATGGTTATGAGCAACTAAGCGAAATTAATAGTCAGCTGATATACATGAGTGCTCGAGGGTTTTTAAAAGGGCCTTATCAGAATCGAACCGCGCTCGATGAAGTGGCCCAAATGATGGGCGGGTTAGCCTACATGACCGGTCCCAAAGATCGGCCGCTTAGAGCCGGTGCGTCGGTAATAGATGTTATGGGTGGCATGTTTGGAGTGATCGGTATTTTGTCGGCGCTATTGCAGCGAAGCAGTACCAACGCGGGTCAGCACGTGACTAGCTCTTTGTTCGAAAGCACCGTATTTCTTATGGGGCAGCACATGGCGCAACAGGTTGTTACGGGTCAGGCCGCTGCACCAATGCCTGAGCGCATATCAGCCTGGGCAATTTACGATGTTTTTGAAGTCAAAAATGATGAAAAGCTGTTTGTCGCGGTGGTGAGTGATTCTCAGTGGGTGAAGTTCTGTCTAGAGTTTAAGTTTGACGACTTTGCTAGCGACGCATCGTTGAATACCAATGTGCAGCGGGTGCTCAAGCGTGATCTTATTATTGCTAGAGTCGCTGAGCATTTTAAGCAGATTGAATTGTCAGATCTGAGTGATCGACTGAAGAGTATCGGGCTGCCTTATGCGCCGATTAACCGCCCCGAAGATTTGTCCGATGACCTTCATCTAATTGAGTCTGGCGGTTTGTTGGATATAGAATTGGGTGGTGGTCAGCAGGCTAAATTACCAGCACTTCCACTGGAGTTCTCAGACCAGAGATTCGGTCTAAGGCGTAGTATCCCTGAGGTGGGAGAGCACACTGGCGAGGTGCTAGAGTCTTTGGGTTATTCAGATCAAAAGGTGAATGACTTGTTAGCTGATAAAGTCGCAGGTTGATCACGCGGCGCATATTGGTTAATTCAGCTTATCGGCAAAAGTGTTAGTAGTGAACGCTATGTAGTGCTTTTACATATTCATATGTTGGGTTTAATACCTTTATTCTCCTACGCCAAAGAATAAGGTCTGTCACTTTACATAAAAGATATAATACTATATCTTTATAGCTATTAATGATTGATAGCGGTGTTTCGAAGCTAGGCCGTTCAGTACGTTTTAATATTTTAAATAGAATTGAGGAAAGGCATGAGTAAGCAAAGTAAATCAAGTGATAGTCGCCGCGAGTTTATGGTGAACTCGGGTAAAATGGCCTTAGCGACAGGCATGGTAGGCGCAGCGGTAGGTCATTCAGAATCCGTTTATGCGGGTAGTAACGCCGCAAAAGCAACCAAGGCTGACTCAGGAAATCTAAAGTACACTGATAATATTTGGAATCGTGATACTTATGCCAAGCTGGTCGGTGACCTACAGTTTGGCGAACAGCGCTTTGGTTGGTTTAAAGGCAAGGCGATGGGTATCCGTGAAGGAGAAAAAGTTCGAGATATTTGCGGTTTTGAAGGCTTTTCATTCACTCGGTTAGTGGATATGGGAAATGGTGTTTATCAAAAATTGCTGCGTGAGGTAGGTTTTTATACAGATCTAGAAACCGGCGAAGTTCTTGAGACTATGACAAACCCTTACACTGGCGAAGAAGTTAAAGTTGTCCATATTGCCAATGACCCATTCAACTATAAGATTAGCGCGTTTTACCCTAAGCCTCCGACTTATGGCACGCTTAATAAAGAGAAAGTTCCTGATGTTCCATTTTTATTGCCTTGGCAGGAAACACCTGATGGCAACGTCGTATTAGAAACTGGGATCCATCTATATTATCCGTCGGCACTTCAGCCGGACAAATGGCCGCGAGAATCTCCAGGCAAGTTTACTCGGGTTTCTGAAATGTTTCGATACGTGATTCGTAAAGAGAACTTAGCAAACCCAGATTTGACTAAGGTTGATTACACGGGCACTTGGAGCCGCATTACTCCATGGTTTCCTTGGTTGTTGATGGATCAAGCAGAAGGGCACATGAGTTACATCTGCACTATGGGTGCTTATGACTCAATGGATGTGGTTTCTCCACAAGTATTGGCCTACGCGAAAAAGCATTATCCAAAATACTTTAACGCGCCGGACAAGTGGGAAGAGCCGAGTTTGTCTAGCCTTGAGCGCTACGCCTTAGAGCAAACGCCAGCGTCCGAAAAAGGCAAATAATTCCTTAAGCTAAGAATCATCGGCCGCTTGTGTGAGCGGCCGATGCTCCAATCTGAATTTAGACTAGATTAATGTCTACGTTACTGGCAAATCATGAGTTTCGATGTTGGAACTTTAGCAGTGGTTTTGTCTTGATGCCAAAAAAAACAATATGATCGTAAATACATAGTTGATTGTTATAATGACATAATGTAATGTCATTATATTATTAAATGTTAAGATGAGTAGGCGTGGATCTACTTTTACTATAAAAAGAAAGATAGTTGAGAGAAGAGGAAGCTAGAATGATTAAAAATAACAAGTTATCGAAAGTTGCATATTTTTTAGGCCTATCACTGGCAATTGGTGGGGTAAACAATGTTGGTGCTCAGTCGCAAGATACTGGCGTTGTTTTGGAAGAGTTGATTGTAACGGCACGTAAAGTGTCTGAATCAGTTCAAGATATTCCAGTTGCGATCACGGCATTCTCGGCGGAGCAACTAAAGAAGCGTAGCGTTGAACAATTAGAAGACATTGCGCTGCAAACGCCGGGCCTGACCTTTGAAGACTTCTCAAACGGTGGTTTTGGTACCCCTGTAATTCGTGGTGCGAGTCAATTTGATGTGACTGCTTTAGAACAGAATGTGTCTACATTTTTTGACGGTGTGTATATTCCACGAAATTACGCATTAGATCTTGGTGTTGGTTCTCTAGAACGTGTTGAGGTTGTTAAAGGCCCTCAAAGTGCCTTGTACGGCGCTAACTCATTTCTAGGGGCGATCAATTACGTTACCACCAAACCTGATTTGGAGATGCTAGTTGGTAATGTCGAAGTCACTATTGGTGATGATGGACGAGAAGATATCGGTGCGGAAGTCAGTTTTCCTGTAATTACAGATAAGCTTGCAATTAAGGTTGGCGTAAATAGCAGTGAGTACGATGGTGATTTTTTAAATTCACATCCAGCCGCTAACGACGGCCCAAGCTTGGGTACAGATGATTCGATTGGCGGTTGGGATAAAGACACTTATAGTGTAAGCCTTTTGGCAAAGCCAAATGAAAATTTAAACATTGAGTTGGCTTACCACAATTTTGATGTATTTACTGAA
>JALZVW010000153.1 GCA_023301745.1 Arenicella sp. | reverse complement strand
AAATGAGTAGCACGCATTATGCACTTGCCGACGACTATTGCTTAAATCTGAGTCGGCAGGCAGGTCGTTTAAGAATCGGTTGTCAAAGTTAAGTGTTTTCAAAATCAGCGTTATTGTATTTTTAGTCTCAGTTTAGAATATCACCCATGAAGGAATGATTTCAAAAAACCAATAGTTTCTACTCTAGAGTTTAATTTGGTTTTGTGAACTCTAATTGCTTTTGTAAATAGCGAATTAAAAAGATCACTGGTACACCCAGTGCGCTCGCCATTAAAAAGAAGTTTGTGTAACCAAAGCTATCAACATAAGTGCCTGAGTAGCCACCAATAATTTTTGGAAATAAAGTCATGATCGAGCTAAAAATTGCATATTGAGTCGCGGTGAACGAAACGTTAGTTAGGCTCGACATCCATGCAATAAAGGCGACTGTTGAGAAGCCCTGAACCATATTATCTAGTGCTATAACAACGGCTAGTTCAATCGGAAAGCTAACGCTTCCAATTAGAGGCAGGATCAATGTTACATCGGTATGATTTTGGCCTACAGTGGTGAGCCAGCAAAACAGCAAGTTGGTTACAACGACTAAAATAGCCGCTGAGTAGAGTGTGCGCATTACTCCAATCCGCAGCGCAATTATACCGCTCACAAAGCTGCCTAATATCGAGACAATTAAGCCAAAAGCTTTTGATAAGCTGCCTATTTCTGTTTTTGTGTATCCCATATCTTGATAGAACACATTGGCTATTACACCTAGCACTATATCGGAAATTCGATAGAGTAGAATCAGAAGCAGAATCCAAATTGCTAGCTTTCCATAACGTTCGAAGAAGTCCTTAACCGGCAATATATAGCTCTCATCAACCATTTTTTGGTTGATCATGCCTCCCCGAACACACCAAGTTGCAACGCCATATGCAACCGCTGCAGCAAATAGTAAAACTGCGCTCGAAAAAACAAACTTGAATAGAGACTGCGTGCCACCGGAGAACCAGCTAGGCGCTGACGGGCTGTTCCAAATTATAAAAATAAAGCTAATGATGGACAATGCAAACACCACAACAAAATTTATATAATCTTCATTTGGGTAAGAAGACTCGCCAGATTTCCTTATCGGTTCTTTAATAATCAAGGTTGTGGCAATGCCGACCAGCATGGCGGCGGCCATAATGAAATAAGTCTTCTGCCACGCTGCATAGCTATAGTTTTCGAGCGTACTGCCAAAACTATCGGCTATTGATAGAGCTACCGCGCCCGCCAATATCATGCCAATTCTATAACCTGATATATACGTCGTCGCCAACATCGCCTGCAGGCGTGGCGGCGCAGTTTCGATGCGGTACGCATCAATAACAATGTCTTGCGTTGCTGAGGCAAAGCCTAAACAAACAGCGGCGACCGCCATCAAAGTGAGACTTGATTGCGGGTCGATACTGGCCATTAAAGAAATTGCGACAATTACCGCAAGTTGCGATAGTAAAATCCACGACCGACGACGACCTAACAATCTGGTTAAGAGCGGTATAGGTAGCTTATCTACCAATGGTGCCCAGACGAATTTAAACGAGTAGCCAATGATTGCCCACGAAAAAAACGTGGCGGTTGAACGGCTCACCCCGGCTTCTCTTAACCATAACGAGAGCGTGCCAAAAATGAGTAGAATAGGAATACCTGCAGAGAAGCCGAGGAACAGCATTACCCAGACTGAGCGCTCTAAAAACCAAGGTTTGTTGGTAGAGGGTATTTCGTTAGTACTTTCGACGTCAGGCTGCATCTATTTTAGTTGTTTCGGTATTAGTTTTAATTTAAGCAAACTCAATAAGGCGCAAAGGCTCGAAAAATTCATAATTAGCCTAAAAGTAAGCTAAATATCATATTCAATCACAAGCGGCGCATGATCCGAAAAACGCTCGTCTTTATAAATAAGGTCAGAACCAGCCACAACTTTATCTTTCAAATTGTCGGAGATTACTTGGTAATCAATGCGCCAACCTGTGTTGTTGGCCCAAGCTTGGCCGCGGTTTGACCACCATGTGTATTGCTCGTCTTGATCGTTGATTTGTCGAAACGCGTCATGAAAACCGGCGTTGCCGCCTCGGCCGCCTTCTAGTTCTGGTTCGGTGTCACCATACAGCCAGTCCATCCATTGGCGCTCTTCGGGTAAAAAGCCTGATCGTTTTTGGTTACCGCGCCAGTTTTTGATGTCACGTTTTTTATGAACAATATTCCAGTCACCACAAATAATGACTTGCCGCCCTGACTCTGCGAGTTCTTTTAATCGAGCTTCAAAGCGGCCCATCATGTCGATCTTAAATTCTTGGCGTTCTTCTTTGCTTGAACCCGATGGCATGTATAGCGAAGCCACACTCAGATTGCCAAAGTCGGCTTGGATATAGCGGCCTTCAAAATCGACATCTTCAAAGCCTTTGCCTAAGCCAATGTGCACCTGGTCAGGTTTTTTCTTGCAATAAATGCCAACCCCAGAATAGCCCTTTTTTTCGGCCGCGTGAAAATAGGTGTGATAGGCCTCAGGGTGATAGGGTAAACCTTCAATTTGATCAGGTTGGGCTTTGAGTTCTTGTAGGCAGATAACGTCGGCATCTACTTTGGGCAACCAGTCGTAAAAACCTTTGCGTGCAGCGGCGCGAATACCGTTTAAATTAGCTGAGATTACTTTCATAGGGCGGCTTTTATTAGTGTTCTTGGGTGGTTGTGGAGTACTGGCTTAATTAATGGATTATGCGCATTGTTTGGTGTCAGCGCACTTAAAATCACAGCTTAGTCATACTTTATTCTCAGTGTTGATTCTTTTGTGCCCGTTTGTCAGTTTCTACGCGCATTAAAATAGTTGTAGGCTGATCGAGAGCCTTTGCCTGAAATGGGTATTCGTATTGCTTCGTTATCGTTACCCGTTAAGTCGATTTGGCCTGATTGCATACTTAAGAAAGTTTCTAATAGCCGGCTAGTCAAGGGTGCCTTAAAGTAGCAACCATCGGCGTGACAATGGCTGACTTTTAACGATAAGCCTCTAGAATGGTTGAACGATAAACTTGGTGCTGTGTTCAAGGGGATGCCCAGCGGCAAGATGAATATCGCTATTGGCGTGCCATCTTGTGGGTTCAGGTAGAGATCTATATTCAGCAACGTTTGGCTATTATCTTCAAACTCTATGCGCTGAGACATAGTGCATTCGGCGTTCTGAGGCTGATTTGTGGCAGACCTTGCTTCACGGATCGGTGAGCAGTCAATGATCCAATCATCAAACGTTTCCCGATAGAACGGGTTGTTGTTTGTGCTGTCGGTGAGCCCACTATGCTGTGTTTGAGCCATTGAGGTTAGCGAGCCAAGTAACAAACAGGCGATAACGAGTGGCCTGGCAGCGAAACAGCCGATCGACGTCTTTATTGAATTCTGCATCTTGTTCCTAAGCGTTTTGTGAGTATCATATCCACCATTATATTATAACTATTAGACTTAAAATTCATGCTTCCATATCAAGAACAATTTATTGAGTTTGCCTTGAAAACAGGCGTTCTTAGGTTTGGTGAATTCACCTTGAAATCAGGCAGAATAAGCCCCTATTTTTTCAATACGGGCTTATTTGATAGTGGCTCGACCATGTGTCAATTTAGCCGCTTTTTTGCCTGCAGCATAGAGAATTCCGATTTGAATTTTGACGTGTTGTTTGGGCCCGCATACAAAGGCATTACGCTGGCGTGCGCGACAGCGATGGCGTTATCCGAGGCAACCGGTAAAGACGTGCCATTTGCCTTTAACCGCAAAGAGATCAAGGATCATGGTGAAGGCGGCAATATGGTTGGCGCCGAGTTAAAGGGCGATATAGCGATTATTGACGATGTCATCACGGCGGGTACCGCGATACGAGAATCATTTGATTTGATTAGCGCCGCCGGTGCAAAGCCGTCGGCTGTATTTCTAGCGCTTGACCGTCAAGAGCTAGGCCAGAAAGATGGCCGCCCGACAGAAATGTCAGCGATTCAACAAGTCGAAGCAGAATTTGGGCTTCCGGTCGTTTCTATCGCTACTTTAGCGGATCTAATCGACTACTTAAAAGACCAACCAGATCAAAAAGAAAACTTAGATCGTATGCGAGCCTACCGCGAGCAATACGGCACTCGTTAAGGCATGAGTTCAACGGCGAAAATTCACCTTGTTGGTGGGGCGGTACGTGATCGATTGCTGGGGGTTGACGCGCCCGATCGAGATTGGGTTGTGGTCGGTTCTACACCGCAAGAAATGGTTGATCAGGGTTACGAGCCGGTTGGCAAAGACTTTCCTGTTTTTATCAACAAGACAAGCGGTGAAGAATACGCGCTGGCTCGCACCGAGCGTAAAACCGCGAAAGGCTATCAAGGTTTTCAGTTTAATGCCTCGCCCGAAATTACCCTAGAGCAAGATCTAGAACGGCGTGACCTGACCATTAATGCCATGGCTGAAGATGCGCACGGTAAGATTATTGATTTGTTCGGTGGGCAAGAAGATTTAGCTAACGGTATTATTCGGCATGTTTCGGACGCATTCTTAGAAGACCCTGTTCGTATACTGCGAGCGGCGCGCTTCGCCGCCCGTTTTGGTTTTTCAATCGCACCTGAGACTCTCAAATTAATGAAGGCCATGGTGGTTAATGGAGAGGTAGATGCGTTAGTGCCTGAGCGGGTTTGGGCCGAAATGAAAAAGGCCTTAATTACCGATTCGCCGCAAACGTTTTTCCAAGTATTACGAGATTGTGGTGCTTTAGAGCGAGTCTTGCCTGAGATTGACGCCTTATTTGGTGTTCCTCAAACCGCGAAGTATCACCCTGAAATCGATACAGGCATACATACCTTGATGGTGGTGGAGCAAGCCGCACGCTTGAGTGATGACCCGGTAATGCGTTTTGCTTCTTTGGTGCATGACTTAGGTAAGGCCAAAACGCCAACCGAAATATTACCATCGCATACTGGGCACGAGCTTGGCGGCCTGCCCATAATTAAGCAGTTGTGCGAACGCTTGCGTGTTCCCAAGCAATATCAGTCATTAGCGTTGGCGGTGTCTGAATACCACCTGCACATGCATAAAATGGCTGAGCTGCGCCCGAAGACGGTATTAAAAATGCTCGAAAAAACACGCAGTCTGATGGACGATAATCGCGCTCAGCAAGTGGCAAATTGTTGTATTGCCGATGCGCGCGGCCGAACTGGTTTTGAAAATCGTGATTACACTCAAGCGGCCTTGTTTATAAAATTTCAGCAAGCGGCGAAAAGCGTTAACGGCGGTGAAATTGCCAAGGGGTATAGTGATGGCGAGCAGATTCAAAGAGCAATTCACGATGCTCGCTTACTTGAGATAAAGCGGGTTCAAAAAAGCATCGCCATTACGCCGTAAGGCACAGTCAATATTTGGCCGATGTTTAAGATTCTACGTATTTTGTTTTTATTGCTGGTATTGATGTCGGTATGGGGAACTTACCGTATGCAACAAACTGTTGCCAAGGATTGGAGCGGGGTTGTTAGTATTAAAGTGATCCCTGTCTTGGCTGACGATCATGCGAGCACTCGAACTTTTGTTAACTCTCTCAAGCGCAAAGATTTCAAAGAGGTTACTCAATATCTGAACCAAAGCGCTGAGCATTACGGGCGTGATCTGAGCCATGTGATTGAGCTTGAACTAGCTGAACCAATCGACTCTATTCCACCGAATTTACCCGAGGTGGGCGCGGGCAAGCTAGCCCACATTATTTGGTCGCTGAAGCTGCGATGGTGGGCTTGGAACAATCAATTGAATGACCATGAAGACTATCATATACGCCTTTTTATGCTCTATCAGAGTCCGGCCGAAGGCGTGCAGTTAAGGCATTCAACTGGCCTTCGAAATGGTTTGATTGGTTTGATCAATGTGCGCGCACTTGCGCCGAATAAACGCTTTCATAATGTTGTGCTAACTCATGAGTTATTGCATATTTTTGGCGCGAGTGACAAGTATGATACCCGAACCGGTGAACCACATTACCCCGAAGGCTACGTACAGCCAAATGCTAAACCACTCTGGCCTCAACAACACGCGGAAATCATGGGGCGTGCAAGGGCTTTAAGCCAAGATCAACACGAGGTGGCCGAACGGCTAAGCCATACACGGCTTTCTGAGCTGACCGCTAGTGAGATCGGCTGGACCCACAGTGCTAACTAAAATATGGCCGGCCTTTGTTTGGGCTTAATTGCCTAGCGCAAAGTATTAAAAACTAGCGCTTCAGTATTATTGAGGTTGGTCGCAATCGTAATTGTCAATTTGACGATTAAAGCATTGCATGAAATCAAAGTTTTCGTTTGACGAATTGGCACAACTAGAGCGCGACTTCACAGGCTTAGACGCACCACGTTCAACAAACTGAGTCTCAAATACCACCGACGATATGAACCCCTGAACATAACAACCAAAGGCATCGTTATGATTTTTAATGAACGTTCTATCTGTTTTAATAAATCGCAGAGGGTCGTGCTTGCCAACGGTGAAATGATTAGATTGCCTCTTTTTGCTGGTGACTCGACAAGAGTCTAAATCGTCAGCGCAGTTATCCATAGCCCAGTTGTTACTTTCTCTGTTGAAAGACAAGTAAGCGGTGCGCAGCTGTTTTAGGTTTCCAGCGGTGGTGAGCGAGAGTTGTCTTTCGAATAGCGTGATTTCTTTGTTGTTGACTACGCGTTTTAATTTTTGAGGGCCCAATGGAGACGAAATATTGGTGTACTCTCCCATTGGGAAAAAAATGCGCGTCGCGGTATCTCCGTCACTGCTTAAGACATGCATCAATGGCGCTTGATCTTTGCCAAATACGCACCGAGCGGCGGCTTCTTTGAGCAAGATTACCTTGTTTGCCTCTATCGCAGGGTTGAGTAAGATCAACGCATCGGCGAATCGTTTTATCTTGTTACATTGCTGAGGGGTTTCTGACAGAGACGTATCGGCGGCTATTAAGTTGTTTAGCAGAACATCGTGCAACGCCGATAATACAATGGCGCCGCCAAAGCTATGGCCAATAATGACATAGCTATTTTTATAAAGGGCTTGATTTTGGCTGTCATCTTGCGCCACCAAAATTTGGTGCAACTTGGCAAAAATTTCCGTTGCGCCGCCAGCGCCAATTTCTTCAGCAACTGACTTGCGTGACCAGTAGGTTGTCTCTTTCAAAAATGGCACGTTGCTATAAGCGCCACGCCAACCAAGGTATAGGCCAATGACCTTGCGTTTGCCTACAACATCGTTCTCAGCGGCGCGCGATAAAAATTTCCGAAACTGAACAACGTTAGAATCATCGTGCTTCGCATTGTGCTTCCAACCGTGTACAAATACGAATACCGCAGCGCCCTCATCTGTTTGGGTTTGTGCCTGAATATGCCTGAGAACGCGTTGGCTACTGGACCGGTCGTATAGATTGCCTCGTTCGGTGAATTCGATAAAACTCAGGTCGTATTCTAAGTAGTGTTCAATCGCTGAATTGCGGCAGTCTGTTTCGCCCCATAAGCAGTTAGTGTCTACAAACTCAGTACGTAGTTGCTTATTGGGTGTGCAGGCGGCTAAAAAACTCAACGCTAGCAATGTTGTGGCGATTCGAATAATCATTAGCTTGGTAAGTGTTGTGTTAGAAATTTCAACATATTGTCACCCATTATTTTACGAATTTGCAGTTCAGTAAAGCCCGCGTTAAGCATCTCGTCGGTTAACGCAACAAGTTCGCTGGTATCAAAGCTTGTGGTCACGGTGCCATCGTAGTCAGACCCTAAAGACAAATGATCTTCCCCAACCAACTCTAGCCCATATTTCATCGCCGCGACAACATCTTTGGGTTTGTCACCGCAGACAGCGCCCTCCCAATAGCCTACCGCGATTAAACCCCCGCGTTGGGCTATTTTCTGCATCAAGCTATCGTTAATATTTCGCGCGGTATCACAATGGCCTTTAAAGCCAGTATGACTGACCACTACAGGTCTGTTAGCAATCGCCAAGACATCAGACACCACTGCTTCTGATGAGTGAGAGACATCTAATATGATATTCAATGCTTCTATTTTTTCAACAACGTCACGCCCAAAATCAGTTAAGCCCTTCTGGCTGGTTCCGTGTAGCGATGCGCCCAGTTTGTTATCAAAAAAGTGTTGCAAGCTCATCATACGAAAACCCGCATCGTACAAAACTTGAACATTTTCGAGTTTACCATCTAAGGCATGAGAGCCTTCAGTGCCAATCAAGCCACCCACCAGCTTGGTGTTCGTGGCGCGTCTCTTACTGAATTGTGAAAGGTCAGTTTTAGATTTGATAATCATCAAGTCGTTAGGGCTATCTTGCTCAAAGCCATGCAAGCGGCTTGCTTGGTGTAATGCCCTCGCCGTTAAACTGCGCCACGTTGCCGACGGCCAGCGATGAACGAGCGCCAGTTTAGTAATGTCGTCGGGAGCGTCAGCTGAATTTGATTCATAATTTAAGCCACTGGGTGACTTAGTCACCGTGGTAAACATCTGCAGGCTTACATTGCCGGCTTGAAGACGGGGGATATCCACATGCCCATAATCGTGAAGTTTGCCCAAGTCTCGCTTCCAAAGCAGGCTGTCAGAATGCCAATCACCGATTGTTAAACTCGCATGCAAGACCTTAGCCGCCTCACTAACCTTAAAGGGTTCATGCTCGATAACCACATTCAATGATTTATCGACCATCTTAGGCACTATTGTAAAAAGCCCAACAAGAGCCACTGCCGTAACTAAGATAAAAATAAGAATGACCTTCTTAACCATTATATATACCCCTGTCTTTCAAAAAAATAAGGCCGCGAAATCTAAGGCTTCGATAGGCTCGAATTGCTCATTTAAATGAGTTTAAAAACTATAGATTTATACAGTATATCAACCATGAATGAAAATCATCGCCTCCTTTCGCGCTACTTGCTGCGCGTTAACATTCCCTAGTTTCAATGCAATTATATAAAAAACAAAGACTTACATAACTTCTTGAGAACGCCTAACTGCGCTGTTATTGTGTAAAGTGAGCATGCGCACTTTCAAACTCTACAAATTGATATAGACACTGAAAAAAATAATGAAAATAGAGACCTACAGCCTTAACCTAGAATTATACTCCGGTGGAAACCGAGCATGCGCACTAATAAGCTGTTAGTTTGATTAAAGAGCAGTGTTGGTTTGGTTGCGAACTTCGTAGTGAATATTAAAGAAGGCTTTACAGGTTAAGACTGCATCGGGCTACTTCATAAACTGGTTCGTGGCCAAAGGTCTTTCACGGGCTCGACCACTTAAATCGGTTTTATTGTTAAGCATTTAGAATTCGGGTTA
>JALZVW010000152.1 GCA_023301745.1 Arenicella sp. | reverse complement strand
AATCGCTTAAAGTGTCACTGGTGGTCGGAAGCCTGCTCGCAATCATAAACCATAGCGGCGCTATCCTCGATTGGGATCTATCGTTCGAAACGATCATTAAAATACTGCTCAGCTATCTTGTTCCTTATTTAGTTTCGACCTATTCAGCGGCAACAACCATACAAAATAACAACCAGCCCTAATTCGTTTAGTAATGATCTAATGGGTCAATATCTAGACTCCAGCGCACCGAGTTAGCCAACTTTTTCAACTCCTTATTGCTGGCAATCAAGTGCAACCAATTCGCCAAGGTGTTGTGAAGGCTTGAACGCTGATTACTACACACTAATAACTGTGCTCTGAACTTGCCCGCTCGGCGCTCCATAGGTGCCGGCACTGCGTCCATCAAGCGCACACCCTCAAGCGGTGCCATGTCATGCCTGGCTTTACGCAAAAACTGCAACGCCTGAGCCTGGTGCGGCGACTCGGCTCTTAGCAAAGCGAAAAAACCAAATGGCGGGAACTGAGCCGCCTTGCGCTCTTCTATCAATGACTGTGAGAAGCCCACGAAGTCATGATTTATCACCTTAGCAAAAAACGGGTTATCCGGAAAACTAGTTTGAATAAACACTCGACCGACATCGTCGCGCCGACCCGCTCGACCAGACACCTGAAGAATCTGTTGGAACAATGCCTCACTGGCGCGAAAGTCGGTGCTATAAAGCCCTTGATCGGCTTCTAAGATACCGACCATGCCGACATTGGGGAAGTCATGACCCTTGGTAATGAGCTGAGTACCAACCAATATATCAGCCGCCCCTGAGCGCGCTTGCTCTAATACTTGAGCAAGCTCTCCTTTGCGGCTTGTGCTGTCGCGGTCAATGCGTAATAGGCTAGCGTCAGGGAAACGCAAAGCAATGGCATCTTCCACCCGTTGGGTGCCCTCGCCAACATCAACCATTTTTGTTGATTGGCATGCGCCGCATTGTGTTTGCAGCTGGCTCTCATAACCGCAATGATGGCAGCGCATACGATTCACTCGCCGATGCAAGGTAAGATGAGAGTCACAGCGGTGGCATTTAGCGGTTTGTTTACAGTCTTTACAATAGAGCACTGGCGCATAACCCCGCCGGTTCAAAAAAAGCATCACCTGCTTATTTTTCGCCAATGTGGCCTTTATGGCTTCCAGCATGCCTGGGCTTAATCCATCGTTGGTAGGCTGCATGTTGAGATCAATTAGTTCAATCTTAGGCAACTTAACTTTAGTCGCTCGCTCGCTCAAACGAAGCAGAGAATAGCGACCCGACTCGGCATTAACAAAAGTTTCTAACGATGGCGTCGCCGAACCCAATAAAATAGGGACGTTTTGCTGCTTAGCACGATAAATGGCAACATCGCGAGCTTGGTAACGCACGCCATCTTGTTGCTTGAATGAGCCATCATGCTCTTCATCAATAATAATCAAACCCAATTTAGCGAACGAACTAAACACCGACGAGCGCGTGCCAATCACAATTTTTGCATTGCCCTGTTTTGCATGCCACCACGCATGATGCCTCTGGGTGTCGTTAAGGCCAGAATGCATGACCACTAGCGCATCGCTAAAACGCTGTTCTACTCGGGTGATTAACTGCGGTGTAAGCCCGATCTCAGGCACCATTAGTAGAATTTGTTGGCCCTTAGCAAGTACCGTTTCCATCGCCGAAAAGTAGACTTCGGTTTTGCCACTGCCCGTAATGCCATGCAATAAGGTCGCTGAAAAGTTCTGTTGCTCGATACTGGCATTGATCGCGTCTACAGCGACAAGCTGCTGCTCGGTTAAAACAACCGAATGCTGATCATCGATTTCACGTTCAGCTAAGCGCGGCTCTGTTTCAGTTTCTTCGACCCAGCCCTTTTCTACTAAAGCACTAATCGCTTGCCGCCAACTAGAAGCGGTATCTTTAAAGTCATCGGCATTCAACAAGCTCTTTTTCATAAACCGCTTGATGATCGCCAACTGCAACGGCGCTCGATTCAACTCATCAACCGGTCGGCTTCGCCCTTGATCGGTTAATGCCCAGGTTTTTCTACTTCCTGGCATTAACACGCCTGCTTGACGTAATGCCACTGGTAACGCCGCGTCCATGACTTCGCCAATAGGCGCCAAATAGTAGCGCGACAACCATAACAGTGTGGCCCATAAAGGGGCATCAAAAAGGCTAGAATTGTCTAGTATTTCAATCGCGGGTTTAAGCTTGTTTTCTGGAAAGTCACTGTCGCTTTTAACGGCTTGAATAATACCTATTAATTTACGAGACCCGAAGGGTACTTTTACCCGCGCACCGACACACGGCTTTATATCGTCACCTGATTCACCGATGGGCACCAAAAAATCAAAACACTGTCGTAGTGGCAGTGGCACCGCGACACTTATTATGTGTTCAATTCTTGGCTCAAATATCGATAAAGTCATTGTTTATGCGGGTTTCGGCAAAGTGTCAGATTGGTATATAAAGTTACACACACAGCCTGTGGATAACTTTGTTGATAAAATTGGATTATCGGCTGTAACAGTTGATAGTTATTGACTTGATAAAGATTGCTTATTTTTTATGCAATTTATTTTATTTAAATAAATCAATAACTTAAGAGTCACCAAATGTTTCTTAAATATTACACAAAAAATAATTATCGCAAAACTATTGACTTCAAAAATTTGTGTATAACTATTTTTTCCTACAAAAAACCAAAAACTAGAGTTCCTATTTTTATCAATAAGTTAGCGATTATTATTAAAAAATGGCTGAAGATTACCTCCTTAGAGTCAATAACCTGAATTAGCCTCATTACCTCAAACTGAATATAGAGTATAAGGCAATTCCCATTTCTAACGTACACGCATTAATGGGCATGACTGACGAATACTATCGACACCAACAGCATTCGCTACGGCCACGCTTCAGACCGCCCCGATCATCGCTATTTAAGGGCTCCGTTTTGCGTTACACTTTAGGGTAAATTCAGGGTTCTTAAGCGAGCCAAAAACGAGTTCAAAATGGGCAATCAATATACCGCTAAAACGGCCGATAAATACGAGCTTTATCAACGTGCTGTGCAGTCTGCAGATCAGGATGTGGCTTTTCTTTTTGATACCTACAAGTTGCTGCGTGGCAAAGAGCCAAGACACCTTCGCGAAGATTTTTGTGGCACTTGTTTAATGTCAGGCCATTGGGCCAGTTTAGGCGATGACTTTACAACCGAGTCGTATGACATCGACTCCGAACCGCTTGCCTGGGGCCTAAAAAACAACCTTTTAGGCCTAGGAAAAGCCGGCCAGCGAGTGTCTCAATACGAAGAAGATGCGCGAAACCCTAGCCGCCGAGCGCCAGATGTTCGGTGTGCTCAAAATTTCTCGTATTGGATATTTAAACAACGCTCAGAAATGCTCGATTATTTTCGACGTGTTTACGCCGATCTAGCACCCGACGGAATTTTTGTCTGTGACTTACATGGTGGCCCTGAAAGTATTCAAGAGCTAGAAGAAGAAACCGAAATGGACGATAGGAGCTTCACGTATGTGTGGGACCAAGATGCCATTAACCCAATTACCGGTGATGCTCGGCTACATATTCATTTTCGCTTTCCTGATGGCAGCGAAATGACAGATGCATTTACCTATGAATGGCGGCTCTGGGGTCTAGCAGAATTACGCGACATTATGATTGAGGCGGGGTTTAAGAGCGCCGACTGCTATTGGGAAGGCACCGACGAAGATGGAGAAAGCGGCGACGGCATATTTACCAAGACCGAGGTCGGTGAAGCATGCTTGTCGTACGTAGCCTACCTAGTCGCAACTAAGTAAACAGACTCGGAGGTCTTAGAGGTGGGTAAAATCGTCGTTATCATTCTAGTCATAGCCTTGATCGTCTTCACTAGAAGGTCCAGGCCAGCTGGAAGCAAAGCAGGCACGTCGTTATTATCTCAACCGACGCAGACTCAAGAACCGGAGGTTCTTAAGGTAGCGACTTATAATATCCAAACAGGTAAGCGCTTAGACGGAAAACGTGATTTACTCGCTAGCGCTCAAGTGATGGCTCAGGCTGACTTAATTGGAGTCCAAGAGGTTTATGCCCCTGGCTTTGATGGTTTATCTGGGTTCGAGCTTGGCGCCGACATGCTATCAGGCCAAACTGAACGCCTCGCCAGCCACGGAAAATTCGGCTGGCTATTCAGCGCCACCGCTCGCCGTTGGTTTCGAGAACACCGTGGAAACGCGATCCTAAGTCGCTTGCCAGTTAGCGACTGGCGTGTTGAGACGCTGCCGGACACATCCGGTAAGAGCTTTCGTAATATGACTATTGCACGGGTTCATTGGCAAGGTGAAAGTTTTCATTTCATTAACACACACCTTCACACCCGTGGCGGTCGCGAAGACCAGCTAAGGCTAGTACTCGAAGAGTTTGGCAGATACCCACGAGCAATTTTACTAGGGGATTTCAATAGCCGTGCAAACACCAAAGCATTAGCCGAGGCCATCAAGGATATTCAAATCACCGATGCAATTTCAGTTGCAGGCCTCGATTTAGAAAACCCTGATCGCATTGATTGGATCCTCACAAAAGGCTTCAAAGTCGGCACCGGGAAAATAGTAGAAAAGGGGGTTTCAGACCACCCATATTATCAAGTTAGCCTCAGTTACAGCTAAAGAAAGGTTGTTCTAGGTAAGTGTCTAACTGTCATAAATTGTTATCACACTTGCAAATTTCGTGGCAAGATGCAAAATGCTTACGTCGACGGGGGATGAAGACCGTGTGAAGGTTAGCGACCGAAAGTACACTGATTGCTGCGCTTTACACACCAATCTCTAGACAGCAGTACCTACCTTTATAAAAATATGTACTAAAATTGCCCATGAATTAAATTTGTGCGGCTTCTAATAATTTCAGGAGAATCAAAAAATGTTACAAGAATTTAAAGAATTTGCGATGAAAGGCAACTTTGTCGATATGGCGGTTGGTATCGTTATCGGTGCTGCATTTAGCACCATTGTGAAGTCATTCGTTGACGATATGATAATGCCTTGGGTCGGTCACTTGACTGGCGGTGTTGATTTCGCCAATATGTTTATGATAATTAGTGGCGGCGAAGAAGGCGTGACTTACAACACTGTTGCTTTGGCACAAGAAGCCGGCGCTGTAACAATGAACTATGGCTTATTTTTTAATGCCGTATTCACTTTTGTCATTGTGGCCTTTGTTTTGTTCATGGTAATCAAAGGCATGAACGCCGCTAAGAAAGCCGAAGAAGAAGCACCAGAAGCACCAGCAGAGCCTTCTGATGAAGCAAAACTACTAACTCAAATCCGTGACGCCCTAGCCAAATAACGTGCAGGGATGCACTAATATCGTGAAGGGCAGGAGCCCGAGAACGATAAACGTGCAGGATGTACGAAGGTCACGGAAGGCAGGATGCCTGAGAGTGATCTTTAGGGATGTACGAATATCGTGAAGGGCAGGAGCCCGAGAACGATAAACGTGCAGAAGTTTACTAAACCGTTGAAGAGCAATAGCTCGACAACGGCGGAATAAGCAGTAAAACAAAAAGCCGCGTCATTTGACGCGGCTTTTTTTATTCAAGAAAGAGTCAAGCTCAATACTCAAACGCGCGCAACTTCCCCTTATACCTCTGACGATCACCTCTCTCACCAGCAAGTGCTAACGCCTGATCAA
>JALZVW010000151.1 GCA_023301745.1 Arenicella sp. | reverse complement strand
TGGAATGCTGATGAATCAAAGATGGTTTTGTGGCACCGCGGTGTTGGCCATCATCTTTACAATGGCGAGTCGTACGAGCTTATTGAACGCTTGCCCGTTAGCCCCGCCGACATTGAACAGCTATTTTGGAGCACGTCTGATCCAGACTTGATGTATTACTCTAATAGCGCAGTTGGTTCATCGGTTGATACGGCCAATGGCCCTTATCGACTCCGCGGCAATGAATTGATGAGCTATAACGTTCGCTCGCGTGAGTTTGAATTGATTAGAGACCTCAATAACGTGTGTTCAGGCGGCGATAGAATTACCGCCGGTGGTGATGCACATATGATCTCATTTGATGACGATGTATTTGGTTTACGTTGTGGCGACACCGGTTTTAGTTATCGGCGTTCGACCGACACCGTTACCTTACAGGCATCTTCGGCTGGCGGTTTTGCGCCTCAGGCGTTCCCGAGCGGTGATCGTTTTTATCACCAAGGTGGTGTGTTGAACCCGCAGTTATCAACCGAGCGCCGCTTAGACTTGGGCAACGTGTCTGAGCACTCGAGCCTAGGGCGTTTGCACAATGGCAACGATGGCTATTTCGCGGTGGCGTTTGGCGCTAACCAAAACAATCGTTGCGGTGATGGCATTGGCAGTGTGGTGGTGCACGATGCCACCGACGCAAGCTGCCGAGTATTAGTAGGCCCAGCGAATGGCTGGCCGTTTACCTTGTCTGGCACTCATATTAGCGCACTGGCGCACCAACGACCTGGCTGGGCGGCAGTGTCGAGTATCGGCTTTGGCGTTGAAGGCGACACCGTGCTTGAGCAAGAATTGTATTTAGTGAATACAAACCCCGCCACGCCTGAGGTGTGCCGAATAGCCCATCACCGCGCCACAGGTGGGCGCGGCTCTATTGGCTACTTTGCCGAACCGCACCCGGTGCTCAGCCCAAGCGGCACTCGTGTGTTGTTCAGTTCTGATTGGAACAATAGCGGCACGGTTGATGTATTTGTTGTTGAGCTTAATGGGGTTGACCGCCCTTAGGTCTTACTAAAGGTAAGCTAGTTTATTCGGCGCTTAAGCCTGTTAAACACACTATATATAAGCTGACTTTCGAAGCGCGCGTATTGACTAACCATGTTTTAATTTACTGATATTTAATATTAGCTACGACCAAAGTAGTGATGTCTTGATCTCGCTTTTAGGTATAAATGTTGTTCTCTATGCAAACCGTATTGTTAAGTTTTGATTAAAATCACCGCCAATAAGTTTTACCGCCTTGTCAGTATAATCACATTCATTGGGCTGAACGCTTTAGTATTACCGCAAACCGTTAATGCAAAATCGGTCGCGCCGATTATCGCTCAGCTTTTACTGTCTGACGCCGAAACGGTCACCCCGCCGACCCTTACGCCGCCTGGGCCGCTGTTTGGCGCGCAAGCAGTGAGTGAGTCAAACAGGCCTACTCGCGATTGGCTGGCGGCATTTTCAGGAGTCGCGGCAGTGCCGCTCTCAGGCTCACTGCAAGAAACGATTGATAACTGCCCGAATAACTCATATTGCGTTATTGAAATAGATCAACTGAACTTGAGCCAGACCGTCTTCATTAACCGCTCCAACATTAAGCTGGTGGGCGCGGCCAACAATAAGATCACCTTTACCGGCACGGGTTCTATTTTTTATGTAGAGTCGAACACCTCAAATTTGGTCTTTGAAGGCCTTAATATTGATGGCAGAATTAATGGCAACCCTAGCCAGAGAGAGCCAGATATCTATGGTATCTACTTAAATGGCGAGAGAATAAATAGTGTACTAATTAAAGAAAACCATATTCAGTACCTCGATGGGCGAGAGGGTGCTCACGGCATTGCCGCCTTAGGCACAGGCGCCGCCGACGCGTCGGCGATCTCAAACCTGATCATCGAAGGCAATCAGCTGAACGACTTGCGAACAGGCTTCAGCGAAAGCATTGTGGTGAATGGTAACGTCAGGCAATGGGAGATCATCAATAACGAGGTAAGCCGAGTCAACAATATTGCCATTGACGCCATCGGCGGAGAAGGCACGTCACCAACCCGTGTCGTTAATGGCCGAACCCTGCCCGGCCTTTTTGACGCGGCACGTTACGGTTTTATTCAAAACAACCGAGTCACTGACATGAGTACCCTCACTAACCCTTCTTACGGCCGCCAGCATAGCTTCGCCGCAGGTGTCTATATTGATGGTGGTCACGATATTTTGGTGAGCGGCAATGTGGTTATAAACACTCCGTGGGCTTATGAGGTTGGCGCTGAAAATTGCGTTGAAACAAGCAACATCACGGTAGAGAACAATCAAGCGTCACAAAGCAGGTATGGAGATTTGCTTATCGGCGGCTACGCTGCAGTGGGTTTTCTCGACCAGCCGTCAATCAACTGCAACCCAAATACCAGTGAAGACAATGACGAAGGTCATGGCTATGTGCGATTTGCTACCGTTAAACTAAATACGCTCACTAGCAGCGGCGTTTTAAACCGGGTGGTTGAACTAGAAAGCCGCATTCGCAATACAATCATTATTCACCCCGGGGTAGATGCAATTAACCCTGATGGCAATGCAAGCGGCGATCAAAACTCGATTCGCACGTCAGAATAAGCGTCGCTTTTTAGCCCGCGCTGAGTTCAGCCGCCCTTAAAGGCCCTCGGCATATTTTAGGTTAAAGTAAGATTTATTTTGAGCAACATAGATTGCTCAGCCATGCTGCGATCGGTTAACCTTGCGGCCTAATTGGTGTGAGTAAACTTAAGGGTTCTCTTAAAGGTTCTAGGTGATCTATTCGTAAGCTGTTTCTGCTTTTGTTGTTGCTGGCGGGTTTGCTAGGCGCGCTCTGGTGGCAGCTGCCTACTGTATTGAGCTGGGGCCTAACGCAATTTCTGCAGCAGCAAGGCCTGGCGCGCATCACGGTTGAAGTAAGTGATGTCGGCATGTCTGCGACCGTGATTAAACAACTCGATGTTAGCTACCTTGAGCCCGACACCGAACTGAGAATGCAGCTTGAACAGGTTCGCTTAGAGTATTCACTTTCAGAGTTAGTAAGCGGTCAGGCGCAAAGCCTGCTGATAGATTCGATTGATCTAAAACTCGACCATCGGCCAAATCCGCAGGTGAGCACCTCGCCGACGCTGGCAAGTATTGAGCTGCTATTAGCGGCCTTTCAAGCGGTTGACCCCACGGCCTTGCCGATCAACACCGTGCAGCTGCCGAGCATATTGTTCTCGCATAATTTGGCCTCAGAGTCGCTCACTGCTTTTGATACTATTGAACTAACAGCAGACTTGAACAAGCATGAAGATCAACTCAACACCACGTTGATTTTCGCCAATGGGCCGGCGTTGCATTGGGGCAGCGATGCGAAAGACGGCTGGAACATTCAATTGTTTGATACACCAGAGCAGGAGCCTCAGCTGGGTCAAGAGCCTCAGCTGGGTCAAGAGCCTCAGCCGAATCATGAGCCTCAGCCGAATCATGAGCCTCAGCCAAATCAAGAGCCTCAGCCGAATCAAGCGCCTCAATCACAGCTAGCGATAATTAATATTGGGCTCAATCAAGTAGGCCAATCGTTGGCTTTTAAGCTTGAGGTGAACCCTAGGTTAGCCGAGCACTTACCGCTCTTTAGGGCGCTAGCTGATCACTCAATCGACCTTGCGCAGGTGATGCTTAGTGGAACAATAGCGGCGGCTGAGTCTGGGCCCGGTTTGGCCATTTCATCAACGCTTCAGATCAGCGACTTGACGCTTGAAAACGATCGCATTGAAACGCTCGATGCTCAGTTTGATTGGCAGGTAGCTCAAACATCAATAGAAGACAAACAATCGCAAACACCTTGGCAACTCGATATTAAATTCGACCATAGAGTGTCGCTAACTAACGCGAGCCTGGATGATTGGCAAGCGGATAACATTGAGCTCAGTGCCAGTGGCTATTTAGGTCTTACAGAAGGTGTAAGTAAAATCACGACGCCGGATCTATTAGTGAGCGTTGATAAGCTACGACAGGCCAATGAATTAGAGCTGCGCGAAACGAGCTTTTCAGGCGCAGCGTCAATAACCATCAATGCCCAGCAGTGGCAGCTTGACCTAGCCGATGCATGGCAATTAAGCAGCCAATATGCGCGACTTGATGAAACCGAGCTACCGCAAGGCGTGAGTTTAGGCTCCGCTGAAGCGACACGTGTGATCAACACGTTTAACTCCGCGGCTGAGGCTCACATAGAGAGCGGGGGTGATCGCCTATTGATTGAAAAAACATCGCTGCGAATAAAAACGCCGCTGGTACAGAACACCACCGCCCCGCAAGGTGTTCACGAGGTCGATATGACATTGCAGCTTGACCAAGCGCAGTTTGATAATGGTAAGTGGCTTGCCAACGGGTCGTTATCAATACCTCAGCTGACTTTGTTTGATCATTCGAGTAAGCCGCTCGCAACGTCAAGTAGCGATGCGAAAAACCAAGGCCTTGAGAACGCGGCGACTGATTTGCCATTGTCTAATGTTAAACAGTCATTCGAGTTCGCCAATAACGTGCTCACAAGCCGCGGCAGCCTGGACAGTATTGAACGTGATCTGCACATCACAACCACCACTAAACACAACCTTAAACAGCAACAAGGTGAAACAGCGTTTGCTTTTAAGACCATTGAATTCAATGACCCTGAACGGCTGAATCAATTGACCTCACCCGCGGCGTTAGCGGTGAATTTAGTTGCGGGCGAGCTTAAGCTGTCGGGCAAAGCTCGCTGGGTTCGGCAGCGAGGTGAATGGCAAACGACCGTGGACGTTGATACCCAGTTAATCAATCTTGGGGGTGCCTATGAAGAAACGTATTTTTCAGGCATTAACATAAAATCATCGCTACAAGTCTACCCAAGCATATCGAGTAGCATGGTGCAGCGCTTGAGCATTGCTCATATCGATGCCGGCGTGGCAAATACCGACACGGTGGTCGATTTTACACTTGAGCCCTCTAAGTTGGGCGATTTGCCCGTGTTCAATTTATTGCATGCCAAAACCCAGTTGCTGCAAGGTAGCCTGAGTTTAAAGCCTGGTTCATACGATTTGAATCGTGCGAAACATACGCTATACGTTATTCTGGAAAACATTAATCTTAGCGAGCTTGTGCGCCTGCAACAACTTGAAGACATTCAAGCAACCGGCTTGGTCTCAGGCCAACTGCCGATCCTTGTGCTCGATGGTGAGGTGAGTATTGATAACGGACAACTGCAGGCGATTGCACCGGGCGGTATTCTGCGTTATCAGGCCGATGCCGATGCGCTCAAAGGCAACGCCTACGCGGAAACAGTGGCAAACGCATTAAGTAATTTTAATTACGAGGCATTACGCGCCGATACGCATTACGATTCTGATGGCACCTTGCTGTTAAAGCTACAATTGCAAGGGCATAATCCCGATTTTGAGCAAGGCCGGCAGGTAAACTTGAATATCAACCTTGAACAAAACGTCTTGAAATTATTTGAGAGCGTCAGGTTGATTGACGGCGTTAGTGATACGCTAGACAAACGGGTGAAAGATTTCTACCAAAGAACAACATCGCAGTAAATTAAACACTATATACAGGTACATAACCGATGACTTCAAACCTAAACAAGAAAACGCTGCAACGCCCTCGACTAGGGCAACTGCTATTGCTCAGTAGTTTTCTAGTACTGGCCACGGCTTGCAGCCCGACGGTACAGGTGGCGGCACCGTCCGAGCCGATCACCATTAACTTGAATGTGAAAATTGAACATGAAATCAAAATCAAAGTGGAAAAAGACTTAGACGAATTATTTGGCGAAGACTCCGATTTATTTTAAGCACAGAACTAGCCAGCCTCACTTTATTATTAATTACAATCTTAGTATGGGTACCAAATCATGAGAAAAATTAACATCATTTTGATCAGCTTATTAGCCTCTTTATTCATCAGCAGCGCGGCATTTGCCCTATCGCTAAATGAAGCCAAACAGCAAGGCTTGGTGGGTGAACAAGTTACCGGTTATCTCGGCGCCGTTAAGGCCACAAACGTGAGCACAGCCTTGGTCAACGACATTAACGCCAAACGCAAAGCCAAGTACAAAGAAATCGCCCAACGTAACGGCACGGGCCTAGCATCGGTCGAAAAATTAGCAGGGCAAAAAGCGTTAGAAAAAACGCCGTCTGGACAGTTCATTAATCTAGGAAGCGGCTGGCGCAAGAAATAAGATTCAGCTCTTGCGTCACTTAATGACGCAAGAAAGGGACACAATAAAGTGTCGCAAGGAATTATAGAGCCAGTATTGGCTGGCTCTATATTAATTGCTTTTTAGAGGAGCGATCGCTCTCACGCATCAATGCTCTGCCCTAAGGATGCGTTAACAATACCGCCATCCACTGAGATGGTATCACCCACCACATAGTCGCCCGCTCGGCTGGCGAGGTAAATCGCGGTGCCGGCCATGTCTTCAGCAACACCGATTCGGCCAGAGGGTATGCCTGTAGCCACTTCATCAGCGTGATCGCGTGCGGCGCGATTCATCTCTGACGGGAATGCACCTGGCGCGATCGACGTGACATTAATATGTTCGCCGACTAAGCGTGCAGCCAGCCGCTTGGTTAAATAGATGAGGGCCGATTTAGACGCATGGTAACTATAAGTGTCCCACGGGTTTAGACGCTGGCCATCAATAGAGGTGATGTTAATCACTTTGGCAGGTTGGTTTTTACTGCCACCGGCCACTAACAATTTATGTACGGCTTGCAGTAAAAAGAACGGCGACTTGAGGTTTAGGTCCATCACTTTGTCCCAGCCTACTTCTGAGAATTCTTCGAACGGCATGCCCCACGCCGCACCGGCATTGTTCACCAGAATATCTAACTTAGATTCAAGCTTAGCAAAATTAGCGGCTAGGTTTCTACAGCCTTCTACCGAGCTAACGTCTTGTGGCAGAGAAAAACACTTAGGCCCAAGCTCAGCGGCGACCGCATCACACACATCGGCCTTACGTGACGATATGTACACGGTTGCACCTTGGGCGATAAAGCCCTCGGCAATCATTTTGCCTATACCGCGTGAGCCACCAGTGACCAATGCGACTTTACCGTCGAGTGAAAAAAGTTTTGAGGTATCCATAAATAATTTTGTGCGTGTAATGATTGAGATCACTCATACTAGCCTACCGAGTTTATTGATAAGGTGATTGTGGCACCTCTATTTAAACAACTGAGCAGTATCCACCCAGACCATTACGCTCGCTGAGCTAACGGTGGCATTGAGCCTTGAAGAGCCAGGCTTACTAGCGCGTTTAGCCGTCTTTCGCTCAAACAGCTATTTTTTCTTAACTCTTTTGCGAGCCCTTTTTTTGGCCTTTGTGGCTGATGCGCTGGCGTTAACGCGGCTTGGCGCGACTACCGTTGATTCTACTGGTGGGGTCAAATCGATGGGGAAAATTTTAAATCGAGTCAATTGGGTCTTTCCATTGATTGAAACAATTTGATAGAGGTTTTCGTACTCACTTTCGTCCATGGCATCGACCTCGGAGCCACTTATCAAGGCCGCTAACGGGGGCGTTGTATTACTGTGGCCGACAATCACGATTTGCCCGGTTTGTGTTTTTAAAGACTCGGCAAAGGCTTCTAAGTTTTGAGGATCATAGAGAACAATGCTAAGCCCTAGCAAATCAGCCAACGGTTTCGCAGTTTGCCGTGTGCGGTGATAGTCAGATGAATAGATTTTGCTAATGTTGGCTAACGATAGCTGTTGCGCGAGGTAGCCTGCACGTTGATGGCCTTGCTCAGTTAGGTGTGGGTCGTTGGTTCCATCGTTTTGCTTTTCGGCATGGCGTACTAAATAAATTGTACTGTCTGCATTGGCCTGGCTTACCGGCAACGAGCCCAATAGTATGAGTAACAAAATACAGCGGAAGAGTTTCATCAATGAATTTGGTTGTTGAGTCTATTTGCTTAACAATAAATCAATAGAGAGAAACGGCAAAGCGCTTTATGAGAAGGAGTGCGGGCGCCTATCGCACTACAATATGTTGATCGCGTTATTCTTTATCAACGCTTTGACCCTTTGCCAATCGCGTTCGATCGCGCGCGCGCGACGTGAGATCGCGAATGTTATCTAAGGTTTTACGATCTAAGCGTAAGATCCAGGCTTTTAGGCCGCGATTCGCGACACTTGCCGACGTGGCCATTTGAAAGACTGCGGTTTCTTGTGTTTTTTGCACCATGGTTCGCCGAGTAACATTGAAACTCAAGCCTAAAAGAAACAGCAGTGCCAAGAGCGGGAAATAGGCAATCACAATTAGCCATTTTGAACGGCCAGAATAGACAGACCAGAAGCGATATCTGGCTCGAAAGAATTGCTTGCCACGACGCAAGAACATCACTTTTGTTCGGCGAATCCAATACCAACGGTTTTGCGTAAAGAAAACCCCGTATCGAATGCTTAAGGTCTTTAAAAATTTCAGTATGAAAAGCTTTGAGAGATTCACCAACAAGGCTCCGGCCGCTTTGACAATTGCCACTAGCTTCAAGCTAACAAGCGCTTTAAAAATAGCTTTAGTGAATGGAATGAGAACCACCCATAGGTTGTGTGACAACCAATCTAAAATAGGGCCCCGAAAGACAATCAGCGCCACAGCCTCGCAAACAATAACCGCGATGGCTAAGGCGAGAAAATATCGATGTTTGGTGGTGAAAGTCGCTATGTCGTCCTTAACTGGCATTGCTTAATAGTGACACTAGGTTTGAATGTACCGTAAACAACTCATTATACAGCTACCTTGCTAGCATTGTTACTCTTGCTAGCTTGGTTACTCACTCGCTCATTTCGACAGGCCCCCCCAGAGATTCTACCGATTTAAGCGATACGGTCTTTAAGCAACAAACTCTCTGCCTTCGAATCGGCAAGTTCGGCCCTTAGCAATGTGAGACATAAGCTGGTCGGCCAACATCGCATCGCACCGCGTGACAGACGCTTCTATTTTATTGGTGAACTCGGCTCGAAGATGTAGATAGATCGAACGCACCCGACGGCTATTGCTTCGCTTAGCGTTTCGCAAAACACGTATTACAGCATCATCCGATTCTGTGTCGATTAGCTCGCCAGTGTTTGCGTGCCAAATTGAGGCAAACTCCGATAAAAGCTCTACGCCTTTGTCAGACAACATGCTTTTTTTCAAATCTCTATAACTAATTTCTGTGCTCATTTCCCTTGGTCCTCTTTAACAACATAGGTAAATTTAACCATTCAAATAGGCATAGAGCAATGGCTAAAAACGGGAGTTCGCACTGATAATTTTTGACATCGGAAAATGCCGTGAAAGTAAGGTTTTACCTGCCTTGAGACAAAAAATGTCAGCTGTTTTTGGGCTATTTTGAGCTAAATTACATTTACGTCGCCCAGAGTTTAAGCGCGCTGAGGCTTGTTACCATATTTGCTCATTATAATTAGACGCCCAAGCAGCAAAATATGGAATAAATAGTTAAACGCCCTGAGTAATATAGCCTCAAGCTCACGAGTGGTTAGCCGGCCGCGTTACTTAATATTAGACCTTATTCGACGGTGATTTTTTGTACGCCCTGCCATACGGCGCCGGGGTCTAGGTGAACCGGTGTTTGCACGTTAGCCGATTCGATACACAGCATTTGTTGGTACTCATGGTCGGCCATATCAACCAAAGCGCTGGCGCCCTCGCGCCATGGGTTCCAAATAACGGTATCGGCAAAGCCTTGGGCTTCGATTAGCCGTGTCGACTCAAGGCCGACCAAACGCAGAGCGTTAGGGCTATTGAAATAGACTCGATCTATCACTTGGTCGACCCGCAACTCGCTCGGCTGTTGATGTTGACGTTGTGTAAAGGCGCTGCCCTTTTCCCAGAATTGGCATGCCTGTAGGCCCGCTACAAACGCGTTTTGTATTGCATCAACCGAGAAATAGCTGTGTAAGGCGGCGGTGAACTCCATGGCATCGCTGCCGACATTTTCGACTCTCAGGCACATGTTTAAGATGTTGTTCATGAGTTCAATATCAAATTGCGCTTTGAACTCATGAGGCCATAACTCAAGCGTGTCTTTATTGTGAACCAGTTCAAAGCGTACAAGGTTTGGCTGGCTTGTCTCACACGGCTGCCACAACATGTTGCGAGCAAAACCATGGTAGCGCCCCGGACCAAACGCAGCAAACTGTGGAAAACAGATAGGCACACCCCCACGAATCGCTTTAGCGGGCTCAAACAGCGCCTGACGGCTTAGAAAGAGTTGCTCTTTACCTTGGTAAACCCAAGAGCTTAAATGTGCCCCTTGGTGATGAACTTCAATTGAACTGTCGCCAAACTGTAACCGGGATTGATCCATAAAGTGTTTGTCTACCAAGATAAAATGTTAGTCAGTGAACTCAGGCTTACAATCACAAACCTGAGGTTTGACTCTCGAGACCGCCAAACGCAGCGCTCATTGCCTCAATAAACGCCGAGAGCTCGAGCGTCATAACAGAAAATTCGTTATCAAATTTTGCCGCCGCTGTATCACTATTGTGGTCGGCCGCTTTTTCGGTGATTTCGTTGCCATATTTCAGCCTTTTAAAACAGAATTCATCATCAATGACGCACTCGATGCTGTCTTTCCAGGTCACTACCAGCTTTGCAACTTGTAGACCTGAGCTTATGTGTCGGCTGATTTCTTCAACCCATAAGTCTTGGTGCTTGAACTTAACACTGCGGCCGTCGTCTAATGATGTTAGCTCGCACTCTTCGCCAACTTCAATATCTTCTGGAATGTCATCACCAGTCAGCCAACCGGTAAGTAGATCACGCGGCGCATTGAGTGGCGTTAACGGAACCGCTTTGAGTGACCCTAATGCCTCGCGCAATGCACTCAGTAGCTCTTCAGCGCGCTTTGCTGAGCTTGTATTGGCAACGAGCAGCTGCTTTTTAGTGTCTATGTAGGCGAAATCATAAGACGATTTGACCAAGGCCTTAGGCATCAACGAAAAAATGATCTCTTCTTTTAAGCTTTGTTTTTCGGCACGACCAACATTTCTAGATTCGCGAACGGCGATCTCGGCCACTTTTTCATCAAGAACTTCGTTAACAATCGAGCTTGGCAATACCTTTTCTTGGCGCTTAGAACACACCATTATGTAGCCGTTAGCGGCATGCACAAACTCGGTCCCATCACGACCCAGTGGCGGGGTCCAGCCAAACCTTAGTGCCTCTGTGCTGCCGCACGGCTGAAATTCATATTTGGCGAGCGCTTGGTTTAGCTCTTCTGGTGTGTGCTTAACGCTATCATTAAGATGATATACGCGTAGATTTTTAAACCACATAGATTGTTTATCTCTGGTGAAGGCGGAGTCGTTCCGCCTTTGCTTTATATTATTTTTTGAACCTAGCTTGCTGCTTGCTAAATCGCCTTAACTGATGATTTCAAGTAACTCGACCTCAAAAATCAATGTGCAGTTAGGGCCTATCGCGCCGCCCGCACCTTGGGTTCCGTAGGCCAGCTCTGAGGGCACAACAAGACGCCATTTACTGCCGGTTGGCATAAGCTGCAAGGCCTCGGTCCAACCAGCAATCACACCGCTGACAGGAAATTGCGCTGGCTCATCGCGGTCAACCGAGCTGTCAAATACGACACCGTCAATTAGAGTGCCGTGGTAATGTGTTTTAACCGTCGAATTTAATGTCGGCTTTTCGCCATCGCCGGCCGTAATCACTTCATACTGCAAGCCAGATTCAAGTACCGTAACGCCATCACGCTTGCCATTATCAGTTAAAAATTCGAGGCCCGCTTTGGTGGCAATTTCTCCCTGAGCGGCTGCTTTTGCTTGCATAACTTCTTCAATTTCGCGAAATGCGGCTTGAAGAAGGTCTTCGCTCAAAGCAGAGTCTTTGCCCGAAAGAGCGTCGATCACGCCTTGGGCAACCGATTGGGCGTCTAAACCATCAAACGGTTGAGCGGCGAGTTGGCCACCCATTTGACGGCCAACACCGTAGCTAGCTCGTTGACCTGCGTTAAGATATTTTTCAGACATGTGATATTCCTAGTTAGTGACATTGCCGGATTTTACCGGTAAAAAAGGGAAGGAATTCTAACACACCGAGGCCAAAAACACGCTTTGAAACTAATCCAAAGCAAGGCTTATTGCCACTGTCTTTCAGGCGCTGAGTGTTACGCTTTAGGGTGAGTCTTTGTAATTAGAAAGTCACCTCTCCAACGTTCACAACTTCTTTAGCGGTTTCCAAACGCAGGGTGATGGTCTGATGTTGCTCATTATCTCGACCATAGTTCGAGTAAATGTCGAGCTGCAAGGTCACCGGCCCAGTGAGTGAAGCTGATCGACTACCATAGTAATTAGCTTGTATTTTATAGGTGCCGGGCATCGATTTTTTCAACAGGTATTCTTCAGGGCCGTAGCCTTGGGTAAAGTCACGCGAGACCAGCCCCCCGATGGCGGTTCGGTTATTGCCGTAGTACGCTTTTTCACCACTAGGTTCAGTGACCCAAAGATCAATATCCGTTGCATCGGCATCCCAAGTCATAACGATTCGTACACCTAGGTCTAATAATTTGACCAGTCGCTCGTCAACATTAAAGTCTTTAACACCGGCGGTCTTTGCTTTAGCAATGATGTGGTTCATTTCCATCAACGCAATTAGCTCTATTTCGACAAATCGAGTCCAGTCTTTTAGCACCACGTCGTATAGCAATTCAACGGCTCGAGAAAATTTATCTTGTTCGGCCAATACAAAGGCCAAATCACGGTATGACTGGGGTTCTTCTGGGCGCAAGCTCAACACCTCTTCAAACAATAAACGACTCAACTCAAGTTCTCCAGCTTGACGCAAACGATGCGCCGCGACTCGAGTCAGCGCTGGATTTTCTAGTTCTAACTCGGTGATGTTTGAAAGCACTTGTAAGGCGAAAACCGGCCTTTTTTGTTGATAGAAAAATTCGGCGCAATCTAAGTAAAACGACGCTGAGAAACGATAGTCTGCGCGTTGTTTAAAATAGACCTCGAACTGTTGATCAACACTCGCTGCCTTCAATTCTTTTAGATACGGTGTTTTAGGATCCCAGGCTGTGAGCTTGATCGCGCCGTCTAAATTCGCACCAGCGTCGCTTTTCTCTTTGGCGGTTTCTCGACGTTGTCGACTTCGACGGCGTTCGCCTTGACGGCTTGCACGGTTACGACTTCCAGTAACCACGACTTCTTCGAGATCGAGGTCCTCGGCGCTATCGGCCATCACAGCGCTTGGTGCCGGCGCGTTCAATGAAATATCCGAGTTTTGCTCCAGCCCACCAATTTTTGATTTCGACTGGTGTTTGAGTATCGATTTAAAATCGGTGCTCCACCACTGAACTCGCTGCTGCCATAGCCCAACCATGCGCTCTATTTTGCGATTTTTTGCCTGCTTTGCCTGGGTGTCTTGTAGCTTAATATGACGACCATAGCCGTCTCGAAATTCGGGCAATGACGCCGGCGGTAATACTTGATGCTCTATGTACTGCGCTAAAGTCTCCAGCACTAACAAAGACGTGCCAGGCGTGACCAAACCATAGGTTTTGCCGAGTTCTATAAAGGCCGTTTCATTTTCAGGTTCATGAATGAGCAGTTGATTAACTTTGGCCTGCGCCCATACGGTTCTTAACAAATTACCATTTGAAGCGTGATCACGCGATACGACAAACGATACTCGGTCTTGTATTTCGCCCGACGCACCAAAGTTCAGTTTGATTGTGGCTTGATCGCTAATAAGCTTACCGGTGAAAATAAAGTGTCGGCCTACGCCTTGATTCGCCACGGGGATAATCTCTTCGACGTCGCCAGAATTTACTGCGGTCGAAACCACGCCATAGCGAGACACGCCGATCGCGTTTATCACATCGTCGTTGGCCAAGACAGACAGGTTAAAATAATTGCCACCAGTATTATAGGCGAGGCTCTTGAGCAGCGCATGGTTGCTTCGATTATCGCTTGATATTACATAGGCTGGTGCCGATAGCTGTTCGAAGCTCGCCTCACCAAAATTAGTTAAACCATCGGTGAAGAGTAAATACAGATCTGGCGAGCTTTTCTCGCTCAATTCATTGAGCGCCTGTAATGCCCCCATTTGTGTGCCGCCGTCATATTTAATGGCGTCTAAGTAGTCAATTAGCTGACTCACCTTTCGCTTATTAATGTTAAAACTCTCGGCCGCCGACAAGGTATTACGTAGCACTCGTACCTCAACGATGACTTCAGTCGATTTCGGTTCTGTAAGCGCCTCTAGATAGCCCTCTAAAATAGATAATTCGCGTTGATGATCGGCTCGCTGACGCGATCCTGAAGCGTCCCAGACCAATGAAATGGTCGCGGGCATCGAGCGATCCATCTTTGGACTGATTTGACTACCGGCATGAGCCGGAGCATGAGTGATCGAAAAATAGGTTTCGCCATCAAGCGCTGTTTCAACCCTCACTAAACCGACGTTTGAATCAGTTTGAGGAACAGCAATAATCATGTCGTCGTTTAATTGCGCATTTCGTAACTGCGTTTTAGCTACAAAGCGACTTTGCCACTTAGCGAACGAAAAATTGGCTAAGGCACCTTTAGTTACAGTAGGTCTTCCATCTGAACGCACGACCTCGACCTTCAGATCGAACTCTCGTATCTTCTTGTGGTAGTTCAGCGGCAGGTGATAAGCCAGCTCGCCATCGCCATGGATCAGTTCATTAACATACTTAACCTTAATGGTTCGAGTGCCTCGCGCGGGCAACGGGAAAACGCGAGTCTTATAATTATTGCCTTGAGTAAATTCGACTAAGCCTGGGTCAATGCCTTTTCGTACCTCGGCCTCAAACACTTGCCGAGCCTTGTCTTTTTTCACAATCGAACCGTCGACCATTACACCATTAACGTCGAGCGCGTAACCACTGACCAATGCACCCTCGGGCAAGGGAAACACTAAGTCCCCAGCCAAAGCGCGAGAATTTCTATTGTAGAACGTCATGGTCATTTGCGTTTCAGCAAAGCTTCCATTGATTATTACATTGACGTCTAACTTACGAAGCTCCATTGGCTTTAGCTTACTGTCGGCAAGCTGCATGGTTGGAGGCGCGATACGAACCCACTCGGCGCCCGCGCGATCGTCACCATCAACAAGCTGTGCAAAGCACGTAAACGATAGAAAAAAGCTAACTAGTAGGCAATAACGCATGATTTAATTTTCCTTAAAGATGGCAGTTAAATATTAGACGAGGGCGTCGTCGAAATCCTTGGGATTTTTTCGGCCACATCCGCAAACATCGTTTTTATGATCGCGCTATTACTCTCCCTTAGCACATTGGCAACCAAGCCCTAATTCAACTGACATATTGCATGAAGGGTACGATGTCTAGCGAGTGAATGAATATCAGTCGCCACCTTAACGCCTAAACGTTGATGAGCTTGATTGACTGGCCACTCAGGCCAGAACGATCAGTCAATCAATGTTTGATTTCCCCCTTATTACTCAGCGAAGCAATAAAACAAACCGTTACCTCCTGAGCTTTGCAGAGCTGACAAACTGCAACCTCTCGATGGGTGTGCCGAGTTCCATTGTTTCGGATTTGCACCGCCGCCAATGAGGTCGTGGTGCCCAACTTGCGCCGAGTTACCTTCGCCGTCAGCGTTTGATGTCCAATTGCTACACGTTAACTCGCTCTCTGTGATAGCCATGCCGGTGGCCTGGGAGCCAGTGATAATGTCATGCATATTAGGTTTGTCACCCTTACCATTCACCAAGTCACCTAACTCATTTAGCGAATTTTTTTTGCCAAGGCCGGCTTCTTCGCTGTGTAAATGATCGACATCGTTGGCAATCAGAACACCTTTCGAATTATGCCAAGGGCCAGTGCCAATACGGTCACGTGCATTGATAGACGCGTTACTGTCTTCGCTTGAATGAGTGCTTAAGTAAGCACGCCACGTTTTACTTTTAACGCCTGCCGCCTCAGCCAATTTCGAGCAATGTGCATCAGCCCCTTCTAGCCCCCCGAGGTTACCGCCGTCTCCTGAGCCAACGCTGGTTATAAAGAAACTTGTGTTATCTGCGGCGTTCGCCACGGGTAAGGCAAGTGCTGCCGAGATGCTGAGGGCAATAAGTAGGTGCTTTTTCATAGTGTTTTATCCTTTTAGTTCATTCATTTACGGTGTGGAGTACTTAAACACGAGTGATCATTATAAATGGTTAATTCCGTTTGGGTTACAACGGTAATGAACACTCATCGCTTGCTTCAGGGCTATGAAAAGACTCTATTTACTCAAGGCGACTTTCTCGACTTCGCGCCAAACTCGTAATAAATTGCCGCCCAAAATATTTTTAATATCCGACTGCGAATAGCCCTTATCAAGCAGGCCTTGCACCAAATTGGGGTAGCTCGAAACATCTTTCAAGCCACTGGGTAGTGAATCGCCGACACCATCATAATCAGAACCCAAACCAACATGGCTTACCCCTACCAGCTTGACAGCATAATCAATATGTTGAACCACTGACTCTAGTTTTGCATACGGAAAAGGCTTGGTGTTGCGATAATTTTCTTCAAACACCTTTAGTTCTTCGCTCTGCTCGCCGAACTCTTGTTCAACTTTTTTTAACTCCTCAGAACGAGTATCAGACCAGGCACGCGCCTTGGCATCGACAAATGTTGAGCCGAAGTTGATCATGATCATACCGCCATTTTTGGCCAACGCCTTGACCATGTCATCGCTCATATTGCGCTCAAAACCCGGGGTGAAGGTTCGCAGCGACGAGTGCGACGCGATCACCGGCGCAGTGGTGATTTTTAATGTGTCGTAGAATGCGGCATCAGAAACATGTGATATATCGACCATCATGCCAAGCTGGTTCATCTCAGCAACTACTTTTTCGCCAAACGAACTTAAACCATCCCATTGACGATGTTCGTCGTACGACGAGTCTGAAATAATATTGCTCTTGGAGTGCGTTAGGGTGATATAACGAATACCACGCTCATAGAATGCCTTGAGATTGTTCAAGTCGCCTTGTATTGGCGCACCATTTTCCATGCCCAATGGCAACGAAATAAGACCTGCCTTAAATTGGCTTTCGACGTCAGCCGGTGACCTAGCAATTGCAAACTTCTCAGGCGAGCGGCCCACAATCGCCTCGACGTGATCAATTAGATGATGCGCGCGCAGCGTAGACGCATCAGTACCATCTAGGCTAGCAGGAATATAAATCGACATGAATGGAGCGTTCAAGCCGCCTAACTTAGCTCGAGGGTAGTCAAAATCGCCGCCATCAGTACTCTCGCCAACGTCTACCCATTGGTCGTAAATACGATACGGCACGTCAATGTGACCGTCGATGATAATCGATGATTTCGACAGTGCAACGGCCTCTGGTGAAGCCGTGTATTGCGGCTCAGCCACACAGGCGCTTGAATAAGCCAGGCCAAGAGAAAAACCAATAAGGGACTTTTTAAACAAAGCGCGCATTACATTCACCGAAAAATTGCAGGGTTACATTAAGTCACAACCATAACAACACGGCGTTAGTTCACGCAACGCTTTTTAAAAAACGGGGGTTTGGGCTCCCATTTTAAACGGCCACGCAAACCGACCGTCACCGAATCTGCCATTTGATAGATCACCATAAGTGCTGACAAGAACTCATTCACTGGCGGGCGGTTCAACGCCAGCGTCAACGCGTCTCTCTGAGAAGGCTTGCTTAGTAATATCGCTGACAGCTTCCCACGACTCGTTAGGGACTAACACGCTCAGTGAGTAGTGCTTGAGTTTCCAACCTTGATCTGTCTTCTCGAGTACGGCGGTGCCACGAAAGCGGCCCCATTTTTTCGATTCGACGATTTCGTCAACCCACGCGAACAGCGCTTGATCGTTCACCGTGGTATGACGTTTGATTGGTGTGTACGACCAACCTTTACCGTCTTTGAAGTGTGTATTT
>JALZVW010000150.1 GCA_023301745.1 Arenicella sp. | reverse complement strand
CGCGCCCTCTACAGTAAGGAAGATGGCAATATCATTGTGCATGCCTTGCCGTATCAAGCATCGGGCTCTAAAGTTTTAGAGCAAGTCGCGGCGCAAATGCAGGCAAAGAAATTGCCCATGGTGAGTGATTTGCGAGATGAGTCGGATCAAGAAAATCCGATTCGTTTAGTGATTGTGCCTCGTTCAAACCGAGTCGACACTGACGCAATTATGGGGCATTTGTTTGCCACCACCGATTTGGAAAAAAGTTATGGTGTGAATATGAACATGATCGGCCTCGATGGTCGGCCTCATGTTTTTAACCTGCGCGAGACCCTTAAAGAGTGGCTGACGTTCCGTATTCAAACCGTGCGTCGCCGTTTGCAATACCGTTACGACAAGGTCACCGACCGATTACACATCTTAGAGGGCCTATTAGCGGCGTTCTTAAACATTGATGAAGTCATCGCGATTATACGCGCTGAAGATAAACCAAAGCCGGTATTGATGGAGCGCTTTGGAATTTCAGACCGTCAAGCAGAAGCGATTCTCGAGTTAAAGTTACGCCACTTGGCAAAGCTCGAAGAGATGAAGATCCGTGGCGAGCAAGAAGAATTAGAAAAAGAACGCGAGCGTTTAGAGTTGCTGCTCAATTCCGATGCGCGTTTGAAAACCCTGGTTAAGAAGGAGTTGCGTGAAGACGCTGAAGAGTTCGGCGATGCACGCCGTTCACCGATTGTGTCACGCGAAGCCGCTAAGGCAATTGACCAAAGCGAGCTCATTCCAAGTGAGTCGATTACCGCTGTTTTATCAGCGCAAGGCTGGATTCGTGCTGCCAAAGGGCACGAAGTGAACCCCCGCGAGTTGAACTACAAGTCGGGCGACAGTTACTTTAGCTCGGTTAAAGGTAAGTCAAACCAGATGTTGCTTGCGCTTGATTCGACTGGCCGAACCTACGCTGTGCCGTCGCATAAGTTGCCGTCGGCTCGTGGCCAAGGTGAACCGCTAACAAGTAACGTGAGCCCACCACCCGGCGCGACATTTAAGGCCGTGATGATGGGGCCAGATAATGACCAGTACGTGATGCTTAGCGATGCCGGTTATGGTTTTATCTGCGATATTGAGAGCATGCTGACTAAGAACAAAAAAGGCAAAGCTACCTTGAGTGTACCCAAGGGCGCTGAGGCGTTACCACCGTTGAAAATCAATAGTTTAGAGCAAGATTATCTCGCTGTGGTGACGACCGCCGGTTATTTGACGATCTACCCAATCACCGAGTTGCCCGAGCTGGCTAAAGGCAAGGGTGTGAAGCTTATCAATGTGCCGAGCAAACTTCTCAAAGAGCGTGCCGAGTATGTATTGGGTGCGACAACCTTTAAGAAAGGCCAGCATGTTTTAGTTCACGCCGGTAAGCGCTATTTACGCCTTAAGGGCCAAGACTTAGATAGTTACATGGGTGAGCGTGGCAAGCGTGGCCGTAAGTTGCCCAAGGGCTTTCAAACAGTTAAAGCAATTACCACCGAAAAAGCATCGGCCACACAAGACGATATTTTAATAGATAGCTAAGGCTGTTAATAAACGGCTAACGGCTATTTAGTAAACAGCTTAAGGCTATTTAGTAAACAGCTTAAGGCTATTGATTCCTAACCATATAGAGATGTAACAATGAACAAGCTACAACAACTTCGCGACATGACCGTAGTGGTCGCCGACACGGGTGATTTATCGGCTATCGCCGACTATACCCCACAAGATGCGACCACTAATCCGTCGTTGTTATTAAAAGTTGCTCAAGATGCAAACTATGCTGAGATTATCGAAAGAGCGGTTGCCAGTGCTAATGGCGACTTGAGTGATGCGGTTGACAATTTTGGCGTTGATATTGGCTGTGAGATTTTAAAAATCATTCCCGGTCGCGTTTCAACAGAAGTCGATGCGCGCTTGTCATTCGATACCCCAGCAACGGTGGCCAAGGCCAAGAAGTTAATTGCTCTGTATAAAGAACGCGGTGTTGAGAAAGAACGTATTTTGATCAAAATTGCGTCAACTTGGGAAGGCATTAAAGCCGCTGAACAATTAGAGAAAGAAGGCATTAACTGCAACCTAACCTTATTGTTTAGCTTTGCTCAAGCGGTTGCGTGTGCCGAAGCGGGCGTGTTCCTGATATCGCCGTTTGTTGGCCGAATTATGGATTGGTATAAAGCCAATGGTGGTCAAGATAGTTACCTGCCAATGGAAGACCCTGGTGTGATATCGGTCACCAGTATCTACAACTATTATAAACAACACGGTTATAGCACCATTGTCATGGGCGCAAGTTTTCGAAATACCGGTGAAATAGAAGCCTTAGCTGGGTGTGACTACTTGACCATTGGGCCTAACTATTTAGAAGAGCTACGCAACGACAGCGGGGCTCTGGTGCAGCGCTTGTCAGCCAACGACACCGGCGCTGCGCAAGAGAAGTTATCTTTAAATGAAAAGACCTTCCGATGGATGCAAAACGAAGATGCTATGGCGACTGAAAAGTTGGGTCAAGGCATCCGAGCCTTCGCGGTAGACCAAGTTAAGTTGGAAGACTTGATCGCGCCGAAGCTATAAGCTCGTATCCGCATTTCATTCTGGCTTATGTTTCTAATCGATGCGTTTGTTCTAACGCATCGATTAAAGCCTGCGCTTTTTCTGACATTCAGTTGACCTGTGCAGGCTGCTTTAATGACCGTCATAACTAATTTCATTGTCAAACATTGTTTTCTGATAAGCGGCGTGACTTTGTTGCTTATTACTCTGTTGTCACTTGTGCCCGTGGCGCAGCTGCCTAGCGCTCCGGGTTCAGATAAAACACACCATTTAATAGCGTACTTCGCGCTAGCCTTACCGGTTTCACTTAAAGGTGGCCCAAAGTGGTTTTTCCTATTGCCCGTTTTCGTTTTATGGAGTGGTGCAATTGAACTTATTCAGCCATTTGTGAACCGTTATGGAGAATGGTTGGATCTGGCCGCTAATGCTACGGGTGTTGCTTTAGGCGCGCTGGCTGGTGTGGTGTTGCGTCGCTTAGAAATAGCGTGATTAAAAAACCGTATTGAAGAGCAAGGCCATTTCTCGGCGTCAATAATCGGGCCACGATACAAATACCCTCAGATTAAGCATGTATGACGGTGTTCGCATAAATAGTGCTCCGCAGAGAGCTTGAAAATCACGTGATCGAGCTAATTGGGTGAATGTGCTTTGAGTTCAGGCCTGGCGCTAAAGGCGTGCGT
>JALZVW010000149.1 GCA_023301745.1 Arenicella sp. | reverse complement strand
TGTGGTGTTTTAGACAAAATTTAATGCGGATAAGCACGCAACTAGTAGAATTAATGACGCATTAGGCTAAATAATCGACAATTAATGATGTAAAATTAGCCCGCTTTTACCCCAACTTAAGCCTAGCTAAACGCTATTTAAAGAGGCTAATACGATGCAAGACACATTAATCGATCAAGGAATTAACCTCATGCTATTCGGCATGGGCACGGTATTTATATTCCTGACAATTTTGGTATTTGCCACTACCTTAATGTCGAAGGTGGTGAATAAGCTCGCACCCGAAACCGAGCCTGAAACCATTGTGACTAGCCCCAGTGTTACCACTACAAACGCTCAGCCAGTTAACCCAAATATTGTCAACGCGATTCAAAAAGCCATCGCGGCACACCGTCAAAGATAAGCAGTCAAACTCCTTAGCGATTAAAAAGTCATGTCTAAAAAATTAGGAATAACCGAAGTCGTGTTGCGCGACGCACATCAATCATTGCTAGCAACTCGCATGCGTATCGACGATATGTTGCCGATCGCTGAGAAGCTCGATGATATTGGCTATTGGTCGATGGAGTCATGGGGCGGCGCCACCTTTGATTCATGCATTCGGTTTCTAGGCGAAGACCCTTGGGATCGTATTCGAGAAATCAAAAAGGTGATGCCTAAGACCCCTCAGCAAATGCTGTTTCGTGGTCAAAATATTTTAGGCTATCGTCATTATGCCGACGACGTTGTCGATAAATTTGTTGAACGTTGCGCGATCAATGGCATAGACGTATTTCGTGTATTCGATGCAATGAATGACATGCGCAACATGACAACCGCGCTAAAAGCAGTACGTAAGGTAGGTAAGCATGCGCAAGGCACCTTGTCGTACACCGTAAGCCCGGTTCACAATACTCAAGCCTGGCTCGACATGGCCAAGCAATTAGAAGACGCCGGTGCAGACTCTATTTGCATTAAAGACATGGCCGGTTTACTAAAGCCTTATGTTGGCTATGAATTGGTTACTGAACTTAAAAAGACGGTCGACATCCCAATTCAACTGCATGCTCATGCCACCACTGGCTTGAGTACTGCGACGATCACTAAGTGTGTTGAAGCCGGCATTGATAACGTTGACACATCGATCTCATCGATGTCGATGACCTATGGCCACTCGGCCACAGAATCAGTGGTGTCGATCTTTGAAGGTGGCGAGCGAGACACCGGCCTAGACATCAAAAAATTAGAAGAAATCTCAGCTTATTTTCGTGAAGTACGCAAAAAATACGCAGAGTTCGAAGGTTCTTTGCGCGGCGTCGATTCTCGTATATTGGTCGCCCAAGTTCCCGGTGGCATGCTCACCAATATGGAAAACCAATTGCGCCAACAAGGCGCCGAAGACAAAGTAGACGACGTTCTCGCTGAAATACCTCGTGTGCGCGAAGATCTAGGTTTTATTCCGCTCGTCACCCCTACCTCGCAAATTGTTGGCACCCAGGCGGTGATCAACGTGTTAATGGGCGAGCGTTATAAGAACATCGCAAAAGAAACCGCTGGCGTATTGCGCGGTGAGTATGGTGCAACCCCAGCGCCAGTTAATAGTGAACTGCAAGCACGTGTACTAGAAGACGGCGAAAGCCCAATCACTTGTCGCCCAGCAGACTTGCTAGAAAACGAAATGGATTCGCTCACCGCTGAATTTCAGGGTCTAGTAGACGAGCATTCGCTAGACGCAAAAAAAGGCGATGACTTTATTGATGATGTTCTGAGCTATGCCCTGTTTCCGCAAGTAGGCTTAAATTTTGTGAAAAACAGAAACAACCCAAGTGCATTCGAGCCTGTGCCAACGGGTAAACCTACCAGCGCCGTGCCAACAACCGACTCTGGCGATGAAATTTACACCGTAGAAGTGGCAGGCCAAAGTTACACGGTGACGGTCACTGATGGTGGCGACATTTCAGGCATCGGGCCAATCGGCGGTGTAATATCCAGCACAGAAACTTCAGCGGCGGCGAACCCAGTTTCGGGTGGTGAGCCAGTTAATGCGCCGCTTGCGGGTAATGTGATCAACGTGCCGGTAAGTGTCGGTCAACAGGTCAACGCCGGCGACACTGTATTAATTCTTGAAGCCATGAAGATGGAAACCAATATCACCGCCCCTAACGATGGCCAAGTCACCAGCATCAATGTTCGCGAAGGCGATAGCATTAGTGTTGGCGACGCCTTGTTAAGCATCGCTTAAGAGAATTAAGAATATGGATAACTTAAACAGTCTTTGGCTAAGCTCTGGCTTAGCACAAGTACAAGCAGGCCAGATTTTAATGATGTTGGTTGGGCTAGGGCTGTTGTTCCTAGCCATTCGCAAAGGTTTTGAACCCTTACTGCTGGTGCCCATTGGTTTTGGCACACTGCTCGCAAATATTCCTGGTGCGGGTTTCGAATTAGCGCCTGTCTATGACGCCGCCGGCCATATGACCAGCCCTGGTGGCTTGCTCTATTACATCTACAGCGCCGGTATAGAAACGGGTCTATTCCCACTGATCATTTTCATGGGCGTAGGCGCAATGACCGATTTCGGCCCATTGCTTGCTAACCCTAAAACGCTGTTATTAGGTGCGGCCGCTCAGGTCGGCATATTCACAACGGTGCTGGGTGCCGTCGCATTAGGCCATTTCGGCATACTCGACTTTAGCATTCGTGATGCCGCCTCTATCGGTATTATTGGTGGCGCCGACGGACCGACCGCAATCTTTGTCACCAGTAAATTATCACCCGAGTTATTAGGCGCTGTCGCAGTGGCGGCCTATTCCTATATGGCACTGGTGCCAATCATTCAGCCACCTATCATGCGCGCCATGACAACCCAGGCCGAGCGTGAAATTAAAATGGTGCAATTACGCACCGTCTCTAGTGCAGAGAAAATTGTCTTCCCGCTAACATTATTAGTATTAGTGGCGTTTTTACTGCCTGATGCAGCGCCCCTACTAGGCATGTTCTGCTTTGGTAACTTAATGAAAGAAAGTGGCGTAGTCGCGCGCCTGAGTGATACCACTCAAAACGCCTTAATCAACATTGTCACTATCTTTTTAGGCCTAGGCGTTGGTTCAAAGATGAGTGCTGAAAAATTCTTAAACTTAGAAACCTTAGGCATTCTAGGCTTAGGTGCGGTCGCATTTTGCATTGGTACCGCCGCTGGCGTGTTAATGGCCAAGCTTATGAACAAGTTTTCGAAAGATCAAATAAATCCACTAATCGGTGCCGCCGGTGTATCAGCGGTACCGATGGCCGCTCGAGTGGCCAACAAAGTCGGCTTAGAAGCCAACCCACAAAACTTTTTGCTGATGCACGCCATGGGCCCGAATGTCGCCGGTGTTATTGGCTCTGCGGTGGCCGCCGGCGTAATGATTAACCTAGTTCAAGGAATGTAAGCCTATGCGTTATAAACTCGGCGATAAAACGCCCGACATCCATGAATCTTGTTTTGTCGCTCCCTCGGCTGACCTCAT
>JALZVW010000148.1 GCA_023301745.1 Arenicella sp. | reverse complement strand
CTACAGTCTCGTTATGAAGGTGATGCATAAATGAAGTTTCTTAGTTACATTGTGTTATTTGTTTTACATGCAGTTGTTTGGGTTAGTCTTTTCCTGCTTATTGTTTACACCCTGGCATATTTGTCGTTTATATTTTTGCCAAGTTTTTCTAATGACGAATTTGGCCCCAACCTATTTTTAGGTCTCGCAGTTTGGAGCAGTCTTTTTGCATTTTGGCTGTCGTTCAAATCTACCGCTTATTCTGCTGGCGAAGGAGAAGGCTTTTTAACTGCAATGAAACTTGCTTGGTTTGAAGTAAAGAATTTTCTAATAGGCCTACTTCCATGGAAAAACTGAACTTCATAACAAGACTACGGCAGCAATTCAATGAAATCTGCATTCACACCGTTCCTTCCTACTCATAGAAAATCCATGCCTGCTTTAACGGTAAGACAACGGTGAAGATATTCTACGAAAAATACGATGACACAGTTCAATGCCAGGGTGAGGATAAGGTTCCTGGGTGGCAACCATCCGCTGAAGACATTGTTGCTGAAATAGTAGGTGAGAAGCTTAGTCTAACAACTAAATACGAAAGCGGTTTAGTAGATACAAAGATAATGTCCATTATAGAAAACAGTAATGGTCGCATTGTGGCTCAGCACTTAGATCAACACTCAGATCATCAGTGGGCCTAGCAACTTCTGAAGCGGCGCATGAAAACCTGTATCACAGGTTGCCTAAGTTTGCTGTAAGATATATTGAAAATTGGGGCTAAATTTAGCGATGCGCTTTGGGGTAAATCAATTTGTCACTCAATAACGATACGCTATACAACAACAATGAGCTCGGCTTCGGCGATGCACGCTGATTGCGTTTTAAATGAATAGATATTGTCCTGAATGCCATTCTAAGAACTGCAAAGTAGAATTCAATACGCTTTTGAATTCTATTTATTGCACTCAATGCGTCACTAAATTTGAGTACCCAAAATCTTCAAGGCATCTTGTAGGGCTGGTGTTTAGTACGGTTTCATTTTTAGCCGCCGTCATTCTGTTTTTTAGCCAAAACGTAATAATTGCCTTGGGGTTCATTGTTATAGCAATGCTACTCGCTCTCTATCTTGCGGTTTATCACTCAAGTTTAAAAGTTGGTGGGCTAAAAGGCGTGAGAAAAAGAATACGCGAAAAGCGTTCTTAATATGTTTAATAGCTATTGCAAGCAATATCAGGCTAGCCTTAGGCAATAAAAAACGATAGCCGACAATGAAATTCTTAAACTATAACGACGCGCATTACGATAATTGCCTTAAGTTGTTTAACAACAATTGCCTACAATATTTCGCTGAAAATGAACGGGTTGATTATATCGCTTTTCTTAAGCGCAAGTCGGCGGGTTATTGTGTTGGCATCAGTGATGGCAATATCGTCTCTGCGTTTGGTATTAGCGTTACGCCCGGAACATCGATAGCTGGGTTGTCGTGGATTTTGGTCTCGCCCAACTTTACAGGCAACGGTATGGGCTTAAAGATGATGGCTAGAGCAAAAGAAACAGCACTGCTGGAAGGAGCGTCGTTCATTGATATAACGGCGAGTCAGCTTTGTGCTCATTTTTTTAAAAAAATTGGGGCAAAAAAAGTCAATACAACCAATAATGTTTGGGGGCCTGGTATGCATATAATCGATATCGAAATTAGCTTAGGTTCGGCCGTGGTAGATGCGGCTGAAAATTTCTATGTTTAGCACGACCACCGCTTAGGTAAACAGATTTATGAACAGCGCCTCGAAGCTAGACTGGCCGTTTCAATTGCGGCAGCTGGCCGTGATGGTTGCAGCAGGGATATCTATTGACGCGTCGCTAGCATCGCTCGCATCACAGCCAAATATAAATGCTTCAAAGCTACAAAAGGCGTTACGTTTGGTTAAGCGAGGCTTTAGTTTGCCTGATGCCTTTCGCCGAGCGGCATTAATCACTGACTTTGACTATGAGATGCTTCGTTGTGCTAACGAGGCTGGCAGGCTTGCCGATGGCTTAAATCACATTTCAGAACGCCGAGTGAGTCAGCTGCAAAGATCTGAATCTTTAAAAGCGTCATTAATTCTGCCTAAGGCGCTTGTTGCTATGGGTGTGTTTGGTGGTTTTTTTGTTCGAACGGCATCGGGTAGTCAATCTATTACCGAAATGATTGTATCAATCGGCACGGTAGTGGTTTGGTTCTATTTGGTGGTTTATATTGCGATGGTCGTTATACGGGCTGATCCGCGAATTTGGATGTCTTGGCTTTGGCCTTATTCTTGGTTGCATAGAAATAGTGAATGGTATCGTTTAGCCTTGGAATACCTTTTCTATAAGAGTTTGCTGTGGCAGGTATCGGCCGGTGTTTCCGCTAGCATTGCGACTAAAAATTGCCATAAATTGTTAAGTTCAGTGCACTTTCAGAGCTGTGTGGTAGCTGCTTCAGAGTCGATGAGCCGAGGCGAAAGCATGCCCAGTGCGTTGATCAACGGTGGGCTAGTTCTCACGAGTAGGATGCGCCAGGTGTTACTGATCGCTGACCAATCTGGTAAGCACGAAACCGCAATCAAACATGAATTGGCGATACAAGAGGCTACCTTAAAGCAAAAAAGCGATGATTTATTCAGGTGGCTACCGCGCGTTTTCTACGTGATTGCGCTGGTCGCCGTTTCAAAGCTTATTGCTGTCTAGCCTTAGATGTTTCTAAGGCCTAACCTTTTAATCGTGTTCGGCAATAGAGCTTCAGCCATATTGTTGAAGCTCTATTGTGGTGATTCAGATTTGGTCTATTCTTCGGCTTCGGAGGCATCTTTAATTTCTACTTGAAACACCGCCTTGTAGGAATCGTGAGTATCACTTCGTTTTCTCAAATAAAGATAATCAATTAGCTTAAATAATATTCAGGCACAAAAAAGCCCCAATTAAGGGGCTCTTTTATTGCACAGTGGTACCGAGGGTCGGAATCGAACCGACACTCCCGAAGGAACCGGATTTTGAATCCGGCGCGTCTACCAGTTCCGCCACCCCGGCGACTCACTGTGGAGCGGGATTATATATGCCTGTTGGCCTAAGTATCAACGCTTTTATACGATTATTTGAGACAAAAAAAACGCCGCTTAAATAAGCGACGTTAAAATAATAATAAAAAGAAGAGAGAGTCTTGAATACAAATAAAAATTTACATCCAATGACAGTAATATATCTCTGGGAAGAGTCACTTTAGCGTGTTTTAACTGACAGTTAACCAAATGTGCCAAAATTGTTGCTTGTTGTGAGGCATAAACAACAGTTGTGGTGAGCTTTACGACTCACTTCAGGTGAAGTTCACTGAAAATACCGGTTTTGGGTGGGTCTGGGCAGGTCTGCCGTGATCAAGGTTAGCTGTTTTACAGCGACTGACGTTATAATCTGTTGATGAAGTTGTCTATTATTATTCCGACCTTTAATCGTCAGCCGGTGTTGAGCCGAGCTATTAACTCTGTAATGCGGCAGAGTTACCTGAGTGATCGCTCTGACTGGGAATTGATATTGGTTGACGATGGGTCAACTGATTCGACAGAGGCCTGGGCTAGAGACACATACCCAAATCTGGTGTATCTCAAACAAGATAATGCAGGCGTGAGTGCTGCTCGTAATCAAGGCTTAAGGCAAGCGTGTGGCGAGTGGATTGCATTATTAGATTCTGATGATGAGTGGTTGGCGCATAAACTCGAAACGCAGTTTGCGTTGATTGATCAAACGGGGCTAAAGGTTTGCCACACCGAGGAAATCTGGATCCGTGATGGCGTTAGAGTTAATCAAATGAATAAGCATAGAAAGGTTGGCGGGTGGATTTTTGAGCGCTGCTTGCCCTTATGTGCTATGTCGCCTTCGTCTATCGTTATACATCGCGACGTGTTTGAGTGCGTCGGTGAGTTTGATGAGTCTCTGCCGGCGTGCGAGGACTACGATCTCTGGTTGAAAATCAGTTGCCAATACGAGGTTGCCTACGTTGAACAAGCCTGTATTAATAAATACGGCGGTCATGCTGATCAGCTCTCGCGTCAGCATTGGGGAATGGATCGATTTCGCGTGTTAGCATTGGAGAACTTGTTAACGCAAAACTCGGTGCTATCGACGCGCGATTTCGAAGCGGCTCGCGGTATGCTATTAAAGAAGTTAGGCATTTTATTGAAAGGGGCGTTAAAGCATAAGAATGCTGATTTGGTAGAACGCTGCCAAGCGTCATTACGACGGTTTAACTAGCTTCTCATGTCGCCATTAAAAATCAATTTAGAGCGCTAGACCACCATAAAAATGAATGCTGAAAACCCAATATTGACCATAATGGTGGCGCTTAATTGCGAAGCCAAGCCGTGGGTTGATTTTTATAATCTCAAGAAGACTGCCGACAAACCGTTTAGCTTGTACTCGAAAGAGGGTCTTAACGTTGATATTGTGATTACTGGCATTGGTGCGATTGCGATGTCGACGGCCGTAGGCTGGATTGGCGCTCAAAATAGGGTGCGCCAACGTGTGTGGTTGAACCTTGGTATTGCGGGGCATTTGAACCGCCCTGTAGGCGAGGTGGTGAGAACCCACTCATTTATAGACTCGGTAGATCTACGGCGATATTATTCACCTCTTACCGCAAAATGGGGCGGCGACACTGATGCATTGATGAGCGTGAACGCACCGACGGGCAGCTACCCAGACGAGGCGATGGTCGATATGGAGGGTTTGGCGTTTTATAAGGCGGCGAGCTTATTTGTGTCAGCTGAGTTGATCGCGTCAATTAAAGTGATTTCAGATAACCAAGATAATAGTGTTGAGGGTTTGAACGCGTCAAAGATTCGACAGTTAATGCTGCCTCACGTGGCTATTGTAAATAGTTTTAGCGATAAGCTATTGGCCTTGCTCGAGCCTAATGAGTTAAAATCGATAGAGCTTGCGCTAGTCGGGATAAGGGCGACCCATAGCCAACAACAACAGCTCGATCAATTACTTGGCAAGGCCGCTGTTCTCAAATTGCACCAACAGGTAGCTGAGTTAGGCTTGGTTGATTCGCTAAAAATCGAAGACGTTCTCAGACAACTGCGGCTACTGCTCGATGGCACTGCGCCGTCGATTGGGGATGCCGTGTTACAGGGAGGCGGTCATGGTTGATGTGATCTATATAGAGCAAGAAATTGCCGAACACCCTCGAACAGTTGCAATTGCGAACCGCTACCCCAAAGCCAAACGGATTGAAATAGAACGCTATGGCGAAGTTTTTAACTCGCATGCACAGAACTTCAGAATTCAAAAACAAAATCCGTCGTTGATTCTCGCGGCAAAGCAAAACAAAAAAATAATGCCAACGCCGTCTCAGTATGAGACCGGGGGCGGTGCGCATTATTATTTTTCGCACATGCTCAATTGTGTGTACGACTGCCGGTATTGCTTTTTACAAGGCATGCTTCGATCGGCGAACTATTTGGTGTTTGTGAACTACGAAGATTTTCTCGAGGACATTCGCACCTTAGCCGCGCAGCATAAAAATGATGAGAAACCCGTTTGGTTTTTCAGCGGCTATGATTGCGATAGCCTGGCGTATGAACCGGTTACTAACTTTGCCGACTACTTTGTGCCTGAGTTCGCGAGCATTCCTAACGCGGTTCTTGAATTAAGAACTAAGAGTACTCAAATTCGGTCGTTGTTGAAGCGGCCAGCGCAAGATAATGTAGTCATCGCCTATAGTCTCAGCCCTGAGCGTGTTTCTCAAGAAGTCGAAATCGGCGCACCTAGCTTGGCTAAGCGTGTCGAGGCGCTCGCTAAGTTGCAGTCTAATGGTTGGCGTATTGGCTTACGTTTTGATCCAATTGTTTGGCATCAAGATTATTTGAATGATTATCGAGAGATGATTGATCTGGTTTTTAAAACGCTTGACGCTCGATTAATCGACAGTGTGACCTTAGGCGGTTTTAGGTTACCCAAAGGCTTTTATAAAACGATGCATAAGCTACACCCAGAACACTGGTTGTTTAGTGCGGGTCTGGACGATAAAAGCGGCATGGTGACTTATACTGAGTCGATCGAAGCTGAGGTACTAGAAAACGTTGGCCGAATGTGCAAAGAGCATGTTGATGCCGGTGCGCTATTTGTCTATTCGTCTTTTGAGGGCAACAATAATGAGTAAACCTTATGCCTTAGTCACCGGCGCAAGTTCAGGTATTGGTTTGGCCACAGCGAAAGCCTTGGCCGAGCGTGGTTACGCTGTAGAAGGGGTGGCTCGTAACTTCTCTAAGACTGACTTCGACGGATTGCAAAAAACTGAATTAGACTTGTCGTTAGTGGCCGATTTGCCGGCGGCATTACAGGGCTTTAAGCGCGCACCGAATACATTGATTTTGAATGCGGGCTATGGTCAATTTGGTGGAATAGAACAGTTTTCACACGACCAAATTAGGCGGCTAGTTGATACCAATCTGGTCAGTAATCTTTTTTTGATTAAGCATTTTTTGCCGAAAATGAAGCGCCAAGGTAGTGGCGATATTGTTTTAATTGGCAGTGAATCAGCGGTACAAGGAGCTAAAGCTGGCTCGATCTATTGCGCGACTAAGTTCGCTATTCGCGGCTTGGCTCAAAGTTTGCGTGCGGATTGCTCTAGCTCGAACATTCGAGTGATTTTAGTTAATCCTGGGCCGGTGGAATCCAATTTTTTTGATGAGCTTAATTTTGAACCACAACGCGGAGAATGCTTTGAAATTCCAGCCGAATCGGTCGCCGATACAATCATGTCCGCCTTGGAGCAACCTCGCTCGGTGGTGATTGACGAAATCAACATGCAGCCGATTAAACGATCGTTTAAAAAGAAGTAAAAAAACAAGGCGCACAACTCACTCTGAACGAGAGTTTTTGCGCTTTACCTCAGCCGCAATGATAGGCGCTTTAGCTAACCATGCTCATAAGCCGACGAACACGAGATAGCGAACATCACGCTACCTTCTTGGGTGGCTTCTTGCTGACGTAAAATGTGATGTCTGCGGTGAAAACGGTGGCGCCAGCGTTATTTGAAACCACGATTGGAATGACGACGTCGCCTTCTTTAACAATGCTTGGCTTGAATTCGCTGACCGCCGTGATTGTTCCTGTGGCTTTAGCAATATATTGCACGGCCATGGTCTTTGGAATCCAGCGCATTGAACTCGGGACAACTGAATCCAAGGCTAAGCCACCGGTCATTTCAGCCATAGAACATAGTGCACCCGCGTTAATTGTGCCAAGGTGGTTGCGAACACCTCGGCGATCTTTCATTTGTGTTTCGCAATAAGCGGGTCGCAAGTCGATAAAAATAGGCCTAATTTTACTGAAAAAAGGTGCGGATAAGCCGACCAATTTAGCAAAGATAAATCGGCCGCCTGGTATTTTTTTTAAGCGTTGGTAACGTTCTAATATTGATGCCATGGTAATCTGTCGACTATTATTATGATTTAGTTTTAAGGGGCGCAAAGTCAATGCGAAATTATTGGGTAAGATGCGGTGAAGCTCAAGTTTATTTTTGCGCCTACGAATATGTCTGACACGTTGGCTGGGTAGAATAGTGATTAGAATAACCGGCCGAGGGCAGGCGCCAGATACACAGGCGACCCATTATAGTGCTGCCGGGCAAGCGTTTGCTTGCCAAAACGCGATTAAAGGCTTAGAGGCGTATGCCACGGGCTTGGCGTCTGTTAGGTTCACTGACTTACTGACCCAGTTTGTTGAACCGCCGATGCTGACGGCATCTAATTCGCGGCTGCGATATGTCGGTAAAGCGTACTTTGATAAGCATTTCCGAGATGTTCGTTTTTGGCAAATTGGAAAGCTCGGACAGCTTGATATCGATGGAGTGCCGGTCTGTCAAATTGATTTCGATAAGCGGCATGTTCATGTGCTCAATTGCGAACCGCTTGGCATTGGTCTGAATTTTGAATTGATTGCCGGCCCTGCGTTGGTGTTATTGCTCACTCAATCACACACCTACTGTATGCACGCCGGCGCCGTTGATACGCCCGTTGGGAGAATTGGAATTATGGCTGAATCGGGCGCTGGTAAATCCACGTTGTCTGGCCATGACTCTAGTGATTGGAGTCAGGTCAGCGACGACGTTATGCCAGTGAAGTTCAATGGCGTTGATAATTGTATTGATGTGTTGCCAGATTTTCCACAGTTAAAACTGCCGAATAATGTCGTTATCGACGCACCAAAGCCAGCCCAGGCGTTGGATTATTTGTTGCGCCTAAATCCAATGCCAAGTAACCGTATTCGTTTTTCGGTATTGCCAAAAGTGCAGGCAATGTTGCAAGTGGTTCGTCATACTGTGGCGGCCAAACTGTTTGATACTGTCACGCTTGAGCAGCATGCTGGCTTTGCTAAAAAGATATCTGTGCTGGTGCCAGTGATCGAAGTCAGCTACCCCAGAGAGATTGATCAGCTTGACCAATTGCGTGAATCGGTTGTCGAGTACTTAGGCTCTTTATAGCTCCCACGTAAGTTGTTGGGTAGGGCTGAGCCCTGAAGTAATTGACGCTCAAAAGACTCGTTTGAGGCCTCGTAGAAAGCGTTTTAGATACCCTAGGCTAGCCCAGCGTGTGTTCATTTGCTGGCGCACATAATCTGGCGCGGGCAGGATGCTCTCGCGTATAAAGCCGAGCTTTGCCCCGAGGCTCGGCATGGATTTAACATCGGCCCAAAAAAAGTGACGCTCTGAGAGCTCGCGATTCAGAAATACGCGACTTGGTTCTGCTGATGCAGCGCTGCGCTCTAACGACTTAAGCACCGTTTGGTCGATTTTGGTCGCCAGTAGTTGTTGACCGATGGTCAGTGCGTCTAAGGTAATCGCACTGATTTTTTTACTAGTCGCTTGTTGGCACAACCGTAGCCATTGCTCGTTGCTCAGTTGCTGCGCCAGAAGATGAATGTCGTATAGCCATGCTAGACGTTCTTCATTGACGTGGTGGCCTAGGCGGTGGATGCTGGCAATCAGTAAGCTGTCGACCGCGCTTGGAATGCTTATCTTTGAGCGCAGCGGCCTATTGCCGAAGTGGCTCAGTTGTTGGCCGTTTTCAATCAGTTCATTGACCGAAAAAGTGTTTGAAAACATTTGTCGATTATTGATTTGCCAATGCAGGTCTATATTAATGGTGCTGCCACCCACTAGCGCTTTGCCATAAGTGCTCTGGTAAGAGACGTATTTTCCTTGTATGGCGAATAATTTTTGGTAGCCGAGCTGTCGCAATATTGAATCAGCGTGTAGCCGATCTGACGGTTTGATTAAAATATCGCTGTCGCTTCTTGGTCGCAACCAGGGCTTAGGGTATAGGCTGTAAGCAAGTGCGCTGCCCTTGAATAAAACCGCACTCAAATTAGCCAAACTAAATGCCTCAAAGAGAGCGGCTAATTCAAGCTGCTTTAGAGTGTCATTGGCGACCATCATGGCTTTGAGCCGCTTGATGTGTGGTAATAATGCGCCTGGCAGTGTGTTTTGCTCTGCGGCTAATAAGGTTATTCCGTGATAATTGAGCTTCGCCAGCAGCTCATTGTGCGACAATGAATTCTCGCTCTGTTGGCCAGTCAGCAGGCCGGCTAAGTCGGTAAGTTCAGTATTTTGAGGGCGGCTAAGCGACATGCTGGTGATAAATATTGGGTGTAAAATTTAGCGTAAAGTGTGATTGTCGGCCACTAGTCGGCCAGTTCAATAATGAGCTTTTCTTCAAGTAATTGCTCAAGCAACAAAGCAATGTCTTGCCTTACTGCTACAGGCGGCTGCTGGAATTGTTCGGCAATCGCGGCACTTGCCGTGTCGACGTCTTGTTGGTCTAGTAGGCGAGCCATTAAGAGTGCTCCAACGTGATTTAGGCTAAAGTAAGCGCCTAAATTTAGATCTAATAAAACGGCTTCGTCATCCACTTCGGTGAACGAAACATGGTCGGCGAGTTGATATTTCATTAATATGGCCTGAATGCTATTGGATAGATGTGTGGCTAAAGTGCTATTTTACGTTGTTTTTGATGGTCTTACCCTTTAGTTTTCAAAGGCTTTGCTATAAGATCGCGCTTCGCTGTAATTCACTTTGGTGATTTCCAGCGTAAACCAAGGTTGTATAAGGGTTTTAGCGTCATTTTGCGTTGCTATCTAACAATCGAACTCCTTGTTTCACTGTTCATTTTAAGTTTAGGCTGAAATCGAATGGGAAACTTTTTAACCGTGAGGAGCTCTTAATGAGACATTACGAAATTGTGTATCTGGTACATCCAGATCAAAGCGAACAGGTCACCGCAATGGCTGATCGCTATAAAGGCGTTATCGAGCAGGGCGGTGGAACCGTTCATCGCTACGAAGACTGGGGTCGCCGCCAGTTAGCTTACCCAATCAATAAAATCCACAAAGCTCACTACATCATGATGAATGTTGAAGTAAGCCAAGAAACATTGGACGAAGTTGAAAACTTATTCCGTTTTAACGACGCGATCATCCGCAACTTAGTGTTGAAGATGAAAAAAGCCGAAACTGAACCTTCTATCATGATGAAAGAAGTTGAAGCTGAACGTGTACGTGACGAAGAACGTGACGCAGCTCGTGCTGCTGAAGCCGAATCTGAAGCAAAAGCCGCTGAAGCAAAAGCGGTAAGAGTTGCTGCTGAAGCAAAAGCCGCTGAAGCCGCTGCCGCTGCTCCTGCAGAAGAAGTCGCTCCAGTAGAAGAAGTTGCTGAAGAAACCGCTGCTGAAGAAACAACTACTGAGGAGGCTAAGTAATGAAACGCAATGCACCTAAAAAGAGACGCGGCGGTTTTCGCCAAATGCGTCGTCGCTTTTGTCGTTTTACGGCCGAAGGCGCAACTCATATCGACTACAAAGATCTAGCGACTTTGAAATCGTTCGTATCAGAGTCTGGTAAAATCATTCCAAGTCGTAACACTGGCACAGCTGCACGTTTTCAACGTCAACTTGCTTCTGCGATTAAAAATGCTCGTTACCTTTCTTTGCTTCCATACACTGACGGCCATAAATAGGAGAACATCATGCAAATAATCCTATTGGAAAAGATCGTAAACTTAGGAAACCTAGGTGATCTGGTAAACGTTAAGCCTGGTTACGCACGTAACTACCTTGTACCACAAGGTTTGGCAACGGTTGCGACTGAGGCCAATAAAGCGTCTTTCGAAGAGCGTCGTGTAGAGCTTGAAAAAGCCTCTGCTGACAAGCTTCAAGCCGCGCAAGGCCGTTCTAAAGAGTTGTCTGGTAAGTCTGTTGAAATCGCTAGCCGTGCTAGTGACGAAGGCAAGCTTTTTGGTTCTGTTGGTTTGGTGGAAATCGCCGAAGCATTCAGCGCTAAAGGCCTAGAAATGACTCGTACTGAAATTCAACTTCCAGAAGGCCCAATCAAAGCGATTGGCGACTACGAAGTTGCGGTAACGGTTCACACTGAAGTTAGCTTTACGGTTAACGTTAAAGTGGTTGCTGAGTAAACGTTTGTTTATTAAGTAACACCTTAGAGTGTTTAAAAAAGCGAGGCGTTAGCCTCGCTTTTTTTATGTCGATTGAGTAGCGAAGGCTTTTGGAAGCGTGCGATTGGCTGTCTTAGATCGCTTGATGTCATTATTCACACCACCGAGGTTTTCTTGCCTGTGTTGGCATGTTGGGAGGTGAATTTCTGCTTGTTTGATGTTTTTCGTGGGTTTATGACACTCCCATTAATCGCTTAATATGATAAAGTTGCTGGCCGCGTAAAATTTATAAAAGAACAGCAATGGCCGAGCACTCCACACCCGAAGAAGACCTTCTCAGACTGCCACCACAGGCAATTGAAGCTGAGCAGTCTATTCTTGGCTCGATGATGTTGGACAATCGTTTTATTGACGATATTAGCTCTGAGTTAGAGTCACGCGATTTTTATCGCAATGATCACCAGTTAATTTATAACGAAATTATTCGCCTGGATGAGAAGGGCGATGCGGCTGACGTTGTTACGGTTTCAGAATCGTTGACCCACCAAGGTGAGCTCGACAAAGTCGGTGGCCTTGCCTATTTAGGTTCGCTGGCTAAAAACACACCTAATGCCGGTAATGTTAAGTCTTATGCCAAAATTGTACGTGATCGTGCGATTCTGCGGCGCCTGATTGAAAGTGCCAACGATATTATTCAGAAGTCTTATCAACCTGAAGGCCGCACGCCTGAAGAGGTGTTGGATTTTGCTGAGTCGTTGATTTTTGAAATCGCTAAGAATAACAATCAAGCCAAAGCAGGTTTTCGCAAAATCGATGGGCTGTTGGCCGAAGCGGTCGATAAGATCGAAGAAATGTTTAACAACAAGGTTGATGTTACTGGCACCGCGACCGGCTTTACCGACCTAGATAAACAAACCAGTGGCTTGCAACCAGGCGATCTAGTGGTCGTGGCGGGTAGGCCATCGATGGGTAAAACATCGTTCGCGATGAATCTGGTCGAAAACGCCGCCATTAAAGAAAACAAACCGGTTGCGGTATTCAGTATGGAGATGCCTGGCACGTCTCTCGCGGCCAGAATGTTAGCGTCGCTTAGCCGAGTTAATGCCGGTAAGCTTAGAACTGGTCAACTTGATAGCGAAGACTGGCCGAAGTTGACGTCTGCTGTTGGCATTTTACAAGACAAGAATATTTATATCGATGACACACCGGCCTTATCGCCATTGGAAGTGCGCACAAGGGCACGGCGTTTAGCTGCAGAGCACCCAGAAGGCATGGGCTTGATCATGCTCGATTATCTGCAGTTAATGCGCGGCAATGACGGTGCTTCTGGCAACGATAATAGAACTACTGAGATTTCGAACATAACACGAGCATTGAAAGGCTTGGCGAAAGAATTAGAGTGTCCGGTCATCGTGTTGTCTCAGCTTAATCGAAGCTTAGAGCAGCGACCAAACAAGCGTCCAGTGATGTCGGATCTTCGTGAGTCAGGTGCGATTGAGCAGGACGCTGATATCATCATGTTCATATACCGGCACGAAGTTTACGAACCCGACACGGACCAGAAAGGCATCGCCGAAATAATCATTGGCAAACAACGTAACGGCCCAATTGGCACGATTCGACTTGCCTGGTTAGGCGAATTCACTCGCTTTGAAAACTATGCGGGCCCACGTTTTGATGATGACGAATAGCGCTCACTAGCGTCGGTATCAGTGAGTTATCAACAACATACTAGGCGCGCGACCCATGTGCTTATCGATCGCTCTGCGATCAAACACAACCTACAAAAAGTCAGAGAGCTGGTGCCGAACGCACAGCTGATGGCGGTCATCAAAGCCGATGGCTATGGTCATTCGATGGAGGTCGCGGCGAGTGCCTTAGACCGGGCTGACGAATTTGCGGTGACCGGCTTAGATGATGTTGAGCGCTTGCGTGGCCAAGGAATTGATAAACCTATTACCATGTTGTCGCCGACCTTCAATACAGACGATTTAAACCAAATGTCGGCACGACGTGTCAGGCCAGTTATTTATGATTTAGGCCAGCTTGATGCGTTGTCGGGTTTAGACCCGTCCGCCGAGTTAGATATTTGGTTGAAAGTTGATACAGGAATGGGCCGCCTAGGCTTATGCATCGAAGACGCACACTTAGTTGCCTCGCGTTTATTGGGTCACAGCGGAATCAATTCAGTAAGCGCCATGACTCATTTGGCCAATGCCGATGACCCTGAGCACCCGAGTAATCTACGCCAGATAAAACAATTTTTGAAGTTTGCAGAAGAGCATGATTTCAAGCAATTGAGCATAATGAATTCGGCCGGCACCGTGGCGTTTTCTGATCACGCGAAAGACTTGGTGCGCCCCGGAGTAATCTTGTACGGCATTTCACCGCAACGTGGAATGTCAGCGATGAGTTTAAATCTGCGCCCGGCGATGACCTTTAAGAGCGAGCTGATCTCGATTAAGAGGTTGCCAGTTGGCAGCCCGATAGGCTATGGCAGTCGTTATGCATTGGATTCTGATTCAACCATTGGGATTATTGCCTGTGGCTATGCTGATGGTTACCCTCGGCATGCCCCAAGCGGAACCCCAGTGTTGATTAATGGCATGTATGTGCCATTAATCGGTCGTGTATCGATGGACCTAATTACTGTTGATTTAGGCGATATTAAAGCCGACGTCGGTGATCAGGTGATTTTATGGGGTGACGACAACCCCATAGAAGATATTGCTGAAATGTCGGGCACCATTGCCTATGAACTATTGTGTGGAATAACCACACGAGTCGAACGAATTGTTATCTAATAGGCGCGTTATTAAGATAGACCTGTTTTGCTAAGGCTTTTTATCTGCAATATGGCTCAAAAGTTTAAAATGTTTGCAGTGTATACAACTCAGGCAAACAGTAATTATTGGGTAGGCCATTCCCAGGTACAACAATTCTCATTGTTTTTAACAAGTTCTTTTGCAAGCTGCTCCGCCTCTTCTAGCTGCTGAGGAGTCAGTCTGGATGCCGCTATGTCTAGTGATGCTTGCGCCTCTCCATCCCAGATGAAATGATCAAATGTGTCTCGTACAGCGCTACTGATCAAATTTTCTGCAAATTGATAAGCATAGGACTTCACTAAATTTGGTTTTGTTGGGTCTGGGCCATCAAAGTCTGTACGATTATATATAATACCCAAGCCTTCTGCCGAGCTGATACTCCCACCCTCCCACAGGTTCTTAACGAGAGGTCCGGCTTTGTCGAAATCGCCATTGTAAAGGTGCGAATTGGCCAACTGAGATAAAGCAATTTGAGACCCATTTTCAAGGGCGAAGTCAAGTAATTGATCTAAAGACTCTGGCTTCAAGTCATCATCACTAACACCTTTGCAACGCAAGAATAACACTTCATTATAAACCAAATGTTGGTCAACGCTCATGCCATGAGTTGTTTTATTCTCTTGCAAAATGGTTTGTTCATTCTGTCTATAGGTCGCTTCATCCCTTGGCGCCGACAAACACGACTCTAGCATATAGTGCAACTTGTTAGCGGCGGGGCCACTTCCATTTTCGACGAATGGCTTAAGAGCGTTAATATAGGCACTTGAGTTTTCTAAACTGAAGGCTGGAAATTTGCTAATTTCCATTGCCGAAAATTCACGTCTGATAATTTCCCCTCCAATATTAATTTCTACTATTTTAGGGAAACCTTCAAGCACAATTGAATCGGGATCGACTATTTTAAATGGATCGATTTTTGCATCTAAGTCATGTGATGATTCAGATGTTTTCTCGTTACCAGCATTGACTTTTTTTTGTTCAGAGATAATTTCTTTTTTAACTGAAACATTTTGATCTTGTCCATCTACATTACTTTGATCAATAAGTGTAGAGTGATAGGCGAGAGATAGAGCTGCAACAGCAATAATAATTAGAGTTGAAGAAAGTCCTATTATTGAGCGTCGATTCATATCCATAATTACCTCTCGCTAATAAACATTAATTAGGTTTTAGTTGTATTTGACTAATGCTCCACTAAAATCCAAACAATGGTCCAACAGTCGGAGGGCAGTTAAGTGACCAACCTTTAACACGTAAGTCGTTTGGCTGTCCGGCTGTTACGATGCGTGCAGAAGCTTCAAATGGAACGTTAAAAACAGCTGGTTGGCAAAAATGCCGTATACTGTTTTCACGCGTAATGCCTGGAACAGCGAGAGTTCCCTCTGATGCGCACCAAACATAATCAGCTCCACCGACAGAAATATTTGAGACTAAAATGGCATCGAAATTTGCCGATGCACCGGGGAAGTTACCAACAACCCTGGTTACTTGACCGTCTCTATTTTGCACAGGGCAGGATCCTGCATTCGACGTGAGAGAAAAGAAGGTACTTAGTAATAGTCCAAACGTAATTAAATTTTTTCTTGTAGAATTTGTCATAGTGAATGTCCTTGTTTATCCTATAGTTAAAATTCTTCTAGTGTCAACCTGAGACTTTAAATTCAATGTCAGCTATCTACAATTTATGTTGTGAATAGAGCTAGATTCGATTCTATCGGGGCAATGAAAAGGCTCGACTAAGATGGTCGTTTAGGGTAAGTCAACACTACTTGCATTGGCACAAATGCCAGGCTTCAATACTTAAGATGTAGTCGATGTATGATTCACTCAGCCTTAGTTTTTTTTGGCTAGTACTTAATAGAATGTGAATCCACGTTATCACCGAGTTGTTGCTCAAATCAAGCTCTATGAATCAACAATATAGTTGTTGACATTATAGTGCCTAAAAAAGAGTATTGAGAATTCATGGTAGCCACAATGGGGAGTTTAAAGAATAGGTTATGGCAAAAAAGGCAACGGTACATTTCATTTGTTCGGAGTGCGGAACTAACCATTCTAAGTGGGCGGGGCAATGTGAATGCGGCGCTTGGAACACGATCACTGAATTTAAGGAATCAGCGAGCCGCGCTGGTGCGGCATCGGCGATGGCGAGAGGCTATTCAGGTTCTAAGGAATCGGTGAGTAAATTAAGTGATATCAAACCTGAAGATTCACCACGATTTTCAACCAATAACGTTGAGTTCGATAGAGTTCTCGGCGGAGGCGTGGTACCCGGCTCGGTGATTTTATTAGCCGGTACTCCGGGAGCCGGTAAGTCAACATTGACCACCCAAGTGCTCTGCGAAGTAAGCGATAAACTAAATTGTTTTTTAGTGTCGGCTGAAGAATCGGCCAATCAAATTAGCCGACGAGCGGTTCGCTTAAAATTAAAAACAGATCAACTGAATGTCGCGATCGAGACAGATGTTCTGGCGATCCTTTCGATGATCACCCAAACTAAGGCAAAGTTTGTCGTCATTGACTCTTTGCAAGCCATGTTTCACCCCGATGTTCAAGGTGCGCCAGGTGGCGTTGGCCAGCTCAGAGAGTGCATGCAAGTACTGACTCAGCATGCTAAGCAAAACGATGTTGCGATGATTATCGTCTGCCATACCACTAAAGATGGCTCGGTTGCCGGCCCGCGAGTCGTTGAACACATTGGCGATGTCATGTTGATGATAGAAGTGATCGCGGCGTCGCGCTTTCGAGAAATTCGAGCGGCGAAAAATAGATTCGGCTCGACCAGTGAATTAGGCTTGCTGGCGATGATGCCTGATAACGGATATTTAAAAGCGGTTACCAATCCATCGGCCATATTTTTAGATCGAAATAAAGAGTCTAAGCCTGGGTCAATGGTCGCCTCACTTTGGGAGGGTTCGCGCTCGTTACTGGTTGAGATACAAGCGTTATTAATTGATTCCCATCAAGGTAACCCAAGACGGCTTGCGGTAGGCATCGATCAAAATCGATTGAATATGTTAGTCGCGGTGCTTGTTCGGCATGCTGATCTTGATATGTATGACCAAGAATTGTATGTCAACTTAGTTGGCGGGCTTCGTTCGACTGACCCAAGTACAGACTTGCCGGTGGTGCTTGCCATGGTGTCGTCGTTTAGAGATCGCGCGATACCTCAAAACTGGGTGGCTTTTGGTGAACTTGGGTTATCTGGCGATATTCGCAGCGTGCCGAGCGGTTTAGAGCGAATTAAACAAGCCGCTCAACAAGGCTTTTCTCACTGCATTTGCCCTAAGGGCAATGTCCCTAAGAATACGTCTTCGAATATGAAAGTGTACCCAGTGGAGACCCTATCTCAAGCAATTGATTGTCTTAATGAGTTCTTTTAGATCAACAAAAGTAGGCGTGCTAAGCTGTTTATTACGAAAACTTGAGGTGTGTTTAGAGCGCTGATCGCGATCTTGTTCTAGCCGTTTAAAAATAGTTGGTTGTTGATTGACTCAGTCTTGTGATCAACGTCGCCAAAGGCTTTTTCTATAGTAGAATCTCAGAATCGGTTTGTATAATGGTATAAAAGGGTTGATTCAACAA
>JALZVW010000147.1 GCA_023301745.1 Arenicella sp. | reverse complement strand
TATTTTGTTACCTACCTTATTACTCAGTTATGACTAACGGTTCTCCCAAGGCTCTCTCAATGATTTCGACTACGACTATGTCTGGCGTGCGCTTACTAACCACCGTCGTAGGTAAGGTCGCAAAGCGATGATGTACAAATAAGGTTCCAATGAAACTGCTGGGCAAGAAATCATGTAGCCGCGCTGAAAAGGAATCGCCAATGAGTAATAAGCTTAGACGGTTTGGGGTATCAAGGTCGATGCCCTCTTGTTTATGAACGGGTATATGGCGTTCATACTCTTCTTCAAACTCATGGCTTAGGTTTAATAAGGCCGCCAAATCGCCAGACCCTCTAACGGGCTCTATCTCTTTAAGTTTTTCCCAGGAGTTAAATGGCAGCGTCGGCTTGTTAAGTTGAAGCTCTTTTACGAGCTCACGGTAGGCAACGTAGGCACCGCGTTGAGTCCAATGCGAGTCTGACTTTAAGTACAGCTTGCCACTGCTTTTCTTGGCTAACATCGGGTCTAGTAAATTGATCACCTTAACGCCTACGCTAGCGGCCATGTTTTCGATCACGTCAGCTCGACGCCCATTTCTTGTATAGCGATAACTGCTTGGCAGGTATTCTGGATAAACGTGGTGTTTTTCGGGAACTAAGACCACCACTAATTTGCCGCCATGACCTTCAATGATACGTTGATAGTCGATTAACGGAGCTAGCCAATCGGCGGCTTCAGGCTTGCCAAAGCTTGGGCGCTGATCGGCGCTCTTAAGGACATCACGTTCAGAATAGAACAGCCAACCATTTTTACCAATCACGGCTTTATCGCTAATGGCCCGATTCAATAGTCGATATTGAAACTTGGCATGCAGTTTAAGGAGTGTTTCTCTTAGCCCAATATGGTCATTCATGAAGCGGTTAACTTGAGCGGTATAACGTGCCGGGTCTGGCATTAATAGCGCCGTTTTGGGCCACACTTCTTTGTTGCGTTTTTCATTGCCCAGACTTGGATTGTCGCTACCAAGTTCCAATAAGCCAACCATTGAAGGCAAGAGCAATAGAATAAGAAACCCAAAAACAACGCAACGGTGAACGCGGGTGTTTTTTGTTAGTGGGCTAGTTTCTGAGTATGTCATTGTCGCGTTGTTAAAAACGAAAATAAATAAATGGGTTGTAATTAGAACCGAGCAATTGGGTCACACTTAGCAGTAATAAAATGATCAGTGTTAGCCAATGAACGCCATTGCGGTAGATCAATTGAGCGTTTTTAAAAATTGCGACGGGGGTGATTTTTTTTGAGACTTGGCCTAGCCTTTGAAGTGCGCCGGTGGCGATCAAATAGGCGAACAACATCACCAGTAGTAAGTTTATATTCAATTGCGGTAGGTGGCCAATGGCGGCTACTTCTGAAACGCCAAATAACGCAGCATAATAGTTTAAAGCATGCGGTATATCTTCGGCTCTAAAGAGTACCCAGCCAAGAAATACCGCTGATATCAGATAAGCATGGCGAACCGGCCGCCAACATGTTTTAAGGGCCTTGCTAAGCCAGAGGCGCTCAATCGACAGGAAAAGCCCATGCCACGCGCCCCACGCAATAAATGTCCAAGCGGCGCCATGCCATAGACCGCATAATAGAAATACTAGCCACAAGTTTAATATTGTTCGGGCGACACCATACCGATTACCACCCAGACTAATGTATAAATAGTCTCTAAACCATTCCGACAATGTCATGTGCCAGCGGCGCCAAAACTCAGTAATAGAGAGTGATGCGTAAGGCGTATTAAAGTTGATCGGAAAGGTGAACCCTAGCATATAGCCTAAGCCTATCGCCATATTCGAATAGCCGGCGAAGTCAAAGAAAATTTGCAGGCTATAGGCCAACAAGCCTAACCATGCAGCGATGACACTCAAGCCTTGGTCTACGTTATTGAATGCATCGTCAGCGCTGATGCCAACCACATTGGCAATCAATACTTTTTGCGCTAGACCGATCACAAAAAAATGAACGCCGAGTGCAAACATACTGAACGACTCCTTGCGGTCAAGGATCTGACGAGCAACGGTTTTGTAACGAACGATCGGCCCTGCGATTAATTGTGGAAACGATGAAATGTAAAGAGCGCTCATCATCATTGATTGTGCCGGCTTGGCTTCGCGCCGATAAACATCGACCAAGTAGCTGATCGCTTGAAATGTAAAAAAAGAAATACCTAATGGCAATTGTGGCGCAATTGACGGGTCCAGGCCGAGTGTTTGAAAGATAAATACTGCGTATTTGAACCACACAAGCATGGCTATATTCAATGAAATGCCTAGCGCGAGTCGGGCTTTTCTTTGGCGGCCTGGTGGTCGAGCATTAATCAGGTGAGCCGCGACATGGTTGGCCATGATCGAAATTAGCAATAGGCCAACCATTAAACCTTCGCCCCATGCATAGAACAATAAGCTGGCAAACACCAATACGCCATTGCGGGCTGTTCTAAAACGCACTGGCACCGCGTAATAAATCAGCAGCAGTGCCGGCAGGTAATAAAATAAAAATGGAATGCCTGAAAAAACCAATGCGTATTTCTATTTGGGTATGACTCAGGTTTCGCCTGTATCAATGTGATTTTCTGTTAGCGAGTATCTATGACTCCTTAGTTCAAGGCAAGAGATGCCTCTATGTGTGACGGGTTTATAAAGTAGCCCTAAATGGGTGAGCCTAAGCGCTACTCTGCAGAAGGTATGCCGTTATCTCAGTGCTATTTTTGACCAGCGTAAAGGCCCTGAAATTGTTCTACAAAATAGGCTCGACACTAAACAATGGTATAGCCACTGAAGACTTGTTATATTGAGACCATAGAAAAAAGTGTGAAAGTGAACCGTTGGCCATAGCTTTCTTTGGGTTTCGAGATGGCAAAAGCCATTAACGGGAACTGATGCCAAGCTAGACCTCTGACACGGGTTTTAAAAATGTGTTTAGTCCT
>JALZVW010000146.1 GCA_023301745.1 Arenicella sp. | reverse complement strand
TAATGCTAATTAGGCCACTAAGGTTATTTAATTCATGTGAACGTTAGCTTGCTTGATGCACTTTTTCTATGGTGCTAATAATTTGCTCGCCACAATGAATAATAATTGATGTGTATTGGTTCGTCATTACAGGGCCAAAATGCTCGAGGGTCATAGGTGTAATGGCCTGTATGTAAAAACCGTTTAAGCGTTCGGCCTTAATTCTAAAGTGTTGCTTAGCTTGGCTCGGCCTGTCGGTCATTTGTTCTTCAAGGGTCACTGCATAACCGGGGTTAGGCAGTTCTATATCGCCTTTTATCGATATCATTGATTTACCTTGATCGTTCTTTGAGAGGCTCGCTGACCAGTTCTGGCTGCTAACCATCGGGCATTCTGGTGTTTGTGTGAGTGCCGAAAGGGCTTCTTTTTTTTGCGACTCACTCACCTGCGCTAGCTTTTGGTTTACGTGTTCGGCTGGCTCAAGCGGCATGCGATCACTTGCCTGACACGCACTACTAATTAAGAATGCTATAAGAATCGGGGCGTGTCGAACTTGTAAGCGCCGACTTGTTTGCAATAGTGTCATGATAGGTTTGCCATTATTGAGTTTAAATTTACGATAGACGATGTGCTCGTACAAACGAATATAATTAACTCGATTGTCACGATTCGAGCAGACAATCATTTTCGATTTTTTGCCAGCTTTTTGATGCGCTTAAGGTAGCATTGAGGGCTGAAACTATCGCTTTTCCTTGCCAAAATATTATGACTAACATTCATGCCGGCTTTTTGCTAACTCGTTCGAGTGTTAGCCGCTATGGTCAAACCGTATTGGAGTATTGGCTGGCAAGTGAGCTAGGGCCGGTGCTATTGACCGTTTCGGACCAAAGACCATTGTTTTTTATAGCGCAAGAGCATGCCGCTAAAGCCGTCACGTCGCTCAACGGCCTTGGTCGCGATTCGCGTCGAGCTGAGTATGAGGTCAAACCGCTCACACTTAAAACATTTCAGGGAACCGCTGTCGCCGCCGTTTATACCTCCAACTTAGGAGACTCATATCATGTTCAAGATTACTTAAAGAGGTCGGGTGTTGAGTTGTTAGAGGCCGATATTCGCTTGCATGACCGCTACCTTATGGAACGTTTTGTCTACGGTAGTGTTGCCTTTACCGGCGACTGCATCGAACGTAAAGGGTATTTGGAATTCCAAAATGCAAAAATAAAAAGTGGTGATTATGACCCTGATTTAGTGGCTGTTTCGCTGGATATTGAGTGTGCGATGGACGGCGAGTTATTTTCCATCGGTTTGGCGACGCGAGATAACTCAATATCTGAAGTGCTTATGATTGGCGAACCGCAAGAGCGTGCTCAGACTAAGATATTATGGTTCAGTAATGAACAGGAATTATTGCTAGGCCTTTGTGAGCGCGTCGCAACGATCGATCCCGACTTAATCATTGGTTGGAATATCATTAATTTCGATATGCGAGTGCTGATTAAGCGCGCTGAACATCATAAGATCCGCTTAACCTTGGGCCGAGGGAATCGTGAGGCGAGTTGGCGAAATCAAATTAATGACGACAGCAAGGGCTATGTTTCTATACCCGGACGGGTCACTATCGATGGAATAGATGCGATGAAGTCAGCAACTTGGACGTTCCCAAGTTTTTCTCTGGAAAATGTTGCTCAGACCTTGTTGGGCAGGGGTAAAAAGGTAGAAAAAGGAGTCGATGATAGAGTCGCCGAAATTGTGCATAACTTTCATCACGACAAAGCCGCTCTTGCCGCCTATAACTTAGAAGATTGCCAGCTAGTGCTCGATATCTTCGAGCACACCAAGCTTGCCGACTACTTAGTCTTGCGCAGTAAAATTACTGGCCTAGAATTAGATCGCGCTGGAGGCTCGGTTGCGGCGTTCACTAACCTCTACTTACCCCAATTGCATCGTGGTGGTTATGTTGCCCCCAATTTGCCCGAGGGCGGCGGTTTAGCCAGCCCCGGCGGGTATGTGATGGATTCGACACCGGGTTTATATCGCAACGTACTGGTGCTTGATTTTAAGAGCCTATATCCGTCGATAATCAGGACCTTTAAGATTGACCCAATGGGCCTAATTGAAGGTTTAGCGAACCCTGAAAATAGCATTCCTGGGTTTCGTGGCGGTATCTTTGATCGACAAAAGCATTATCTGCCACAGATAATTACCGACCTATGGAGCCAACGAGACCGAGCCAAGCGAGACAATGAAAAAGTGCGATCACAAGCGATCAAGATCATAATGAATTCGTTTTACGGCGTGCTGGGTTCCGGCGGTTGCCGTTTTTATGATACTCGCCTAGCCAGCTCGATAACAATGCGTGGTCATGAAATCATGCAAACCACCGGAAAGTGGATAGAAGATCAAGGTTACTCGGTTATCTATGGAGACACAGACTCAACCTTTGTGTCACTTGATGAGAGCCTGGATGCCCAGCAGTGCCGGGAAATAGGCAAAGAGCTGGTGACACTCATCAATCAACAGTGGCAGAACAAGCTTGAGCATGAACTCGGGCTCGATTGCTTGCTGGAGATAGAGTTCGAAACCCATTTTAGCCGCTTTTTGATGCCGACCATCAGAGGCTCAGAAGCGGGAAGTAAAAAACGCTATGCTGGTCTAATTATTAATTCAGAGTCGGGTGACGAAGACCTTATCTTTAAGGGTTTGGAAAACGTCAGAACCGATTGGACCGAGCTTGCCAAGGAGTTTCAGGCTCAACTATTTGATCATGTGTTTCACGATCAAGACCCAACAAACTTAGTGAAAAAGGTTGTTGAAGATACTCTTGCAGGCAAGTGCGACGCGAAATTAAGTTATCGAAAACAGCTGCGGCGTAGATTAGAGCTTTATGTCAAAAACGTACCGCCGCATGTTCGGGCGGCAAGGTTTGCTGACCAACAAAATGAGAAATTAGGCAAATCATTGATCTACCAAAATAAAGGGTGGATAAGCTATGTCATGACCACAAACGGGCCCGAGGCGCTAGAGTATCATGTTAGTCAATTAGACTATGACCACTATATTGACAAGCAGATTAAGCCGATAGCGGATGCCGTATTACCATTTATTGGTCTTGATTTTAACGCGATAACTAGTAACCAAATCGAGTTGTTTTGAACCGCCAATAGCGATTCATATCGGCGATTTGAATTCAAATCGCATTAAATACTCCTTTAGCTATTAAGCAATGAGGTGTTCCGATTAAGCAATAAGGTGTTCTCAATGAAATGAGCGCGAAACTAACGCGAAATCTACTTTGCTAGGTTTACCATAACGGCCAATCACTAAAAGTCGCACCCTTATCCATAGGACTCAAAATGAAAACTCGTATTACCGAATTGTTTAATATTCAGCATCCAATCATTCAAGGGGGCATGCATTACGTCGGCTTAGCTGAACTGGCGGCGGCGGTTTCAAACGCCGGCGGTTTAGGAATCATCACCGGGCTAACTCAGGGTACGCCTGAAAAATTAAGAGCCGAAATTGAACGCTGCAAAGCCATGACCAATAAGCCTTTCGGGGTAAACATGACGTTTCTACCAACCTTAACGCCGCCTGACTATGGTAGCCTTTTCGAGGTCATCATTGACAGTGGCGTTACGGTTGTCGAAACCGCCGGTAATAATCCGGCTAAATGGTTGCCAATGCTCAAGGAAGGGGGCGTCAAAGTGATTCATAAGTGTACCGCCGTTCGCCATGCGCTCAAGGCCCAGTCAATTGGCTGTGACGCGGTATCGGTAGATGGTTTTGAATGTGGAGGTCATCCAGGTGAAGACGATATACCTAATTTTATTTTACTGCCGCGTGCCGCAGATGAGCTTGAAATACCATTCGTAGCATCAGGCGGCATGGCCGATGCCAGAAGCCTCGTGGGGGCACTAGCAATGGGGGCCGACGGAATTAACATGGGCACCCGGTTTATAGCCACTAAAGAAGCGCCGGTTCACCAAAATGTCAAAGATGCTATTGTTCAAGCGTCTGAGTTAGATACTCGTCTAGTGATGCGTCCTCTTCGTAATACTGAGCGCGTTCTGAATAACCCAGCGGTGGAACGCCTGCTTGAAAAAGAAGCTCGCTTGGGTGCTGATTTGAAGTTTGAAGACATTATTGATGAAGTGGCAGGCGTTTATCCTAAGATTATGCAGAGCGGTGATATGGACGCCGGTGCTTGGTCCTGTGGCATGGTCGCGGGTTTGATTAATGACGTGCCGAGTGTGAATGACTTGATCTCAGGAATTATGGACGACGCGCAAGCGATAATCACACAACGCCTAAATGGCCTTTACTAGTTTGGAGATAAGCTAATGATTTTTTATGATTGTTTAACTGCGCCAAGCCCACGGCGCGCCCGTATTTTTCTTCACGAAAAGCAAGCGCCTCATGAGGTTGTCCATATTGATATTATGAAAGCCGAGCAAATGTCGGATGAGTTTAGGTTAATAAACCCATCCTGCACGGTACCGGTGTTAAAGCTTGATGACGGCACGATTCTTACCGAAAATGCGGGCATTACAGCCTACCTCGAAAGTGCTTTTCCTAGTCCACCATTGTTGGGCGCAACCGATGCCGAAAAAGGCTTAGTTGCTTCTTGGAATTCAATAATCGAATTTCAAGGCCTTTACGCCATAGCCGAAGCCTTGCGTAATTCCTCACCAATGATGAAAGGCCGAGCAATTACCGGTGCGGATAACTATGACCAGATACCTGAGCTGGCGGTGCGTGGTTTAGCCAGGTTGAACGCGTTCTTTGACATGCTCGACGCACGTCTAGATGGGCGAGAGTTTGTCGCAACCGACAGCTTTTCAAATGCGGACATATCGGCCATTGTGGCGATTGATTTTGCGCGTTTCGTTAAGGTTTCGCCCGGCCAACAGCATCAAAATTTAGTGCGTTGGCGTGCTAGCTTCGCAGACCGACCAAGCCTTCAAGTTTAGTTTGCGACTCTTAAGTTTGTGGCTCTAAGTAGTTGCGGCTCGTAAGTAGTTGCGGCTCATAAGTAGTTGCGAATGGAATTACGATTTAACCTATAGATTTATAACTATGATTGACTTATACACCGCGCCAACCCCAAACGGCCATAAGGTCTCATGTACCTTAGAAGCCCTGGAGATGGACTATGAAACACATTTCGTCAACATCAGCGAAGGTGAGCAGCACGAGCCTAGCTTTTTAGAGAAAAGCCCAAACGGGCGTATCCCCGCGATCGTTGATAGAGAGATTGATAATCTCGCTATTTTTGAATCCGGCGCGATCATGATTTACCTGGCTGAGAAAGCCGGCCGTTTGCTGCCCAGTGACGTAAAGGGCCGAGCGAACGTGATGCAATGGCTAATGTTTCAAATGGGTGGCGTTGGCCCGATGATGGGGCAAGCGAATGTGTTTCATCGTTATTTTCCCGAAAAAATTCAACCAGCGATCGATCGCTATCAGAATGAATGCAAACGTTTATTTACTGTGCTCGACACGCATTTAGCCAACAATGAATGGCTCGCTGGTGAGTATTCGATCGCGGATATTGCCAATTGGTGTTGGGTTCGCACCCACAATTGGTCTGGCGTGTCGGTTGACGGTTTAGACAATCTAGAGCGTTGGATGCTGACTATGCGAGACCAACCAGGTATGCAAAAGGGGATTGTGGTGCCATTTGATTTAGCCGCACAATTAAAAGATGAAGCAGAACAAAAAAAATTCGCCGAGCGCGCAGGTAGCTTGCTGCAGAAATAGGGCACTTAAATTCAGATAACATTATTAGAAGCAGGGGTATGGCAATGTATAAGACAATTAACTACCAAATTGATGAATCGATTCTGACCATCACTCTCAACCGTCCAGAGAATATGAACGCGTTCACCGTGGAAATGGCGAATGAATTAATTAATGCATTTAACACCGCGAGTCATGACGATGGTGTTCGAGCGATCGTGGTTACGGGTGCCGGTAAAGCCTTTTGCGCGGGCATGGATTTACAAGAAGCCGACAACGGCTTTGATTCGGATAATGTGTTTGGCTTGAATGAGTCGTTAAATCCGACATTAGCGGAGTTAGCTGACAATCTAGAGTCAACTGAATTTATCGAAGGTGTCCGCGATACCGGCGGCCGAGTGACGCTGGCGATTTATGAATGCAATAAGCCGGTCATCGCGGCAATTAATGGTGCGGCGGTTGGTATCGGCGCAACGATGACCTGTGCGATGGATATTCGACTTGCCTCTGAGAAAGCAAAAATTGGCTTTGTATTCAACAAGATAGGCATTATTCCTGAGGCTTGTTCTAGCTGGTTTTTGCCGCGCATTGTCGGCATATCGCAAGCGCTTGAGTGGTGTTATAGCGCCGATATAATCAGTGCCGATGAGGCCAAAGAGGCTCGTTTCGTTAAATCGGTATTACCCGCTGATGAGCTGCTCGATGCAGCTTATGCAATAGCTCGAAAAATTAGCCAACATAGCCCCGTTGCGATCACACTGACTCGACAAATGATGTATCGCAACAGCGCGCTGGATCACCCTATCGGGGCGCACATTGTAGATTCACTCTCGATGCTTCATGTTAGTAGGAATGACGGTAAAGAAGGTGTACAGTCTTTCCTCGAAAAAAGGCCGTCGGAATTTAGCCAACGCGTGTCACAAGACATGCCGGCCTTTTACCCGTGGTGGGAAGACCAGTAAAAACGGCATCGGAAAAATTATTTTGTTGATCGTAGACGCGCTAGATTGCTACGCTATAAATGACTAAGAGACTATTATGACGAGTTCCCACGACCAAGAGTTGGAGATGTTTCGCGACATGATTCAACGCTTCTTAAAAGAAGAAGTAGAGCCACACTACGAGCAATGGGAACATGACCATCTAATGCCAAAAGAGTTTTGGCAAATTATGGGGGCGGCTGGAATTCTGTTGGTCGACATGGACGAGCGCTACGGGGCAGCAAATACTAACCTAGACGTCGCGATGATGATTCAAGAAGAAATGTGTGCGGCGGGTTACCATGCATTAGCGACTGGCTATAACATTCACGCTAATATTGTTGCGCCGTATATCAACAATATCGGCACTCAAGAACAACGCGAAAAATGGCTCCCAGGTATGGTGACCGGTAAGGTTGTTACTGCTCTGGCGATGACTGAACCAAGCGCCGGTAGTGATCTGGCGGCATTGCGAAGCAAAGCGATCAAAGACGGTGAGGAGTACGTGCTAAATGGATCGAAGGTCTTCATTACCAATGGCATTCATGCTGACATGGTCGTGGTCGCGGCTAAAACTGACCCAACGGCCGGAGCAAAAGGCGTTTCCTTATTTATGGTCGATACCAGCTTGCCGGGTTTTTCAGTTGGCAAGAAAATAGAGAAAATGGGTCAGCACAGTAGTGACACGGCTGAATTGTTTTTCTCTGACGTCAGGCTGCCGGCCAATGCCTTGCTAGGGCAAGAAGGTCGTGGTTTTATTTACATGATGGAAGAGTTGCCTCGCGAACGTTTAGGTTGCGCTATGCAGGCGCTGGGCCATACACGAGGCGCTCTAAAGTTAACCGCTGACTACGTTACTCAGCGTATTGCATTTGGCCAGAAGATCAGTCAATTCCAAAATACGCGTTTTAAGCTGGCTGAAATAAAAATCGAATTAGAGCTTTGCCAAGCCTTGGTCGAAAAGTACATGGTCAAGTTTGCTCACGACGAAATGACGGTCGAAGACGCCGCGGTGGTAAAATATGCAACGACCGAGATGCAGCTTCGAGCCGTCAATGAGTGCTTGCAGTTATTTGGCGGGTATGGATACACGGCTGAGTACCCAATTTCTCGCTTCTATAGAGATGCTCGAGTGCAAACTATTTACGCTGGTAGTTCTGAAATCATGAAAGAAATTGTCGCACGCGGTGTCGTTGGTCGGTGAAAAAATAGCTAGAATAAAGGCGCTTAAGCCTAACACACACAACACTCTAGCCGTCTGCTGGAGTGTTTCCCTTGCTCAAACCATGTCTCTATTGATTCGATTCTTGGTTTAGCAAAAACCACAACTATTTAATAATTTTAACTCTGATGAAATCTCTAGGTTTAGACTTTGGCACCGCCAACTCGTCAGTCGCGGTCAGCGATGGCCTACAAAGCCGTGTGCTTGAACTCGATCAAGGTAATAGCTCAATACCGAGCACCTTCTTTTTCGATTTTGACGACGATAAAACTTACATTGGTGAACAGGCCTATGATCGCTATTACCTAGGCGACAAAGGCCGTTTCCTTCGTTCATTTAAAAGTGCTCTGGGCACCTCAACCTTAGACCATGAAGTTCAAATTAAACGTAATCGGTATGCTGTAAAAGACATTATTGAGCAATATCTGGCTATTGTCGTGAGCCGCGCTGAACAGAGTTTACAGCGGCCGATTGAAAATTTAGTGGTTGGTAGACCTGTTCATTTTGTTGACCACGACCCTGAAGCTGATCGCCGAGCGCAAGAGTCTCTTAGGCAAATAGTGCATAACATTGGAGTCAAAAATGTCGAGTTTCAATTAGAACCTATTGCCGCTGCGCTTAACTATGGCGTTAGCGTAAAAGCCGAAGAACTGGTCTTGGTCATTGATATTGGGGCTGGCACTTCTGACTTTTCGGTGGTTAGGTTCGCCGCCACCAACGCGGTTAATGCCGATGTTATTTCTAATTGCGGTGTTCATGTTGGTGGTAACGATATAGATAAAGCGATCGCGTTAAATCAGGCAATGCCATTGTTTGGCTACAAACAACGCTTCAAGCGTCGTGAGCAACTTGAAGTACCAAATCACTATTATCAAAACGCTTCATCATGGCATAAGATCGATCTTCTATATGATCGTAAGGTGCTTAATGCCATGGATGAAATCAGCCCGCAAGTATTCAACCCTGAGTTAATAGACCGGTTCTCGAGCTTGCTTAAGTCTCGCCAGGTGCATAACGTGTTGTCGGAGGTCGAGCGAATGAAAAAAGCGTTTAGCGGTCATTCAAGTTCAACTATCGATTTAGATTTTATCGAACCAAAATTACGGGTAGACGTGTGTGAACAGACATTCCACCAACTTATTGATTGCATGTGTGATGAAATAATAGCCAATGCCTATCAGGCGATTACGCTTGCCGGACTAAGTAAAACTCAGATAGATACGGTCTATGTAACGGGGGGCAGTATGGGAATTAAGCATTTACACAATAAAGTGGTCGAAAATTTTGATACAGCCCAAATCATTGAAGGCGACCGCGCAACCTCGGTTGCTCGCGGCCTCGCTATACACGGTCACCAAATAGGCTTCTAATTTGCTTGGCGTGTTACGGCACTACAGGCTCCACGGCTGAACGAACGGCCTTATAGGGTTCGCTCTGTTGTCCCTTTGAAAAAACAACTTGCCAGAGATGATTTCGGTACAGACGAAATGCCGCGGCGCAACACATCAAGTAGTAATTCCACATACGTTGAAATTCTTGGTCGTAAGAACCGAGCTCAGACCACGCCGCATTCGAGTTGTCTCGCCATGCGTGTAATGTCTTAACGTAGTCGAGACCGAAATTATGCCAGTCTTCAATGGTAAATAGCTCGGCGCTGTGATGGCTTATGAGTTCTGAGGATGGCAAAATTGAGTTCGGAAAAATGTAGCGCTCGATCCACGGATCTACTAATTCGCTCGTCACTCTGTGGCCAATCGTGTGCAGTAAAAAGAGGCCACCATCTTTAAGGCAGCGATTAGCGACTTCGAAGTATTCCGCATAGTTTTTAAAACCAACATGTTCAAACATGCCTAGGGAGTAAACTCGATCAAACTCTTGGTTAACATCTCGGTAGTCTTGGAATATGAATGTCGCATTCAAACCTTGTTCTTTGGCTTTCTGGTTAGCCATATTTACTTGCTCTTGGGAAACGCTAACGCCAACAACTTCAACATCGTAGTGTTCAGCCATATAGCGTGCTGCGCCGCCCCAACCGCAACCGATATCGAGAATTCGCATTCCCGGTTCAAGCTTTAGCTTGCGACAGACCAGCTCTAGCTTGTGCTCTTGAGCTTGATCTAGGGTGTCGGCGTCTTGCCAATAGCCGCAGGTATAAATCATGCGTTTGTCTAGCATGCGTTGATACAAGTCGTTACCCGCGTCGTAATGGGTTGAGCCGACTTCAAAGGCGCGTTTTCCCTTTTGGCGATTGACCAAATGGGCTTGTAGATAAAAGAGTTTATCTCTAACGGTGGTCACTTTGCTTGCTAGCTTGGCGTCGAGCAACTTGTAAAAGAACTCATCAAGGTCGGCGCAATCCCACCAGCCTTCCATATAAGACTCGCCGAGCCCCAAAGATCCTTGACCAATAATTCGACCAAATAAATCGGCGTTATGAACCTGGATATCCGACGGTCGGTTGCCATTGACATGAATGTCAGCTTTGCTTAAGAGTGCTTCAATTTTTGCCTGATATTTACTATTTTTGACCATAGTCATGAGGGTTCCTTAATTATGTATATTCGATTACCAAAAAATAACAACGACATGTCTATATTAGAACGAATTAGCAGAGGACCTATTTCATTGAAATTGATAATGCGTGTTTAAAAATATGAGTAAGAGGTGAGTATTGTTGCCTACTAGGCGGCTTATTTTCAAGTTTTACGATATTACGCATACTTTTTTCGATTGAAGCTTTGCATAATTAAGCCAACGTGAATAGCTCGAGCATAAGGCATGAACTACATATTTGGCTACGGCAGTTTACTCAGTGAGTATAGTCGCCGACATTATTCTGGCATTCAGTCTACGGCGACAGTGGCGACCGTTGAAGGTTGGTCTCGAGCATGGTGCGCTACTTATCCCGACGAGCGAGCCACTTACGCGGGCGCTTGTCGTGACCCGTCAAAACAACTTGATGGCGTACTGATCGCCAGTGACATCGACAAAGAACTTTCTGATCGTGAAAGAGGCTACCAATTTACCCTCTTGAACATTGATCAGCTTATGCTTAACAGGCAACGCGATGTACTCTGTGAGAGCGACCAGGTTTGGGTTTGTGAACGTCTAGCTGTTGATGTTGCGACAGCGGTAAACCCTCTACCTCAGTCCTACGTTGATACTTGCATAAGCGGTTGCTTAGAAGCTTGGGGGATTGATGGCGCCAAACGATTCATTCAACAAACTAAAGGATGGGATTGCGTTTGGGTGAATGACCGTCATTTTAATACCGTGCCAATATACCCGCGTTATACGCCGATTTCGGCTCAACAATCTCGCCTCGTTGACGATTTACTAGAAGAGCAGGGTGTTTTACAGTTTAGGCAGCCAATAAGCTCTATCGAGTTAAATGCGAGAACTATAACTTTTTAACAAACAAACAAACAAACAAACAAACTAGGTCAAGGTTTCGATATGGCCGTGGCATTAATAAAATAGAGGTAGACGATATTTCGATTGCCGTGGCTAAACAGGCTTCGATGTTTATCAAAGTTAACCGTTTTAACGATTAGCGACTTTAGTCTTATTATTATTAGACTAAGAGCCTCGATGATTTTTGTTAGAGTAGTAGGTGTTAAAACTTAAATTGTGTAGCTGGGTTGGAATTAGCTAGCATATTAAAAGGATTGGAGCCGTTAATGAAAGTTAGACTTAGTGAGATAAAAGTAGTGGCGTTGAATACTCGTACGATTATTCTGCTAACTCAATTTGTTCGTCTAGCTAGGGTCAGAGAGGGCGCTGACCTGAGAATGCAGCAAGCAGATATCATAAAACGGGTATTTAAATATGCATCAATGTCGGAAAACCCAGACCTAATTGTTTTGTACATGCATATTAAAAAGGAAATGGCGAAGCATATTCAAAAAAGTAACCTTGAAAAGCCTTCATTTAATGTTTACCACAAAGTTGCATGATAGGGAGTTGTACAAAGCGTTGCCGAGGTGATTCTGGCTTAGGCACTTATCAAGCTTAGGTGTTCAAATCGCATCATTAGACTTACTTTTAGGTAGCTGACAAGCTGTTTTTTTTTACGTTCATTTAATATGCCGATTTTTTCATTGGCAATCAGTTCTGCGCTTAATTGTCAGTATATGGCGATAAAATCAAGGTTAATAATTTGATTTTTTTGTCCAAATGTCTAATTAAATGAGTTTTTAATCGCAAGAAATCAAAAAGATAGCACACCAAGTTAATAAGGTATGCTATCTTTGATCTGCATATATTTGACCCGTATATGCAACCAAATTTTGTCGTCGCTAATCCAACCCTATTGTGCGGCAAATTTGGGACCACTTATAAATTTAAGATATTATTATAAATTTATAAGCAGGTAGGCTAAGACCTTGGGGGGAATTGCCTTACCGGAAAGGTTCTCGAATACGGATATTCGAGGGCCTATTTCCTATTAAAAATTAACAAGATTTTAGTTGATGGTTTAATCATAAAAACATCATCTAAGTTATCGCGGCTTGCCTGAAATAATATTCAGCAGTCTCGTTGATTTCTTCAATAGATGAATCTTACCTACTAAATGATTTATCTACAAATGTCTATTTTTCGTAATTCCATCATTTTCATTGCTAATATAGTTAATTCAACCGTCTTATTTAAGACATTACTATATCGGAGCATTATATGTACCAATTACAAAAGACTAAAAATAAAATTCACTCGACTGGTATCCATTTGCCAGCGAAGATAGTCCGATCTGAAGAATTATTTGAAGAAATACACTCTGAAGTAAATTACGGTATGCCGATCAATTGGATGACCGAAAAAATGGGTATCGAGGAAAGGAGGGTGGCGCCAAGCGGTGTCTTGCCATCTGAACTAGCAATACCGGCCGCTCGAATGGCGTTAGACGAACTCATTGGGTTTGATTCTCAAGTTATTGATTTAGTTATATTTTGTGGTATCGAGCGAGATCAGCCTGAGCCCGCGACGGCGCATATAATTCAACATGAACTAGGGCTGAATGCGCGATATGCTTTTGATATGGCCAACGCTTGCTTTGGTTTTATAGACGCGATGCAAGTGGCTGATACTTATATAGCGAGTGGTATTGCACGGTATGCCTTAGTTGTCACCGGAGAAATCCCATCTAAGGTTTTACGGGCCGCTGTTGATGTGCTAAAAAGGGGTGTCGATATTAAGACGGCGCGTAATATCATCGGTGCACTGTCGGTTGGTGATGCTGGCGGGGCGGTTATTATTGGCCCAGTAGAAAAAGGCGATAATTCGGGTTTTGAGTTATTTAACACAAATACTTTTAGCCATCTTGCCGATAAATGTATTTATAAAAAGCGAGAAGATGGGAGTATTAATGGATATATGGATATGGGGCAGATCACAAATGCCTTTATTAAAGGTCATCATGGTTTGATTGATGACACATTAATGCAGTTAGGATGGAGCGAGTTCGACTGGGTGCTGAGCCATCAAATGGGTCAGAAGCCCTTCGATCGAATCTCTAATATGAATGGTGTTTCGCCAAAAAAAATGGTTAAGACTTTAGATAAATTGGGCAACATTACGTCGGCAACCTTTCCAGTAAATTTCAAGAAATTGAATAAAGATGGGCACGCGATAAAAGGAGACAGAATTGGAGGATGCTTTGCCGGCTCGGGCTTTGTGTTTGGCCAATTTGGCTATACCTATTAATTCTCTTGCTATTTGCTAATCATGGCTTTGCCTGAAACCTTAGACTTTACTTAAGGTCTATTACAAGAAGTAGTCGTACTATCGAGATCATGCACCTATGAATGTTTATATAATCCCGGCAATACTAGCGCTGGCAGTTAAGTTTACTGTGGTTTTTTACGCTAAGAGCAAATCTGGTGCCAGTAGGGCATTTATGTGCATGATTTCGATATTTGCATTCCATAATATTTGTGAAGTGATCTTGTTTTTTGGTTTTTTTAACGACGCTAAGACCGACTATCTATTAAAGATTTATTATTTGGTATCGATAGCATCTCTTCTTTCGGTTAGTTGGTATGTGACTAGTTTTTCGGCTGTAAAAAAGTACTGGCATATTAGCGTAAGCGTGTTTATTTGCCTGATTTTTGCCCTAGTTGCTATTTTTAGTGATTTGATAATAGCGGGCACGAGCCACCTTTCATATATAGTTACTGCGTTACGCGGTGAGTTTTACTGGACGTTTCAAGCTTTATCCTTTGCCTTATTGTTGTCGATTATCGTTCAGCTCTATGTCAGTTATACCAGAGCCGATAACCACATGATGAAGATGCGTAGCCTGTATACCGCAATCGCGCTGACACCGCATTTCTTAGCCGTGATTGTTGTAATGGGCCTAATGAATGCCGGGGTTCTTATCAACGGTACTGTTATTTTTCCGATTGCGACAACCTTATTTATTGTCATTACACTTGCGAGTGAGTATCAACATAAATCAACTGACATTCGCCGGTATATGCCGTTTTCTGAAGAGCGACGTACCACTAATAAGATTATGGAAATTTTCTCTAACTACGCACGTGATGACGCCGGTTATCGCGATTCGGTTAGTGAAATAGAACGCTTATTGGTTCTGTATAAGCTCGATCGTGCCGGCGGTAATGCGAGTTCTACCGCTGAGCAAATGGGTATGCCCAGATCGTCACTCTATTCAATTTTCAATCGTCTGAAGATCAAGGTAAAGGACTGAACGCGGCAAACGCCTGCGTTTGATTATGCAAAAGTGTAAAACTTAATTGGGAGTTAATACTATATTGATTGTTCTCCTAAACAGGCTTGAGTGACTTGACCATAATAACTCGTGCCCACTATCACAAAAATCGCAATGAAGATCACGTAAAATTTAGCTTTCGGGTGACGCTTACTCAGTGGTATAAACACAAAGATGATAAAAACTGAATTTAATTGGAAGTATGATAAGCCATTTTTATTTCAAGTCTTGGTGTCGAAAGACGAAATCGACAGCTACGGCCATGTGAATAATGCTGTTTATGTTAAGTGGCTTGATGACTGCGCTCGTGCTCACTCATTTGAGTCGGGAATCGATTTAGACAATGTCCAATCAATCGGCATGGGGATGGCGGTCAGAGAAAGCAGAATTGTTTATCATGCCGCCGCGTATTTAGACGATGAGGTAACTATTGGAGAATGGGTTACTTTTAACGATAATAAGCTACGCGCTACTCGTGAGTTTCAAGTTGTCCGGCAATCAGACCAGACGCTACTAATTGCCGCAGAGATAGACTACATTTGCATTAATTTAGTCTCAGGTAGGGCGTCTAGAATGCCTAAAGAGTTCATCGAGGCCTACGCGCCTTCGATAGGCGGTTAGTAAACCAAACGGGCTATGCAACTCATTGGTAATCGGGTGAGTCTTGAGCGAATATCGCTTTTAGCCGTGAGTACAAGAAACGTGAAGAAAACCTCTTAATACAATAAAAGCAATTATGATCCATGAGGCTCTGTTCATAGTATTCGACTGATTCAAACACTATAATAGATAATCAGCTTTCTAAATGCCCCAACTCTGGAACTAAGTCACTATGACCATAATGCTTACGCCTAAAGCCGCGCTTCTATTATCTACCATTACAATGGCCGCGATTGATGGCAAATTAAACCGAAATGAAATCGCTATCATTAATCGCTTAGATGGTTTTTCGCTATCAGGAGAATGGGATCTTGCAATTTCAGTCTGGGATGTCACGCCAATTGATGAGTGTGTTACCTTGATTGCTCAAATTTTGACCGCGAGCCAGCAACGCGTTGCAATGGCCAATATGGTTGATATCGCGATGGCCGATGGGTTTTTAGATGAAGACGAAAACATGCTATTACGCGCCTACTCATCGGCATTTGAGGTTGATGACGCTGATATTGAGAAAATTGTTGACGTAATAACCATGAAAAACGACAAATCTCTTTTTTAAGAGCGTTGTCTTGACTCCTTAGCCCTGTCACCAATAGCAACACGAGCATGATTATCTTGAGAGTTGCCGCTAACGGCTTTTAAATGACTGACTGTCGCTATCAATCGCTATGCGAAAATGCAGTCTGTATTGATTAATGCTTAACCAATGAATTTTAAATGAATGAATCTTTCATCATGGACGACGAACCAAGTCTAGTGCCTTTGACTAACAATGACAGTCAAATTCCCACCGTCGAAACCACTTATAGGCCTGTCGTCCATTACCCGCGCTCGGTATGGTTTGAGTTCGTTCTAGGGCTCATTACGCTTACGCTATCATGGTGCTTTTGGGCGGTTGGCCGCGCGAACGATGTTAAAAACATGCGCTCGAATGACTACTCTCCTTGGCTTTGGTTCTTTACTCCGATAGTGGCATTTGCTCAGCTTTTTGCCTTTCCCCGGATGTTTGCAGAACTTAGTCAGATTGAAGGCGACCGGGTGAATACCCGTTGGCGGGGCTGGGGAAGTGTTTGGGTCGCCCTGATGGTGATTAGTGGCGTCATTGCTGGGCTCCCTGACTGGCTGGCAATCGAGTGGTGGATAGCATTTGTTTGTATTGGAATAGGGCACTTATTACTATGTTTACTGCACATTCGATTTAATACCTTGAAGCAACATGATGCGCAACTCTTAGAGTTTCAAGGCCGTAAGGTTTGGTACTATTGGTGGGAATGGCTGCTCATGAGTATTTTCATACTTATTTGGGGAGTGCTTGCCTATGATTATTGGACAATAGAACAGGAGACAATAGAACAGGAGACAATAGAAAATTTGTCAGCCGATTATTCTTACCTAAGTACTGATAACACTTATCAGCTTAATATCAATGGTGTTGGCTGGCGCAGGGTAGAAGTTGGCGCTATCTCAGATGGTTCGGCTTTGGTCGAATTCGGCGGCAAGTCATCGAGCGCTTACTTACTGGTTTTTAAGCACGGTGATGACAATGATGACCTGAACTCAATTAGTCGCTGGCGGTTTAAGGACATGCAGCCTGATTTTAAGTCAAAACCCAGCTGTAACGAAATTCGAGAGTTCGCCGTCGATCAGCTCTCGGTTGTATCAACGACGGTTTGTTCGCTAGAGAAGGGCCGCGACCATGAGGTAAGTGTTAGTAAAGTGATTAAACATGGTGATGAATTTTATGAGCTTCTGGGGTTCGCCCGCGAAGAGGAAGACACCTATAAGCAAGTTAAAAAAACAGTCTTAGATGCCGCTAAGTCGTTTTCTGTTGTTGGCATGGAGGCACCGAAATGACATTCATTACTACTCGTTCCTTGGTTTTTAGTTGTTTGTTGTTTATTGCCTTTAATGTCTCGGCTAATGCTAGCCCTGAGTACCTTTTAAAATCGACGTTAAGCGATGATACGCAAGAAATAACATCAAATTTTTTCGCTAGAAAAGAAATGCCGAGCGAGTTAACTCGGGTTGCCTATAAAGCCGACATTCAAATTATTGGTGACCAAGTCGTTGAAAAAATTAAAACAATTTGGTTTTACCCCAAGCAAACTGATGTTGAAAACGATGGTAATGGAGCCGTTTATTGGGACAAAGAAGTAGAAAAACTAACCATACACCAAGCTGGCGTTATTGATGCCACGGGGAGTTATCAGCGCATTGATCGTAACAATGCACGAATCGTTAACGATGACTCTTATAATATTTTCACCGACAGCAAAAAGGTCATACTTCCTTATTCTGGCTTAAGTGCTGGAGATGTGTCGGTGTTGGAATACGAATTGAGTTACCCCTTATCCAAATTGGAATCAAACTGGTCATTTTCCCTTTACCCTGTTAGCAATAGTGACACTTTGAGCTTCAGTCTTAAGGCACGCAGTGACTCTATACGGCTCAACTGGGCGGTCAGTGGTGAACGGGTTGAATGCTCTGGGTCAGAAAGCGAGGTAAGCTGCTTTGGCGACGCATTATTGGGTTATAAGCCCGATTCTGGCGTGATCTGGCGTGATGTCATTGATCAAGTCTACTTAAGTGAATCATTTAGTTGGTCTGAGGTGATAGATACTTCTTTGGCGGCGTTTAACAAAGCTGAGTTAGAGTCTCCTGAAGTGGATAAATTATTCGCTAGACTCACCAGTTCAGCTGATTCACTAGATCAAAAAATTCAACGCATTCATGGATATGTAAGCCGCGATATTCGCTATCTCTCGCTCTCTGAAATAGGTCACCGCATTACACCGCACACAGTAGCCTCGGTTGATAAAAACCGATTTGGTGACTGTAAAGACAAAACCGCGGCGCTCGTTGCGCTACTCAGAAAATTAGGGCTCAAAGCCTACCCAGTTCTGATAGCAACCACGCGTAAAGATCCTGCTCGCTTGAAGACACCTAGCGGCCGATATTTTGATCATATGATTGCCTGTTTCGAATATGAAGGTAAGCAGTATTGTGTTGATGCGACCGATGCCGACACGCATTGGAGTGCCATATCTAGTTGGATTCAAGGCCGAGTAATGCTGCCGCTTCAAAGCGGGGCTGAGCCTGCCAGACTGACCAGCCAGAGCCCTCGATGGCTTATGAATTCGAAAATCAATTTGATTTTTGGCGACAAGGCTCAGCAGATTGAAACTCAACAGCGAACCTATAGGGCAAGCTATGCCGGAGACACTCGCAGTTGGCTTCGTTCTAAGAGTGATGCCGGGCGATCCGAAGCACTGGTTAAGCAATATCAAGATACCGTGTCGAATTCAGTGGGCCCCGATTTTAGCTTTCAAAACATTGATTCTCTGGGCGCAAGCCTTGAAATAGAGTCGGCCACAGAATACGAGCCATTCCTTGCGGTCGATAAAGATTTGAATTATACCGAGCGCGATCATTGGCTGCGTTATGAACTCAAAAACTCTAAACTTTCAAGTCAATATTATGATTCTGAGTTCGAGGGTTTGGAGGTTGAATCAAGGATTGAAGTTGACACCTCTGCACTCTGGAAATTAAAGCGTTTACCAGCGTCTTTGAGCCTCGAAGGTCAGTTTGGCTCGATGACACGCAAGGTCGAGCAGCTTGGCCAGGGAAAGCTCTCGGTTGTCACTGTGTTAAGGGTGCCGCGACAGTTCGTCAATAGTGATGAGATCGAAATGTTCAACAACTTTTTTGACCTTTTGATATCAGAATCTAGCATTAATATGCAGGGCAGCTTAGTAGTAGAGTCGACAGAATGATATTTTTAGTGTCTTATATTTTAGATGATATAAGCTATTTAAGTATTTGATTTTAATCGGCTTTAATGTTTTATATTTAGCATTAAATGTAGTTGATTTGACGCTACTCCAATAGAGCAACGCATTGGATTGGAAACGCTATCTTAGCGATTTGTTTTTTTATTCCACAGTACTAATCGTCATATAAATTGGTATGACCAATAATAGTTATATTGTGTAGCCAAAGTTGTTGCAATTGGTCGACTAATTTGTAAATATTGGTAAACACCAACATAGGTGGTTAATTAACGACTAATAAATATAAGAGAATAATATGAATAATACCCATAAATGGAGGAGCACTGGAATGTTACGACAAAAGCTATCCAAGGGCTTTGTGCTTACTAGTGTGGCCTCAGCAGTACTAAGTGCTTCGAGTGCAGGTTTCGCCCAAGCCGATATTAGTGAAGAA